>NZ_JBSFTV010000052.1:0-45247 GCF_053591455.1 Streptomyces sp. NPDC003016
TAGGAGTCGACCTGTCAGACAGGGGCCGCCCGCATCCGCCCGCCGGCTCCACCACCCCGAGAGGCTGTCGCAGGGCCGGCGGACAGAACGAGGAGGCCGCGATGGACGTCACAGCCACATATATCCCCGCCGCAGCCCTCCACACCCGAGCGCTCAACGCGGGTGTCCACGGACGTTCACCCCTCTTGCACCACGGACTAGCCGGAGCCAGAGGTATTCGACACGCCCACGCCCCTTGCTCCTTCACCGGCTTTGGCTTCACCGTACTCCCCGCCTGACTCAACGATGGAGGCCCTGCACCGCCTGGCTGCCATGGGCTTGCGGTCCAGCTCACGCCCGCAGCCGCCGTCGCCCAGACGACCGTGATCACCACCGTGCGCAGCATCACCGCCCGTCGACGCCCCAGTGACGCTTCCCCGCCGGCCAGACGAACGCGCCGGGATGCAGCGCTGTCCGGCTCCCGACCGGCCTGCCCGACCACCGAGTCGTCACTCCGTCAGCCTCGGATACCTGCCTGCCGCAACAGCAGGCAGGCCGAGCATCAGGCCCCCTCCATACGGCCGGCCCGGGTTCTTCGCCTGCCCGGGCCGACTCACGAGGTCTTCGTACGCCCCCACCACCGACTCGCCAAAGCGCCACGGCGCCCAGCGCGCCCACATCATCCGGTTGCCGGTGCGGTACCGCGGCGTGCCCGCCGACTCCACGCGGCTCACCGTCCTGCCAGGGCACGCCTGGAGAAGACGGCCGCAGTAGTCGTATCCAGTCGGGTACAGGGCACTCGGGCTGTACCGAAGTGCCACGCACGAGTTGCACGGGAACAGCCGGGAGGACCCGCGGGCGCTCCACGTGCTGGGCCGGCCGGGGGGCGGGGAGCTGCTGGCGGCCAGGGTGATCCGGCGGGCCATGCGGCCGGGGACGACTCACTTCTTGGTGGGCGACGGCTGCAAGGCGGACGTTCGCGTCACAGGGCGCCGTGCTGGCCGCGCTACAGCTCGGCCAAGCGGCTGACGTGCCGTTTCCTCCAGGCCGCTGCGGGCACTGAAGATCCATGCGCGAATACCGCCGACCACTCGCCGACCGCACCGCATCGCTGCTGTTCGAGGGTTACGCCTGGCTCCCGGACCGGATGCGGCGTGCTGCGGGCCCCGTCGTCCGCGCCCGCGTCCTCGGCCGTCATGCGGTGGCTCTGCGGGGACCGGACGCGGTGCGATTCTTCTACGACGAACGCCATGTACGGCGTCACAAGGCCATCCCGGAGCCGGTCCTCAGCACCCTCTTCGGCCACAAAGCGATCCACACACTCGATGGTGAGGCGCACCGTGTCCGCAAGGCGATGTTCCTGTCGCTCCTCACCCCGCCGGCCCGTATCGCCGACTTGGTGGAGGAGGTGACCTCGGCGTGGGACAAGGCGGTGAGGTCATGGAAGGACCGACAGGCCGTGGTGCTCTTCGACGAAGCCGCAAAGGTCCTCACCGCCGGAGTGTGCCGCTGGGCCGGTGTGCCGCTGGAGCCGGCCACGACGCAGACGGTGTCTCGCGATCTGGTGGCGCTGGTCGACGGTTTCGCCACACCGGGGCCGCGCCACTGGCGTGCCCGCAAGGCACGCGGTCGCTGCGAGGCGACGTTGGCCGGCCTGGTGGACGACGTGCGCGCCGGCGCCACCAAGGTTTCCGAGGGTTCGGTCGTGGCTACGGTGGCACAGCACCGTGACGCCGATGGGCGACTCCTCGACGCGCGGACGGCCGCGGTGGAACTGCTCAACATCATCCGCCCCACGGTCGCGGTCAGCTGGTTCGTCGCCTTCGCCGGACACGCCCTGCACCAGTGGCCCGAGAATCGCGAGCGGCTGAAGGCGGGCGACGCGGCGTACACGGCGGCTTTCGTCCACGAGATTCGACGCTTCTACCCCTTCGCTCCGGTCACCGGAGGCCGCGCGGCCGCCGACCTGACCTGGCGGGGCGAGCACATCCCTGCTGGGGGCCTGGTCCTGCTCGACCTGTACGGGCAGAACCACGACCTGGAACTGTGGGGCGACCCCTATGCCTTCCGTCCCCAGCGCTTCCTGGAACGCCCCGTCGAACGTGACGAGCTGATCCCCCAAGGCGGCGGGGACCCGTCCACCGGCCACCGCTGCCCCGGCGAAGCCGTCACGATCGCGCTGCTGGAAGCCCTGAGCATCCGGCTCGCCCGCCTGCAGTACGAGGTGCCCGCCCAGGACCTGACCATCCCCCTGCGACGCATCCCCACCCGGCCACGCAGCGGCTTGCGCATCACCGAAGTACGTCACGCCGATACGTGACGCATCCCGCACACGGGCGCCAGGCGACGCCGGGCGATTTACCGATGCGGATTACCCGCAACGGCCGGCTTACTTCCGGGGGCCGGTTGTCTTCAGGCTGTGGCTGCGCAGTTGGTGGCCTGGCGCCAGGTGGTGAAACGGTGGGTCGTTTCGGTGCGGTAGTCACGGGTTGTGAGCAGGTGGTGTCGAGGGCGGAAGCGGGGTGGGATGCCGCTGAAGGCGGACGGGGATCTCTGCGCGTGCCCTGGTGAGGTGAAGCGCCGTATGGCGCGTTCCCGCCGCCTCGTTGGCTGGTGGCTGTTCTCGGCCCGCTTGTTCAGGTATTTCGAGGACCGGTGCTCGGCCGAGGGCATGACCTCGCGGTGGGCGGCGCCGTAGGAGCGCAGCTTGTCGGTCACGATCACCCGGGGCACGTACTCGTACTCCTTGAGCAGCCGGCGGAAGAACCGCTTGGCCGCCTGCGTGTTCCGCTTGGACTGGACAAGAATGTCGAGGACGTTGCCGTCCTGGTCGACCGCGCGCCAGAGGTACTGGAGCCTCCCGTTGATCTTGAGGAAGACCCGTCCGTGTACCACTTGTCGCCCGGCCGCGGACGCCGGCGCCGCAGCTGGTTGGCGTAGGCCTGGCCGGAACCTGGCGCACCACTGCCGGACCGTCTCGCTCGTACGAGACCGTGACGCCCCGCTCGAACATGAGTTCCTCGACCTCCCGGAACGAGAGGGGGAAACGGTGGTACACCGCACACCGCGAGCACTGACCTCGCCCGGATACCGAAACCCTTGTACGACGGTGGCATTCCATCCACGAACAGACCCTCCCCAAGCCGATCGACCCGAAGACCACCTCACGGAGCCCGACCGCCAAGTCGACGGTGCCCTTCGGTGTTCTTCGGGAGGATCGGCAGGTCGAGTGCCGCGGACAGGTCGCGGGCCCGCATCGGACGACCGGCGTCGGCGAGGGCAGTGAGAATCTGCTGGCAGGCCGGATGGTCCGGCACGTCGGAGCGGGGTGTCTCCTCGACGGGATCAGGTCGGGGAATGAGGTGGCCCCTTGAGCGTGGACACCCTGACAACCGGATTGAAGGATGGTCACGCGGAGGTTCCGGTGAGCCGGGGATTGCCCCAGATGAAGTTTCTGACCTTGCAGTACAGCGGGTCGCCGACCAGGTCGACGCTCTGCAGCGTCAGCCGCTCCCCGCCGGTGATCCACATCGACCTTGACGACGCGGTCGCGGGTCGCGGTCCAGGTACCAGCCAGTTTCCCGTCGACGCGCACACCGAAGGTCCCCACAGCGTCCGGATCGTCGGGGCCCGCGATGATGCCCAGCGTGGCGGTGAACTTGGTGTACTGGCCCTTCAGGGCGTATTCCGTCCCGCCGTCCAGAGCGTCTCCCGACAGCCGGCAGCCACCTGCGAGGCTGTCGGGATAGTCACGTCCGTCCAGGCGGAACGATCCCGGCTCCAGCTGCTCGGAGCCTTCCTCGGCAACCATCGCCGACAACAGCCGGGCGGCGGGCCGCGGGGGCGCGGTGCTGCGGGAGGCGGAAGGTGCTGCGGGTGGCGTCTGCTGGGGTGCGCCGGCAAACGGCCTGGTGGGCCGGACGGTTTTGGGTGCACCGTCTTTGGCCGCGGGGGAGTCGTTGTTCTGCGTGCCCAGCCACACGCCGAACGCCAGGATGATCACAGCGGCGAGGAAGGCACCCAGCACCGCCGCCCCCCGACGGCGCGGGCCGCCTGCGGACTGGGCTGCCGGGGGTTGGTGCGGTCCCCCACCGGCAGCCCCGGCCCCCCTGGCCGGGGCTGCCGGGCAGGTGGTGCGTGCTCTCACCGGCCTGCCCGGAAGGCAGCGCATGCTTATCGGCGTGGGCTTGGCGCAGCGCCTGGAGATAGCGGGCCTGGCAGGCATCCAGCTCTTTGACCGTCGCCTTGCGGCGCCGGACCAGCTGGTCCCTCCTTGTGGCCAGTTCGGTGCTCTGGGCGCGCAGGCGCTGTTCCTCGGTGCGGTTGGCCGACAGGGCGGTTCAGTTCCCCCATGCGGGCGCGGATGTGCGTTTCCTGCTCGCGTACGTGCGCCAGCTCCCCGGTGACGGCCCGCAGCCGCATCTCCAGGTCATACAGGCGCAGCAGCAGCGAGTTCTGGTCACTGCCGCTGGGGGTGCCCAGCAGGCCCAACCTGTGGCGGTAGTCCTGGAGGGTGCCCGCGGTGACGGTGTGCAGGGCCTGCGGAGTCAGATCACTGCGCCGGGCGACTTCCTGCAGGAGTGCTTCGACCACATTGAGCGGAGGCATCGTCCGCCCGGTGGTGTAGCTGCGGATGCTTTCCGCATAGGCCGGATACTGGCGGCCGAACTCACGCGCCCCTATACCGGCCAGGCCGAGCAGGTGCTTGAGGCGCTCGCCGAACTCTTTCCTCAGCCGGGCCTTCTCCTCCAGCCCCAGCCCGCCCGAGGGAGCATCACCCGGCAGAGATCTGTCATCACTTGACACCGTGTGCTCACCCTTACCACCGAACCATGCCCAAGAGGCCGGACCTTGGGAATTGTGGTGCACTCGCGCACAGCCCCGCACCCCCTTCACAGTTACTCCCACGCGCCCCGCCACCGGGGCACCCCGCCTGCCTTCAGGCCGGCGACGGGAGAACCGGGGCCGGCCGTATGCGCCCCTGGAACGACGCACACGGCCGGTTACCTGCGTCAGACGAGAGAAGACCCTTCATGAACGACCACACCAACCCAGACACCGTCACCCTGATCGTCCTGGCCCTGGAAGGCATGCCCGTGGACTTCTCCGGCTGCCCCTACGGTCGGCCGTTCGCCTATCACCGCCTGGACAGCATCGGCGTACGCATCGAACTCGTCGATATCAGCCGACAGGTCGGCTTTCTCAACAGGTGGCATCCGGGCGGAGAGCCGATGCCTGCCATCGACGAGATATCCAGAGGCTAGGGCCGATCCGGCGAATCATGTGACCAGCCGGCGTTGTCTCGTTGGGGGCGGGGCCTTGTCCCTGTCGACCCCTCACGCAGAGGCTGCGCCGACGCAGAACTCGTTACCCTCCGAGTCGGCCATCACAACATGGTGCCCGTAGAACTTCTCCAAGATGGTCCCACCCGCCCGCACCAGGCGTTCGGACTCCGACTTGATCCGCGCCCATCGCTCGTTGGAGCTGCCGTGCCCTGGCGCCCGGACGTCGGTGTGGAGCCGGTTTTTTGCCGTCTTGGGTTCGGGGACCTTGCGGCGAGGCGGTTTCACGAGAGGAAGCAAAAGTCCGGCGCCAGCGCCTGCCCACACCAAGGAGGGTGGCGCCGAATGCCCGAGGACCTTCACTCCAGCCACCCTGACCTGCCGTTTTACGCCCGCGCCCCGGACGTGACCACTACCGCCTCGCCCCTTCATGACGCCAGTGAGGGGCTCATAGAGCCAGAGGAACCCAGGGCCCGATGAGCGAAGAGTAAAAAAGGCGACGGAGCATACATGTGCTCTTTGGCGCCTGCAGCCTACGGCGCCACAGAGGAATCACCGGAAACCTTTCGCTGTGGTGGGGCACGATGCCTCACCCTCGCCCTGCCGGACGGGAACTACCGATGCACGGCAAGGGTGGTGCTGGCCAGCTGCGACGTGGCCGTTTGTGCCCGGCGTCCGCGGAGGGGAATACGGTTCGCTCGGGATCTGTAAGGGGGCGCAGCGCTCAAGGGCGCCTTTCCCCACTGCCTCTCCGCCGCGGGGCCTGTGCGGCGAGGCCCGCCCACCTCGGGAGCACCTCCACCCCTGCCCGTGATCCGGAGGGGTTTTTGCCCGGTTTCTTGGGGAAATCGAAGCGCCGTGGACCATTCACAGGCACCCGTGCTCGACGCGCTGGCCGCGTACCACGCAGAGAACCAGACCCCCTTCACCCCGCCCGGCCACAAGCAGGGGCGCGGGGCTGACCCACGCGTGCGCGCGGTCCTCGGTGACGCCGTGTTCCGCTCCGACGTGCTCGCCACCAGTGGCCTGGACGACCGGACCTCTTCAAAGGGTGTCCTGGCCAAGGCCCAGGAACTCATGGCCGATGCCGTCGGGGCGCAGCACACCTTCTTCTCGACCTGCGGCAGTTCCCTGTCGGTGAAGGCGGCCATGCTGTCCGTGGCCGGGCCGCACGAGAAGCTGCTCATGGGGCGTGACGCCCACAAGTCGGTGGTGTCCGGCCTCGTACTAGCCGGGATCGTGCCGATCTGGGTGGACCCCCAATGGGATGCGGAACGCCACCTCGCCCACCCGCCGTCCGCCGATGCCTTCCGCGCAGCCTTCGCCGAGCACCCCGACGCGCGGGGTGCCCTGGTCACGACACCGACGCCGTACGGCACCTGCTCCGACCTGCCCGCCATCGCCGAGGCATGTCACGAACACGACGTGCCGCTCATCGTCGACGAGGCGTGGGGCGCCCACCTGCCGTTCCACCCGGACCTGCCGACCTGGGCCATGGACGCCGGCGCGGACGTGTGCGTCACCTCCGTCCACAAGATGGGCTCCGGGCTGGAACAGAGCTCGGTCTTCCATCTCCAGGGCGACCTGGTCGAACCCGAGGTTCTTAAAAACCGCGAGGACCTGCTGGGCACCACCAGCCCCTCCGTGCTCGTCTACGCGGCCCTCGACGGCTGGCGCCGTCAGATGGTGGAGCACGGCCACGCGCTCTACGACGACACGCTCGCCCTGGCCAAGACCGTACGGGCACAGATCGCCGAGATCGACGGCATGCACGTCCACGGTCGCGACGACTTCTGCGGGCCCGGTCGCGCGGCCGACCTCGACCCCCTCCAGGTCATCGTCGACATCAGCCGTCTCGGCACCACGGGCTACCGTATCGCCGACTGGATCCGTGAACACCATCAGATCAACCTGCACCTGTCCGACCACCGCCGCACCAGTGCCCAGCTCAGCCACGCGGATGACGCCCGCAGCGCCGACGCCCTGGTCGCCGCACTGAGCGACGTCGCCGACCACGCCGACGGGCTGCGGCCCACACCCCGGGTGGAGGTACCCGACCCGGCCGGGTTGCGCCTGGAGCAGGTGATGTTGCCGCGTGACGCCTTCTTCGGCCGGGTGGAGCAGGTGCCGTGGGAGAAGGCCGTCGGCCGTGTCAGCGCCGAGATGCTCACGCCCTACCCGCCCGGTATCCCGGCCGCGCTTCCCGGCGAGAAGCTCAACTCCGAGATCCTGCACTACCTGCGCAGCGGCGTCGATGCCGGCATGGTCGTACCCGACGCGGCCGACACCGAGGTCAAGACCGTACGTGTGAGTGTCGAGGACTGACGCCCGGCCACCGCCGCCCCGTTGCGACTCCAAGGACCGCCGGGCGTTATACCGGGCCGTCACAACCCTGCGGCAGCCTTCTGCCGGAAGGACGCCCAGGCCCGCTCCGGCACGTCCGTACGCAACAGGACGTCGGCCGCCGTGCACGCCAGTGCCTCGGCCGCGGCCAACATCACTTGCCGCCCGCGCGGTCCGGCGGCCGCCTGCGCGAACTGGGGCGTGTGGTCCGAGGCGTCCGAACCCATAATGGCGACGAACGGGTGGATCGCGGGCACCTTCGTGCTGACGTTGCCGATGTCCGACGACCCCAGGTACACGCCCGCCGCGGGCCCCGACAACCGGATGCCCGCCCGGCCCAGGTGGCGGGCGAAGAGCCCGGACAGCACGTCGTTGTCCCGGAAGTGCTCGTAGCGGCCGCCCACATCGGTCACCTCCGCCCTCGTACGGGTGGCCAGCGCCACGCCCTGTGCGCACGAGCGCAACTCCTCCACCAGCTCCTCCAGCGCCGAGCTCGTCCCCCCGCGCAGCCCGAACAGGCCCTCCGCGTACTCGGGGACGATGTTGGTGGCCCGGCCCCCGTCCGTCACGATGCCCTGGATGTGCGATCCGGCGGGCAGCCGCCTGCCCAGTACGCCGAGCGTGTTGAAGAGTTGGATCAGCGCCCCCAGCGCGTCGATCCCCTCCGTGGGGCTGCCGGTCGGGTGCGCGGCCCGCCCGTGGAACCCCACCCGGACCTGCGCGCTGGCCGTCAGCGGCGCCCACGCCCAGTCGTAGACGCCCGGGTGGAACATCAGCGCTGCGTCCACCCCGTCGAACAGGCCCGCCTCCACCTCCGCGACCTTGCCGCCGCCGCTCTCCTCCGCCGGCGTCCCCACAGCCAGCAGGGTCCCCTCGATCTCACCGAGCGCGGCCCGCACGGCGAGTGCCGCACCGAGACCGGCCGACGCGATCAGGTTGTGGCCGCACGCGTGCCCGAGCAGCGGCAGCGCGTCGTACTCCATCAGCAGGGCCACACAGGGCCCTTCGCCCCTCGCGGCAGCCCGGCCCGTACGCGCGACGAAGGCGGTCGGCAGCCCGGCCGCCCCGCGCTCCACCCCGAAGCCCTCCCGTTCGAACTCGCCCGCAAGCAGGCCGGCCGCCCGGTGCTCCTCGTAGGCCGTCTCCGGTTCGCGGTGCAGCGCGAGGCTCACCTCCCACAGCCGGTCCGCGCGAGCGGCCAGCTCCTGCCTGATGCGGACGTACAGGCAATCCATGGTGCGTGACACGTAAGCCTCCTCGAGCCGGGGCGGTCGCTGCGCATCCACACGTATGCCACCAACTCCGGCGCCTGATGCCTTGAAGTGGCCGCAGATCGCACGCCGCCACGCCCGGCCGCTGCCCCGCCGCCGCTGACCTGCCGTGGGTGAGGCTCAGCGCAGCCCGACCGACCCACACCACGCCGCCAGGGCTACCTCAGGAGCTATTTCCTGGTCAGCTCCAGCACCTCCGCTCGGCTGCGATTGCCGTGGTCGGCGGCGATGAAATGGTCGCCGATCCGCAGTGAGAACGTGATCATGCAGCGGACCTCGACAATGTCCTCATCGGGGCAGAAGGAGGCGGACGTGACGGCCTTCGTGGTACGCCGGTTCGTCGACCGCGGGCTCCTGGCCGACCTGAGCGCGAACCCGGACGGGACGCTGCGCCACCCCGGCCAGGTCGCGGAGGTCTGCCGGCGCGAGGATCTGGCACACCTGGTCGCCGCCGGCACCCCGCTCGGACCGGAGCAGGCCGCCGCCCGGCTCCGGATGCGCCGTGCGGACTTCGACCACATGGTGGTGCGGCTCGGATGGGTCTGCTCTCCGCAGTCGATCGAGGTCCGTTTCGGTACGAGCCGGGCCGGGGCCCTCGACGTCGCGCTCTGCACCACGGCGTCCGTCGACGCGGCCGTCCCCGCCCACCCCGAGGTCGAGACCCAGAGGCCGGCGGCCATTACCCCGAGACCCTCACCTCCTCCAGCAGCGAGAAGGTGACCAACGGCTACGACACCTCGGGCAACATGACGTCGCAGATCGACACCACCAGCGGCTCCGACGGCGCCAGATGGACCTACGACTACAACCCCAAGACCGGCACGATGGACTGCTCCGGCCTCCCCGGCCAGCGTTGCTCGGCCACCGGCCCCCGAGAGCAAGGGGCCGGGGCCGACGGACTCTGTGCAATGTCGCTTTCCATGCCCTGTACGACGACACGGCGAGTACCCGGGTTCCCCCTGCGCGCAGGGGCCGCATGGCGTGCTCCGGCCGCACGTGCCCGCTCTGCTCAGAACTCCCCCGCCCCACTCAGCAAAGACCGCGGCAACGGCTACGGCCTGGTCCCTGAGTACCTGGTCGGCCGGGGATGCGACAAGGACGGCTTTACTCGGCAGTAGCGGGTTCCGGCACACATTCCGTGAAACACCTTGCGGGTCCTACGACGGCCGGAGAAACGAGGCGCACGACCAGCACCGATCGGAGGGTGCACCAGCCCGGTGAAACCACACCCAAGACCACGTCACGAAATGCGTACCAGAACTGAGAACGGGGTTCTGGCTCACTTTCCGTGGAGGGCTGACTGAGTGTGAGAAATCGTTGCCATACCGATCATGGAGTCTGTCGATCGAACGGGAGTCTCGATCGGGTGATCGCGGGCCTTGCCCGGCATGAGAGCAGAGCCTGGCGGTATGCGGGGAAAATCCAGGGGAGCGGACGGCCGCGCGCTGCTACGGTCGGGCGCCATGAGCTGGCTTCCCGATGACTTCGTCCACCCCGTCCTGGTACCGCTGCCGGGCGGTGGTCATCACCTGCGGCCGATCCGGGAGGTGGACACCCCGCTCGACTATCCGGCTGTGATGGGTTCGCGCGAGCGGCTGTGGACCATTTTCGGCCCGGCCTGGGGCTGGCCCGCGGACACCATGACCTACGAGGCCGACCAGGCCGACCTTTTGCGGCACGAGAAGGAGATCGCCGCGCACCAGTCCTTCAACTACGCGCTGTTCGACGCGGCGGAGACAGTTCTGCTCGGCTGTGTCTACATCGACCCGCCGGAGAGGGCCGGCGCGGACGGCGAGATCTCCTGGTGGGTGGTGGACGAGCTGGTGGGCAGCAAGGTCGAGCAGGCCCTCGACGCGCTGGTGCCGCAGTGGATCGCCGCCGACTGGCCGTTCGAGCAGCCGCGCTTCCTCGGCCGTGAGATCTCCTGGTCGGACTGGCTCGCCCTGCCGCAGCATCCCGACACGTAAGTGGTTGTTACCCGTACCGATCTCGAAGGCTGTCGGTCGAACGGGAGTCTCGATCGGGTGACTGCGGCGGTTTCCGCGCGTGGAAGCAGGGCCTCCTGGTAGCTCGGGGGTGCGATCCCATTCCGAGTGGTTCCCGGAGGCCCTGTTGTCTTTGTTGTACGTGCCCGGGCACGTTGACTTCAACTTGCCCGCCGTGTCGTGCGATTGCCTCGCGCATGTGTACGGCAACGCGGCCGACCATCCGGACCGGGTGCGCCGGTATCCGTCGGACATGACGGACGCGGAGTGGGCGGCCGTCCGGCCGTTGCTGCCGGTGCCTGCCTGGTTCCAGGGGCGGGGTGAACGGCCCGAGGGCTACTGTCATCGGCAGTTGTTGGACGCGATCCGCTACCTGGTCGCGGGCGGGATCTCGTGGCGGGCGATGCCCGCGGACTTCCCCGATTGGGGCCGGGTCTACGCCTTCTTCCGCCGCTGGCGCGAGCACGGGCTGATCGCCGAGTTCCACGACCGGCTGCACGGGACGGTCCGTGAGCGCGAGGGCCGCGAGGCCGAGCCCACGGCGGGGATCATCGACGCGCAGTCAGTGAAGGCCGCGGCCTCGGTGCCGGCCGCCTCACGCGGCTACGACGGCGGGAAGAAGGTGCCGGGCCGCAAGCGGCACATTGTGACCGACACCCTCGGCCTGCTCCTGGTCGTCGCGGTCACGGCTGCGAACATCGGCGACCGGGACGCCGCGGCGGGCCTGCTGATGCGGCTGCGCCGTATGCACCGCGACATCACCCTCGTGTGGGCCGACGGCGGCTACACCGGCGGCCTTGTCGGCTGGTGCCGGGACAAGCTCGCTCTGACCCTGGAGATCGTCAAGCGCACCGACGACATGGCAGGGTTCGTGGTGCTGCCGAGGCGGTGGGTGGCAGAGCGCACGTTCGCGTGGCTGATGCATTCACGCCGCCTGGCCCGGGACTACGAGACCCTGCCCGCCACCAGCGAAGCGATGATCCGGTGGTCGATGGTCACGCGGATGAGCCGGCGTCTGGCGCGGCCTCGGGCCACCGACCGGCACTGAATGCCCCCGACGCCTCCAGGAGGAGCCACCCGCGCTCCGCCAGGCGCCGGGCTTTCGACCGCAGCCCCTCGACCTTCGCCGACGTCGCGTCAAGGCCCAGCTCCACCGCGATCTCCTTGGCCCGAAGCGGTCCATGACCCGTGGATCGCTGCTGTTCCAGCACGCCCAGAATGCGCTGATAGTCCGGCGCCAGAACCGTCACCGGCAGCCCTTCCCGCCAGGGCGGCACCGTCGAGCCCGGCACCGGCGCGAGCGACAGCACCGCTTTCTTCTCGGCCTCGGTCCCGGCGGTGGTCTCGGCAGCCGAGGCTGCCAGGGCCTCGACCAGCTCTTCCCGCGCGATCACCCGCCGGTCCAGCTCGATCTCGGCGGCCTCCAACACCTCAGCCAACCGGGCGACTTCCTCCCGTAGTCCTTCCACCCGCACACGGGCCGCTGTCTCCCGCTCCTCCAGCATTCCCAGCACCGACGCCATCGCGCACCCCTCGCTCACGGAGCGGAAACAAGACGCCGGATGCCTCTCTCATTCCGAGCTACACCATGCCTGACCAGCAGAAATCAACGGATCACGTTCGGTTGAGATACGGCTTCTGAAGTCAGTGGCGGAGCTGACCCGGCCGAACATCTGAGCCGAGGCGTACTCGGTCGGCCCCGGCCGTCGGGCATGATCTGCTGGACGGGACGGCGCGGGGGGCGCGCCCTTCCGGAACACCGACTGGGGGGACACGTTATGGAGTGGGGAACGCTGGTCGCCACACTGGGTGGCGGTCTGATCGCGATAGCGGGCACGGTTCTGGCCGACCGCCTGCGCACCCGTCAGGAACACCGCCGCGGCCTTCAGGCGCGCCGCCGGGACGTCTACACGGATTTCATCGCGGCGGCGGGCGCGGCCCACACCGAGCTGCGCCGCCTCGCGCAGAGCGGCGCCGAGGCGACCGGCCTGGAGGAAGCAAGCCGCCTGGCGCTGACGGACGCCCGCATCTACGAGGTGCGCGAGCGCCTCTTCCTCGAGGCCAGCGCCCGGATCGCGGGAACGGGCCAGACCATGTTCGAACGCCTCCGCGCCCTCCGAAGGACGGTCGCCGCGGGCGCCGGTGTCTCGACCCCCGCATTCCACGACATCTACCACCCCTACCTGGACGCCGTCTGGGCCTACCGCGAGGCCGTCCGCAACGAGCTGGAGGGCCACGCCCTCACCCCGACCGACTTCGGCTGGTCCGCATGGGACGGCCGCGAGCGCTGCCCACACTGCGGGCAGCGCGGGACGGACACGGCGCCCGAGCAGCGCTGACCCCGCCCCAGCCACGATCGCCGGGAACAGCAGCTCCTCCAGCCGGAGCACCCTCGCTTCGGACGGTAGGAGCGGCCTCAACCGTCACCCACGGTGCACGCCTCACGGAAAGTGAGCCAGAACCCGAGAACGGACAGCAGATGTTCACCACTTCGGGAGGCGCCACCGTCTGGCACTGTCCGATTGCAGCACGGTCACCGGACAGGTCGGAGATTGGGCATCGGCGCCTTCTGCCGGACGACTAGAAGAGGCGGGCACGGGCGCGGGCGGGCCGGTCAACTGGAGGGCGATCTGCTCCACGTCGCGGGTCGTGAGCGTGTCCTCGCCGGTCCACGCGAGGACCGCCTTGCGAGGCACTCGTACGGCCTGCGGTCGAGCGGGAGCCCGGCTTCGGCCAAGCCGTCGGGGTCGTACAGGACCGTGTGCGTGCTGGTGCGCAGGGCGGGCCTCGCTGCTGGGTGTCCTCACCGCGGTCGGCCCCGTCGTTCTGGTGCTCGGTCCGCCGGCGGGCGGACCCCGTCTGCGCGCCTACCACCCTTACGCGACGGCCCGGGCTGACCTGCTCACCGCCTCGGCCGCCGTACGAAGGCCGCGACGGCGCAACGGGAAACGCTCGGCCTGGCGGGCACGGAGCCTGAAGGTGCCCATGTGCTGGGGAAGCTGTCCGAACTCGATCCCGGCTGACGGCTGACGGCCCCGCCTCGGTCCGGGAGAGCTCCCCTCGCACCCGATGTCACGTCAGGAGCCGTAAGGGACAGGGCGTCAGGGCCGAAATCCCCGGGCCCCGTCACCGGTTTCGTGTGAAGATCTACAGGCCCTCTCGGGCTCCCCCTGCCGCAGTAACGATTCCTCGGAGAGCCCATGCGCCGCGCCCACCTCCTCCCCGCCGCTGTCCTCCTGCTCTGCACCGCCTGTTCCGGCGGTCCGGAGCGTGACGCGAAGGAGAGGGCGAAGAAGGCCGTGGATCACGGGGCGGCCGTGCGCGCCGCGATCGAGAGGACGAGCGCGGACAGCGCCCGCGTGGACGAGAAGATCGAGCTGCAGTCCGCCGACAGCCCCACGGCGTACGTGTTCGCGATCGCCGGCGCCTTCGACCTGGCGCGCGACAGGGGCCGGCTCACAGTAAAGCTCGAGGACAGCGGCATGGACCGCGTCGAGGAGGTCTTCGTCGGCGACACCGTCTATGTGCGGGGCTCGCGGACGGTGGACGAGGGCAAGTGGGCCTCAGCCGTCCGGAGCAAGGCCCTGACCCGCTATTTTCTGCGGGCGCCGCCGAACGACCCCGAGCACCTGCTCCACCAGATGAAGGTGATGCGGCAGGTGACGAACGAGGGCAAGGAGCAGGTGAACAACGCCCCTGCGGTGCACTACCGGGGCACGATCGACCACGCCACCGCGACGCTCCGGACGACGACGGAGACGAAACAGGAACTGGACGACCTGCGCGAGAAGCTGGGCGAGGACATGCCCGTCCACGCGGACGTGTGGGTCGACGGGAAGGGACGCGCCGTCCAGGCCCGGCTGTCCTACTTCGGCGGCATGAAGGCCATGACGACGATGACGCTGTCGGACTTCGGGACGCCGGTGAAGGCCGAGGCGCCGCCGGCCAGGCAGGTCGTTCCCGCGACGGCGGGCGAGGACGTCCTACTGGCCTGAGCGTGGCCGAGCCCGGCACATGGCCCCTGGGCGACAGCCAGTCCGAAGGGGTCGGCGACGGGGACGACACCACCGGCCTGCGCGGCTGGACGGAGCGGCTCGCCGCGCACCCGGGTTCTCACAGCCCGGATCTGCGGTACGCCAACCCGACCGTACGGGGACGGGCCGCCGCACCGACAAGCCTCTTCGCGCGCACGCCCACCAGATACGGGACACCGAGGAGCGGGTCGAGCAGATGCGGAGGGCGGTCATGAACGTCACCCACCGCAAACCGCCTGCCGGACCAGCATTCCGTACGTGCCGGGCCCGATCACCTCGGACAGATGTGCGCGGCCGCCATGCGCGAGGATCGGGTCCGTCACCGCGACGCCGTGCGGACCGAACCCGGCTCGAACGGCCTTCGCGCCGGTGCCGACCTCCGGAGCGGGCGGCAGCTCGTTGCTGCCAGCCGGAGCCTTCTGCCCCGCCGGGGTCAGATTCCAGATCGGGTGCGTGGCCGCGGCCGGCACCCTGCCGCCCATCTCGTGGTGCAGACGATCAAGGCGTGGAGTCACTCGGGCGCGTGCCCGGGCCGGGCCGTCGCGGAGAAGGCGCGGACTCACGTGGCGGAGCGGGAGTGCACGCTGACGGCGTAGCCGCAGCCTTGGTAGGAGGGATCGCCGCTCCAGGTGGCGTAACGCTGCCGCAAGGCCAGTCCGGCCTGGGTACACCAGTGGTCGAACTCCGTAAGGGTCACCGGCGGTTCCGGCAGCGGCAGGTGTGCTGCATCCAGTCCCATGCCCGTGACCAGCAGACCGCCGGAGCGCAGTGCGGCGGCCAGCTGCCGAACCACAACTGATTCGGTGCCGGGGGCCAGCAGGGGGATGACGTTTCCGGCGGCGAGCACCAGGTCGAAGCCCTGATTCAGGCCGAGGGCATCCAGACGGGCCAGGTCACCGAGGAGCCATTCCTGCGTGGGGGCGTCTCGGCGGGCTACGGCGAGCATCGAGGAGTCGATGTCTACGCCGGTGCAGTAGTGGCCCAGCTGCGCGAGTCGGATGGCGATCCGACCGGTGCCGCAGCCGGCGTCGAGTACCCGGGCGGCAGGCTTCAGCAATGCGGCGCAAAAAGCGGCCTCGCCGTGAATGTCGTGACCTGATTCGGCGAGCCGCGCGAAACGCTGAGCGTACTCCTCTCCAGCTCGTCCGCCGGTCAGTTCCGCCCAACGGTCGGGTTGCCCAGTCATGTTCAGAGTGCCTTCCTGTCAGCCTCACCCAGCAGGAGCGAAGAGGGTGCCCTCACAGCCCTCACACTGTTCACGGCCGTGGGTGCGCACCTCGCGGGATGCTACGAAGGTACGGCAGGGGGAGGCAATGAGGCCCATAGGGCAGTATCTGGCAGCCCGCGGCGCAAGGGCGGCCCGGGCGAGGACCCCGGGCGCGCAAAGACCCGGGCCGCGCAGCTGGCGGCGATCGACAAGGACTGGAACTGCCCGGGCCACTGGACCGGCAGCGGCACCACCACGTCCTCGCCGACCTGGGCGACACCGACGGCCACCTGCCCGACATCGCACCCGGGGTGCTGTCCGAGGGGGACGACCTGGGCAAGTGGCTTCAGCGGCAGAAGAATCCGGGCACCTGGGCGCAGCTGTCGACCGAGCGGCAGGAACGGCTGACCCGACTGGGCGTCAAGCCGCTTGAGGCAGCGTCTCCCGCCCCGGCAGTCGTGGACTCCAGCGGCATCGACGTCCTCGTCGCCGCGAACAACACCGCCCGGTCCGCGGCGGATGGCTGCGTCCGGCCCACACCCCCACACCGGTGCTCGACCTGCTGCGCACCGTCGGCCTCGACACCGTCCTCCCCCTGTACCCCGCCCTCGAGGACGCCCTCGCGCCCCGACCCCGCTGCCTGACTCCTGGTAGGGCATTGTCAGGTGTCTTGTCGGGTCGGAGGAGCTGCGGGACTGCTGACCGGCCCGCCGCGGGTCTGTCGGTATCCTGCTCGCCGACGATCAAGAAAACGCGGTGCGCCCCACACGGACCGCTCTGTCGGAGAGGGACCAGGTCCGTGGACGGAACACCGCAGTCGATAGCCGTCGATCCCGCGTCGGGAATGCTCATGATCCCGGCCGGGAAGGCGAAGTTCGCCCTGGGGGTCGGCCTGTGGGACGACACACTCGAGCCCTTCAACGCCTTCGTCCAGCGCGAACTCTCGGATGCCGGACGGCAGAAGCGGAAAGGGAGCCCGACGCCTGCGCCGGGCTCCCTTGAGGGTGAGCGGCGGCTGCACGTCACGGTGCAGCTCGTCCCCCGCCCCGACAACGACTACAACCCCCACGCCATCAGTGTGGCCGCGCCTCCCGCGCACGGCGGCACGTACATCGACCGGCACCTCGGCTACATGTACGACCGCAATCTGGTGTCCCTGGGCGCAGCCCTGCGCAGCCTGGCGACCCTCACGGACCGGCCGCTCGGATGCCACGCCTTCGTCGGTCTCACGCCGTGTCACCGCGACGAATGCGACGCGGACGCCCCCGAAGACGCCGCCCGCCGTGTGCGGGCCGCCGACGGCACCGAGTATTGGATCGCCGGTCCCCGGCTGATGCTGCCCTGGTGGGAGGACCTTCAGCGGATGGCTGTCAGCTGCGCCCGCACCGTCCGTCCGGAGCGGATTCTCGGGTTCATCGGTCACTGGACGTCCTGGGAGCCCGGGGCCCGTGAGGCACTCGCGGAGCGGACCCGGGACAAAGAGTTCACCGTCACCCTGCGCGCCGAGCGGCAGGTCGTCCGGGTCTGTTACGAGGGTCTGTGCCTCAGCACTCTGAGAACAGGCTTCGGAGGGTACTTCGACCGCACCATCCAGCGGGTCGAGGAACTCGGCGGGACGGCCACGGCGCAGGCGGAGGAGCACCAGGGTGCGCTGAGACTGCTCGTCGAGGACAACACCCCGCTCACCACCGGCTAGGAAACCCCTCCGAGAAATCCCGCCGCCGCCCCCACGAACCCCCCAGCACCGTCCCGCGCACCGGCACCCTCGGTCAAGGGCGCGGACTGGCGGGCTCCCACAGCGCGCGGGCGAACCCGAGTCCTGTCGCAGTGGAAGCACCGGCCGCCCCCTGGTGTGCTGCGGGCGCCGATGGTGCCGGCGGCGTTCTGGAAGAGCCGGGTGAGGCCGGCGGTGTGGTCTGCGGGGAGCGGGAGCTCCTGGCGTTTGCCGAGCGTGACTTTCAGTGCGCCGTCAGGGCCGGTGAGGCGGATGTCCCAGGAGAGGCTGTGGGTCAGCGTGCGGAGCGTCTCGCAGGTCTGCCGGCGCGAGGACCTGGCGGGCCTGGTCACCGCCGGCACCCCGCTCGGACCGGAGCAAACCGCTGCCCGGATCCGGGTACACCGTGCGGACTGGGATCACATGGTGCGGCGCGGCCGGTGCCGCCCCGCCCCTACAGCGTCTGCAGGGGCGGGGCGGCACCGGAGGATGGATGTTGCCCTACGGGGGCTGGTCCGGTAATCCCCGCAGGGTCGGTTCAGCAGGGAAGTGTGGACTTTCCGGCGGCGCCGGTAGCGCCGGTGGTGCCGTCCGCGTTGAACGTGGCGGCCGTGCCGTTGCCGCCGGGCTTGCCGGGACACACCGGGCTCGCGGCGCCACCCGCGCCGCCTGTGCCGCCCTTGTGGCCGCCGCCCACCGTGGACGCTCCGCCGTTGCCGCCCTTGCCGCCGGCGATCCCGGTACCCGCGTCGCCGACGCCGCCCACACCACCCTTGCCGCCCTTGCCGCCGAGGGTGGCGCCACCGCCCAGGCCCCCGTTGCCGCCGTTGCCGTTGGCACCCCCGGCGCCACCCGCACCACCCGCGCCGCCCACACTGGCGCTGCCACTCGCGTCGCCGCCGGCGCCACCGGTGCCTCCGTTTCCGTTCGCGCCGGCAGCGCCGCCGGTCCCGCCGAGGCCACCGATCCCGCCACTGGTGCCTGTGCCGTTGGCTCCGTTGGCCCCGGCAAGGCCCAAAAGGCTGAAGCCGCTGAGGGTGCGGGCGTTGCCCGTCTCAGCGAGGGCCGTCGCGGAAGCGAGGGTGGGAGCAGCGGTGAGACCGGCCACGGCGATCGCGGCAACCAGAAGGGTCCGGGGAAGAGCAGTCGTGCGCATGAAGCGCATGAGGAAACCTCTCGAAGTGCGCGGCCGCAGATGCTCCACGGCCGACACCCTCAACCTACGCACGAACACACCACCACATATTTCACATCATGATCCAATGGCTCTAAGCAGACCTTACGGTTGAAATTTGGCTTTAACGCACTGGTGCTGTGCCTCCACAAGCCTTTCTCGCCAGCCTGACGGGCCCTGACCGCGCTTCAAGACGGCCCGGGCCGGCTTCGGCGGCGGAACAGGCCGCCGGCCTTCGGTACCTCGCTGTGCACCTCGCTGTGCACCTCGCTGTGCACCTCGCTGTGCACCTCGCTGTGCACCTCGCTGTGCATGATGGTCTCCGGCCAGCGCCGGTCGGTGAACTTCCGCCCACACCGTTTGCACACCGGCCGCCGTGCCTCCCGCTCAGCTGTCCGGCGCTGCTCCTCTTCCGCTTCGGCGCGGGCGGCCTGGCGGTGGAACAGGGCGTCGCCGTCGGGGTTGTCGAGCGCGGCCGTCAGCGTCTGCGCGCCCCCGCGTCCCAGGCGTCGCCACACCGCCGCGCCCGCCCCGTGCTCCTGAAGCCGCTCCAGGGTGGTGACGAGGACGGGCACGGCCTGGCCGTAGTCGAGGGCCGTGATGCTGTCCCGGCAGTACGTCTCGTACCGGCGCGGCGCCCACTAGCGGCGGCCGGCCCCCTCCAGCACCTTGACGGTGTTGTCGGCCTTGGTCTCCGTGGAGTCCGCGAACACGAACGCGAGCGGTGGCAGACCATCCCGGCCGGTCGGCGGGTAGACCCGGCGCCACAGCCGCTCCTCATGGTCGATGCTCGCAATCGCATCCGGCCGGGAGCGGACCCGCTCCGCGGTGTATTTGTCCGCGTCCGGCGGCAGCAGCAGCCGGCCCCACTTCCCGTACCGCGCAACCTGTGCACCAGGTCGTGGGCGTCCTCGGAGCAGCGGCCGATCTCCAGCAGCACCGGCACCTTCGAGGCCGCCCCCCCATCACCAGGTCCGCCCTCTGCACGTACCGCCTGCGAGCCGGTGCCCGGCCTCGGTCTGGAAGGCAAGCAGGTGCCCGATCCCGGCACGGTGGAGTCCGGCGGCCGTGGAGGTGACCGCCGCGGCATGATCGTCGCAGTCACCTACGAGCAGTTCCCGGTGACCGGGTCGTACTTCTCCTTGCGCAGCACCGAGACCCGTACGTTCTTCGGTTCCAGCAGCTTCTTCGCCTCGCGGTGCCCTCGGGCGGTGAGTACCCACACCTGTCGCTGGTCGTCCTGAACCGATTCGATCCTCACCAGACAGGGGTCCTTAAGATCCGGGAGGTTGTCCCGCGTGAGCTTGTCGTGCCGGTTGTCCGGGCGGGTCAGCTTCCACAACTGATCGGGCGTCACCCCCTGAAAGATCCCCGGCGCTTGCGGCAACTCCCCCTTCGCGGCCCTGTCACGTGGTATCTGCCGCACACGAACAGGTTTGATCGCGACAGCACCGGGCGCCGGCTGGTGGAACGGCCGCTGGTGCGACCTGCGAGACTGGGCCGGGATTGGTTGCGGTCCCGCTCCGGAGTACCGGAGCTCGATTTGATATGTCGTATGGGGTGGGGAATGCCGAAACACCGGTTGTCCAGGAAGAACCGTTACATCGCCTTGGCGGCGACGGGTGTCGTCGTCGTGGCCGGTGCCGGGGTCGCGGCGCAGACCTCGGTGGCCGCCCCGGCGTGGCCGGCGCAGAAGACCTACACGGGCCGGGCGTTCGACGCCTGCACGGCGCCCTCGCTCACCGCGATGAAGGCATGGAAGAGGAACGCCTACTACGGCGGCGTCGCGGTCTACGTCGGCGGCAAGAACCGCGGCTGCGCCCAGCCCAACCTGACCAAGTCCTGGGTGAAGTCGGTCCACACGCTCGGCTGGCGGGTCATCCCCCTGTATGTCGGCGCCCAGCCGCCCTGCCAGAAGAGCAGGAACAAGGAGAGGTTCACCGCGGCCACCGCGGCCTCGGTCGGAGTGAGCAACGCCAACGACGCGATCGTCAAGGCCTCGGCGCTCGGCATGAAGGCCGGCAGCCCCATCTACCTCAACATGGAGTCGTACGACATCGCCGACAAGGCGTGCAACGACGCCACCCTTACCTACGTGCGGTCTTTCACCAAGACCCTGCGCGCCAAGACCTACCGCGCCGGCCTCTACGGCTTCAGCAGCTCCAGCGCCAAGGCGATCGCCACCGCCAAGGACCGCACGGACCTGCCAGGCAACCTCTGGTACGCCCTGTGGAACGGCCAGGAGACCACCACCAAGGACTGGCCGTGGAACCCGAAGCTGTACACCGACCACAGCCGCGGCCACCAGTACAAGGCCAACAGCAAGGAGACCCGCGGCGGTCACACCATCACCGTCGACCGCAACGCCTGGGACGCCCCGGTCGCCATCATCGGCTGACCGGTCGGCACGACGGCCTGATCGGAGGCTGAAACGGGGGCTGTCAAGGGGACATGTGCCAGGTAGCGAACCTGGTCAAGGGGGCGAGTGCGGCCGGCGTGGACGCTGTGAAGACCCTACGGATCGGCAGCTCCTCGTCCAGAGCCGGTGCGTCCACGGGCTTCACACTGAACGGGGAGGTCTGCGCCTGACCGAGGACGCTCCACCGCTGCCCCACGCGGGTGGGGCAGCGGTATCACGGCGTCCTCAGAGAGGTGAGACGTCGAGGCCGGGCAGGTCGGCCGGTGCCGGGCAGATCCTGCGGCCGTAGTGATCGAAGACGTACAGATGCGCGAGGTCGACGAGGAGCGGAACCTGCGTGCCGCTCCGCAGCCGCATGTCCGGACCGGTGCGGACGACCAGGTCGCTCGCCCCGAGCATGGGGCGTTCCGAGTCGTGCGCGATGCCTCCGGGCGGCGGCGCGGGGTCCGGCTCGTCGATCACCACGACCGGTCCCGCGACTTGCTGTGCAGCCCGCTCCCTCAGCCGGGACAGCAGGCCCGGCGCCGGAGCGCCCCGGCGGCGGCGTACGGCAGGTTGCGGCCGCGACGACTCCAGATCCGGTACGACGGCGGGCTGTGAGCCGGTGTTGAGGTGCACGAGTGCCTCGTGCCCCTGGTACTCCACGTGCTCGACCAGACCGCTGATCGCGACCTCACCGGGGCGGGCCTCACTTGGCGTGGCGATCCGTACGGCCTCCGAGCGCAGCCCGACGACGATCCGTCTGCCCTGCTGGATGCGGAGCAACTGGTGGTCGGGGGTGAGGGGCTCGGGAAGGCGCAGCCGCTGCGCGCCGAGAGCGATCGACATCGCGCCCTCCAGCGGCGCGTGCACGACGGCCTGGAGCAGGTTGATGCGCGGGGTTCCGATGAACGCGGCGACGAAGATGTTCTCCGGCAGTCCGTAGGCGTCCCGGGGCGGGCCGAGCTGCTGGAGCACTCCGCCGCGCATGACCGCGACCCGGTCGCCGAGTGACATCGCCTCGGACTGATCGTGCGTGACGTACACGGTTGTTACGCCCATTTCGCGGGTGAGATGCGCGATCTCGGAGCGCAGACGGCTGCGCAGTTCGGCGTCGAGATTGGACAGCGGCTCGTCCATCAGGAAGACGGAGGGCCGCCGGGAGACGGCCCGTCCCATGGCGACGCGCTGCCGTTCACCGCCGGAGAGCTGCCCGGGGTAGCGGTCGAGGAGGTCCTCGATGCCGAGCATCCGGGCGGTGGCCTCGACGCGTGGCCCGGAGTCCTCTCCGGGGGCCTCGAAACGCAGGGGGAAGCCGATGTTGTCGCGGCTGGTCATGTTCGGATAAAGGGCGAAGTTCTGGAAGACCATGGCCATGCCGCGCTGTCCCGGCGGCAGGTGATTGGCGTACTCGCCGTCGAGGTACAGATCGCCTGCGGTGATCTCCTCAAGTCCGGCGATCATGCGAAGGACAGTTGATTTGCCGCACCCGGAAGGGCCGAGCAGCACGAGGAACTCACCGGGAGCGATGTCGAGGGAGACGCGGTCGACGGCGCGAACGGCCCGGTCGTACGTCTTGGAAACGCTGTGCAGGGAGATTGAGCCAGACATGAGGTTCCGCCCAGGGCAAATCAGCTCGATGGCTGCGGCCAGAAGTGACAACTGGGCACGCAACGTAGCCTGTTACTGATGGGTCGGGAATGGCCTGGACCGAAACACTCATGACGTCGAGCACACGATCCGTCGCGTGGCTGTAGGTGAAGACGACAGTCCTCGCCCGTCGTCTTGACGCGGTATCTGCAACCTCGGATATTGGGAGCGCTCCCAAAGCTACTCCCATCGCACGCGCAACTCCCCCTGTCTCAGGCCCCGCGCACCTCCCTACTCGCCGCTGGAGGACCCGGCGTGTCGCATCACCAGCCTCCCCATTCCCGTACGACTCGGCGCTGTATCCGCCGGGAGCCGTCGGCCTGGCCACTGTCACCGGCCTGCCGGCCGGCACGGTGGTCACCTCACCCGCCGCCTCATCCGCCCCCGCCGTCGAACCGGCCGACGAAGCGCCCGAACTCATTGCCAACGGCGACTTCTCCGAAGGCACCGCCCCCTGGTGGTGGTCCGACAACAGTCCCGCTGCGGTCGTGGACGGGCGCCTGTGCGCGGATGTCCCGGCAGGCACAGCGGACCCGTGGGACGCCGTCATCGGGCAGAACGCGCTCCTCTCGCCGCCGGTGAGGGGTACACGCTCAGGTACACGGCGACCTCGACGGTGCCACTCACCATCCGTACCAACGTGCAGCTGGGGGCCGGCCCCTGGACCACGGAGCTCTCCACGACGCAGCAGGTCGGAGAGAGCTCCGAGCGCGTCAGCCATACCCGCACGGCGGCGGCCGACCACGACGCCGCTCAGCTCGCCTTCCAACTTGGCTGCAGTGACAAGGCGTTCGCCTTCTGCACCGACGAGGTTTCGCTGCGCGGCGGCACCGCACCGCCCCCGCATGAACCGGACACCGGTTCCCCTGTCCGCGTCAACCAGGTCGGCCACCTGACCCACGGCCCGAAGAACGGCACGTACGTCACCGAGGCAACCGAACACCACTTCCCAGGACGCTCAGCGCCGTCGACGGGACCCGGTGGGCCAGTGGCACGACCATCCCGGCGGGCATCGACACCGCCTCACGGCAGAACGTCCACACCTTCGACTTCGGCGCATTCACCACCGCCGGACAGGGCTACACCGTCGCGGCAGCCTGACCAACCCGAAGATCATCACCCGGCCGACCCACATGACAGCGCCGTACAAACGGTTCCGCCCGTGAACCTTGCTCGATGAGCCGTCGCCTTGGAACTCCTACCGGAATGGTCTTCAAGTTGGTTGCACCACTCCGCAACTGATGATCCGGGGATGTGGGGCAGCGCGGCCGAAGCTGTGCGAAGCCGACGACGAGCTGCGGGCGGTGTACGTTGCGCCGAGGAGAGCGACCGCACCACTGCCCCGAGCCGGAGGGTGCCCTGGACGGTCCGTACCGGCTCGCCCCGAACTGTGTGATCGGAGCCGGTGGAGGGTAAATGCGTCGACAGCGACCCTCGGCACCCGGCAAAGTGGCCGCCCGTGACGAGCAGTGAACTGTGGACCCGTGAGACCGCCGACCGCTACGACGCCGAGGAGACCGAAACGTCCTCGGCTGCCGTTCTGGAACCGACTCTCGCCTTCCTCGCCGAACTCGCCGGAGATGGCCGGGCACTGGAGTTCGCCATCGGGACCGGACGAGTGGGCGTCCCGCTCCGGGAACGCGGCGTGCCGGTGGTGGGCATCGAACTGTCCGAGCACATGGCAGCGGTGCTGCGGCGCAAGATCGACGAGGGCACGCTCCCGGTGGCCATCGGGGACATGGCCACCACCGTCGTCCCCGGCGAGTTCGCCCTGGTCTATCTCGTCTACAACACCATCACGAACCTGCTCACGCAGGACGAGCAGGTCGAGTGCTTCCGCAACGCCGCACGTCATCTGGAGCCCGGTGGCCGATTCGTCCTCGAGCTGGGCGTGCCGCCGCTGCGGTTCCTGCCGCCCGGCCAGGTCGCGGTGCCGTTCGACGTCTCTGAGCAGCATCTCGGCTTCGACACCTTCGACCTGGTCGAGCAGATTCTCGTCTCGCACCACTTCACCCGCGACGGCGACGACGGCCGCTACCGTCGCGGCAACTCCCGGCACCGGTATGCCTGGCCGGCAGAGCTCGACCTGATGGCACGGATCGCTGGTCTCGAGCTGGAACGTCGCGTCGCGGACTGGGACGGGGCGCCGTTCACCCAGGACTCCGCGAAGCACATCTCCGTGTGGCGCAAGCCCACCTGAGGTCGGCCACCGGGCTGTCGATGTAGGCCGTGCCTGCCCTGGAACTCCTATCGGGAGTTCAGGCGTCGCCAGCAGATCAGTGCGCATCCGGGGGTGAGGAACGCTTCGTGGATGTCGTCACGTATCTCCCGGCGGATACCCAGGCGGCGGAACCAGTACAGGTGAGCGCGAAGGCGCGTTCCACAACCCAGGGCTGGGTACCCAGGCCGGAGCCGTGCCCGGTGCCCCGGCGGGCGATCAGCGGCTTCACGCCGAGATCCCGGACGAGGCGGCGGTACTTGGCCGTGTTCGTAGCCGCGGTCGCCCAGCACCACGTCCGGGCGGCGCCGGGGCCGGCCGCGCTTGCCCCGTACCGGCGGGATCGCCTCCAGCAGTGGGATCAGCTGGGTGACGTCGTTGCGGTTGTCGCCGGTCAAGGTGGCGGCGAGCGGAATACCGGTGGCATCGGTGATCAGGTGATGCTTGCTGCCCGTCCTGCCCCGGTCAACAGGGCTTCGTCCCGTCTTGGATCCTCCTTTTGATGCCCGTATGTGGGAGCCGTCGACGGCCGCCCGGGAGGATTCCAGGGCGTTCGCGCTGCGAAGCTCGGCCAGGAGGACCTCGTGCAGCCGGGGCCGGACTCCGGCCTCGGTCCACCCGGCCAGGCGGCGCCAGCAGGTCATGCCCGAGCCGAAGCCGAGTTCCTGCGGCAGATGTTCCCAGGCGATCCCGGTGTGCAGGACGAACAGCACGCCCCGGAACACCAGCCGGTCCGGATGCCGCTTGCGCCCGGGATGCCGGGGTCGACGCTCCCCCTTCGGCAGCAGCGGCTCGATCACCGCCCGCAGCTTGCCGTCGGCTTCCCACCGCTTCGGCCGAGCCACCCCACACCCCCGGATCATCAGTTGCGGAGTGATCCAGCCACCTAGAAGGTCATTTCGTCAGGAGTTCCAAGAGCTCCCCGGAGCTCTACCAGTTCCCCACCGCCTTGCTGAGTTGGCACAACAGGCGCGAAGATACGCGGGTTGCCGAAACCAGGGGAGGCGCAGTGAGTCTGGGAGCGGTGGCGATAACGGGGCGGCGGGCACCATCGGCTCCGTGGTGCGGGAGGCGCTGCGAGGCGCGGCGGCACGGTTGATCCTGCTCGACCGCGTGCCGCTCCGCCGAGAGGCCGAGAACGAGGACGTACACACCGTGGATCTGCGGGACGCCGCTGCTGTGGAGTCGGCCCTTGCGGGAGCCGACCGGGTGCTGCACCTGGGCGGCGTGCCCGACGAGGCGCCCCTCCCCGATCTGCTCGAAGCCAATGTGCTTGGCACGCACCATGTTCTGGAGGCTGCGCGGCGCACAGGAATCAAGCGGGTGGTGCTGGCCAGCAGCAACCGTGTGACCGGCTTCTACCCCGCCTCGCACCTCACCGGTCCCCAGGAGCCGGTACGTCCCGACGGCCTCTACGGGGTGAGCAAAGCCGCCGTCGAGGCGCTCGGGCGGCTGTACGCCGACAAGTTCGGTCTGTCTGTCGTCTGTCTGCGCATCGGCAGCTTCGAGCGTCTGCCCACCGAGCCCCGGCACCTGGCGACCTGGCTGAGCCCGCGCGACGCCGTCGGCTACATCCGGGCCGCCCTGACCGCACCGCCCTCCATCCGCTTCGCCACCGCGTACGCGGTCTCCGACAACACCCGCCGTTTCTGGGAACTCCCCGACCCGGCGGAACTGGCCTACACCCCCGTCGACAACGCCGAGCTCCATGCCGCGGCCATTCCCGCGGCGGACTCCCCTGCCGACCCGACCGTGCCCCAGGCCGGCCCCTACTCCCTGCCCGAATTCACCCTCAAGCACCTTCGACCCTGATGCTCGTATCCATCGCCGGAACGCGTGCCGGCAGCATGTTCCGCTGAAGAACGGCGGCAAGGCTCTGGTGCCTGCCGCCCCGTGCCTCGACGTCAGTGGAAACCGCCAGGTCACAGCGGTCCGACTTCAGTGGCAAACGATCCAGCTTCAGTGTCGGAGGACAGTGGCACAGAAGTCGGTGACGATCGCGAACGAGGCGGTCACCATCCCCGCCGCCATGGCCGGCGGCATCACCGCGTGCATGGTGTGGCCGTGCACCATGCCGTCGCGGATCTTGCGGCCGTCGTTGAGGTACTCCGCCTGTTGGATCGTCAGGATCCATTGGCAGCACCCTGCTTGATGAGTCCGTGCAGCGGCTTCTTGCCCGCGCCCGGGATGCGGTCGCGCAGCACGATCTCCACCGCGATCAGGGAGTGCATGACCGCCACGGTGGAGAACCCGTAGCAGTAGTACGACTGGCGCAGCAGCTCCCGGGCCGTGCGCAGGACCGCCGCCGCGGCCTCGCGACGTGCCGGACGTACCGGGAATGCTCCCATGGGGGCACCTGCCCGCACCCTGGGCACTCCCGAGGCGCATCATCCCTGCTCAACGCCGTACTGCGCAGCACATCCCCGCCGGCCTCCACTTGCTCGACCCGCACCGCGGCCGGCTGCGGCAACAGGCCCTCCAACTCGACAACACACACCACCGGCCTGGCAGGGCAGACCACACCGCGTCACGGGACCGGCGGAACGATCAACGCCTGCGAAAATCTTGGAAGACCCGAACGTTTACAGCCCCAGCGCCCACCCACGCCCCCTCTTAAGCGGTGAATTCCGGAACGATGAAAGCTGCCTTGGGTTCCGTTGCGGCTAGGCGGGCGTTGAGGAGGTCCCGGTAAGCATCCGAGCCGTACACCGCATACGCGTGCTCCACGTCGCGAAACCTCAGCATGACTGTATAAGTTCCACCCTCAGGAGCCTCAGCCAAGTGGACAGTGTCGTCTGTGCTGACCATCAGTTCGCCTGCGTCCGGTCCAAGTAGCACAGGAGTCGCGGCAACTCGATAGGCCGCCAGCCGGTCGGTATCGACGACGTCATAGTTCAAGATCAGAAACGCAGCCATAGTTCATCCCTTTGACAATGAGGTTTTCTCAGTGAATTGATCCATGCGAAGGCGGGTAGACCGCTCGACCGGGGTGGAGTGGACGGCGCGGCTCGGTGCGAGACAGGTGTGAAACCTCTGGCAGGACAGGTCTCTCTCGCGAAATCGTCCGCTGAACCAGAGGCTTCATGTTGGTCACCATGTTGCCATGCTCGACGTCCCGCGCCATGTGGTCGAGTTCCTCGCCCGGCTGCCGGCCGTACATCGGCGTCGGCTCGGTACTCCGAAGGGCTCCCGGGCGCTGAGACCGTTCCGGCAGGCGGTGTTGGTGCTGTGCTGGTTCCGCGAGCAGGGTTGTGTGCACTGTCTGGCCCGCGACACGGGCATCTCACAGGCCACCGGTTACCGGTTACCGGTACCTCCATGAGGGCATCGATGCCCTTGCGAGCCAGGCCCCCGGCCTGCACCAAGTGCTGAAGGAGTGCCTGGCCCAGGGATTGAGCCACGGGGTCCTGGACAGGACGCTCATCGCCACGGACCGCGTCGCCGGCGTCCACCTGAACGGCGAAGGCAGGGAGGTGGGCACGTGGTATTCCGGCAAGCACAAGGCGTTCGGGGGGACGCGCAGTTCCTGTCCGCGCCGGACGGCACCCCTCTGTGGGTGAGCGACGCCGAGCCGGGCTCCTTGAATGACATCACCGCCGTACGTATCCACGTGCTGCCCGCGCTGTACAAGGCTGCCGCTGACGGACCGCCCACTCTCACCGACTGCGGATACCAGGGTGCCGGTATCGGCGTGCACCGCCCCTTCAAGAAGTCGCGCGGCAGCTCCCGCCATCGTCTTCACCCCGGCGCCCAGACCCACAACGTGCTGCTGCGAGGAGTACGGGCCCCTGCGAGCGTACCGCCGCTGGACTGAAGGAACGCCGGCGCGGCCTCGAACGGGTCACTCTGAGCCCCTGTCGGATCGGCGATATCGCCCGCGGCGCCCTCGTCCTCAACGGAACCGGGAAGTGATCGCCGCTGGGAAACCCTCCATACGACTGTTCTGTCAGACCCCTCAGCGGGCGGAAGAATTCGCGGATGTCGGCCGCGACGAGCCCGGGCTCCTCGTTGCCTACGAAGTGGCCGCCTGCGGGCAGGTCGTTCCAGTAGCGGATGTCCGTGTAGGTACGCTCGGCGAGGGACTTGGGCATGCCGAGGTCACCGACGCCGATCGTGATCCCGGCAGGCACGGTGAGCACGGGCAGCGGCAGCGGCAGCAGCAGCAGCAGCAGTCTGCGGTCCCCCGCTGGTGGAGGTAAGGACGGAAAGACGACCCGATCGTGCCGGTCGTCCGCACCGGATCATGCTTCGACAACGCCGCCGCGGAGAGCTTCTGGGCCCTGCCCAAGGAAGAGACCGGCACCCGCACCCGGCCGGGCCACCGCCCGCGCTGAGGTTTTCGCCTTCATCAAAACGTTCTACAACCGGCGCCGTCTGCGCAAGCCCAAGGTCTTCGGCTACCTCACACCGGCCGAGACCGGGCAGCGCCACCAGCACGCCCTCGCGGCATGGAGATCGAGTGTCCGAGACCACGGGAAACTTCACTTGCGCGGCTTGCCTGTTGCTCGGACAAGCCGGCCCTTCTCCGCTGACCTGCACTTCCGAATTTTATTCGACAGATTGGTGTTCACGGGGTTGTCAGAGGTATCACCGGACTCCTACAGTCGCAGTCGTATCCGATGAGTGGGAGCGCTCCCATTAATGGGGGATGGGAGCGCTCCCGAACCCGCGCAGCATCCCCTGTCGGCTCCGATTCCCTCGGAGAGAGGCCCTCGCATGCGATCGTCACGGCACCCTCTCTGCAACGTCCGCACCCCATCCGGCACGCTGCTCACCACGGATATCCCGAACGACGAGGGCAAGCGTGCGAACCCGAGGCGCCCCTCGAACTGCACAGCGCCGGAGGCGGGCAACAATCCGACTGGAGCGATGCCGGACGCGCCGCTCGTCGGGCACTGGTTCCACGACCAGTTCTCCATGATCATACGCAAGCCCCACCCGGCCGTGCCGATCGACGGCCGTGGCGATCCCGACCCGAACGGCACCACCGCACCGGCCGCGCCGACCGGACCGAGGACCACCGCGAAGACCACGTCCAGCGTTTCGCCGGCCTTGACCGCGGCCACCGAGAAGGCGGACGTCACGGGCCATGACGTCTGCGGCGGCGACACCGTCGCCTCGTGTGCCGATGCCTCAAGGATCCCCGTCTGCGTGAGCAGCGACCTGACGTGGAGCACTCCGCCCGCCCGGCCGGCCCGGCGACTGCCGAGGAGAAAGACACAGCCCCACCCATCAGAGGAGACATCATGGCTCGAAGCAAGAGACGATCACTGTCCTTACTGGCGGTGCTGGCCACCCTGCTCAGCGGGGTAGGTCTGGTCCTGCTCGGCCAGAACAGCGCGCAGGCGCACGGTGTGACGATGACGCCCGGTTCGCGGACCTACCTCTGCTATCTGGACGCCAAGACCAGCACTGGCGGGCTCGACCCGACGAACCCTGCGTGCAAGGCCGCGCTCGCGGAGAGCGGCTCGACCGCGCTGTACAACTGGTTCGCCGTGCTCGACTCCAACGCGGGCGGACGCGGCCCGGGTTACGTCCCGGACGGCAAGCTGTGCAGCGCCGGCGACCGCTCCCCGTACAACTTCACCGGCTACAACGCCGCCCGCGCCGACTGGCCCCGGACGCACCTCACCTCCGGGGCGACGATCGGGATCAAACACAGCAACTGGGCGGCGCACCCCGGCGACTTCCGGGTGTACATCTCCAAGCCCGGCTACTCGCCCACGAAGCCGCTGGGCTGGGGTGACCTGGAGCTCATCCAGACCGTCACCAACCCGCCGCAGTCCGGCTCGGTGGGCAGCGAGTCCGGTCACTACCGCTGGGACCTGAAGCTGCCCTCGGGCCGCTCCGGCGACGCGATGATGTTCATCCAGTGGGTGCGCTCGGACAGCCAGGAGAACTTCTTCTCCTGCTCCGACATCGCCTTCGACGGCGGCAACGGCGAGGTGACCGGCATCCGCGGCTCGGGGAGCACCCCGACCCCGACCCCGACGTCCACCCCCACGCCGACCCCGACCCCGACGTCCACCCCCACGCCGACGCCCACCCCGACCGGTCCGCACACCGGGTGCATGGCCCTCTACAAGGTGACCAACTACTGGAACGGCGGCTTCCAGGGTTCCGTCGAGGTGATGAACCACAACACATCCGCACGTGAGGGATGGGCCGTGCGCTGGCAGCCGGGCGCCGGAACCAAGATCAACCAAGCCTGGAACGGTGCCCTCAGCACCGGTTCCGACGGCACGGTCACGGTCAAGAACGTGGACCACAATCGCACCATCCCGCCGGACGGCACCGTGACGTTCGGCTTCACCGCTACCTCGACCGGGAACAACCTGCCGGTCGGCTCGGTCACCTGCGTCAATCCGTAACACCGGCAACGACGACGCCGGCCTTCACCTCCGCGCTGTGGTGCGACGCGCATTCGGCGAATGCGCGTCGCACCTCCCAGCCGTCGTCCCCCCTCCCCCGCACAAGGCGACATTCCCCCACGGAAAGAAGGAGCTCATGGATCGTCACATACGTGCCCACAAGACGCGGCGTCGTCTGACGCTCGTCCTCAGCACACTCGTCACGGTGCTGCTCAGCCTCATCCCTTGGAGCGGCACCGCTGTGGCCCATGGATCGGTCGTCGATCCGGCGTCGCGCAGCTACGGCTGCTGGCAGCGCTGGGGCAGCGACTTCCAGAACCCGGCCATGGCGCAGCAGGACCCCATGTGCTGGCAGGCGTGGCAGGCCAACCCCAACGCCATGTGGAACTGGAACGGTCTGTACCGCAACGGCTCCGGCGGCAACTTCCAGGCAGCCGTCCCGGACGGGCAGCTGTGCAGCGGCGGCCGGACCGAGGGCGGTCGCTACAACTCGATGGATGCCGTGGGTCCGTGGAAGACCACGGATATCGGCGCCAACTTCAACATCAAGCTGTACGACCAGGCCAGCCACGGCGCGGACTACTTCCTGGTCTACGTCACCCGGCAGGGCTTCGACCCCGCCACCCAGCCGCTGCGCTGGAGCGATCTCCAGCTGGTGGCCCGCACCGGCAAGTACGCGCCCAGCCAGAACTACTCGATCCCCGTGAGTACGTCCGGCTACAGCGGTCGCCACGTCGTCTACACGATCTGGCAGGCCTCGCACATGGACCAGGCGTATTTCCTCTGCAGTGACGTGAACTTCCGCTGACCTCACCGGTCATCGGACCGTCCCGCCGAGCGGGCACCGCTTCCACCGTCCGGCGGGCGGTCCGGCACGTTCCGCTGTCCCGCACAGACACGCCCCGTCACGGCGGAGCCGCCAGTTCCGGCCAGCGGGCAGGCCGTCGGGTGACGCCGACGGCCTGCCCGCGAAGCGGGGCGCCAGAACACGGACCCAGCCTGCCGGGCGAGGCACCGCGTCGTCTGCGGCGCATACAGGCCGGGCCGGCCGTCGGCCCCGGAGCCGACGGGACGAAGCCCCCTCGCGCTCGCTGTCCGCAGAGGCGCCGTCCGCGCACCCGTGCAAGTGCCACCGCCGTGCAAGCGTCCACGTTTCCGGAGCCGACATGTCACGATGCCTCTCGACCGGGTCCCTTCTGCTGACCCTTCTGCTGACCGCCCTCACTCTGTTGCCCGTCGCCGCGGCCCCGTCCTTCGCGGCGACCGCCCCCACGGCAGCGGATGCTGTGCCGCTCCGGACGGGGGCGGCGCAGGACACCCCGCCGGTGCCCCTGCCGTCGCTCAGTGCGACCACCACCCAGGTCGCCTCCGGACTGAGACGGCCCACCGCCCTCGTCGCCCCCGACGACGGCACGGGCCGGCTGTTCATCACCGAGAAGCCCGGCACCGTCCGCGTCTACCACCCGGACACCGGTCTGGCCCGGACCCCGCTCATCGACATCACCTCGGCCGTGGACGAATCGGGCAACGAGCGCGGCCTGCTCGGCATCGCCCTCCCACCCGACTTCGCCGACAGCCAGGACCTGTACCTGGCCTACACGGCACTGCCCGAGGGCGCGGTCACTCTCGCCCGCTACCGGCTCGACGAGTCCCGCCTGGAGGTCCTGCTCTCCCAGGAGCACGCCGAACACAGCAATCACAACGGCGGCCAGCTCGCGTTCGGCCCCGACGGCAACCTGTACTGGAGCATCGGCGACGGTGGCGGCTCCGCGGATCCCCTGCGCGCCGGACAGCGGCTGGACACCCTGCTGGGCAAGATCCTGCGCATCGACGTGAGCCGCACCTGCGGCCCGCTCGCTTACTGCGTCCCCGGCGACAACCCCTTCGTGGACACCCCCGGCGCCCGCGAGGAGATCTGGCTGTACGGACTGCGCAACCCGTGGCGGTTCTCCTTCGACCGCGCCGACGGCTCGATGTGGATCGGCGACGTCGGCCAGGGCCGGTGGGAGGAGATAGACCACCTCGCCCCCGGACAAGGCGGGCTGAACCTCGGCTGGTCCTGCTACGAGGGTCTGGAGAAGTTCGACGGCGGCCACTGCGAGCCCGGCGAGAGATACACCAAGCCGGTCTTCACCTACTCCCCCTACACCGGCGGCTGCTCGGTCATCGGCGGCCACGTCTACCGGGGACAGAAGTACGCGAACCTGGTCGGCGGCACGTACATCGCCACCGACTACTGCTCGTCCACAGTCTGGGCGCTGCGCCCCGACGGCAGGGGCGGCTACGAGCAGGCCGAGATCGGGGAGATGCCCACCCAGGTCACATCGATCGGCACGACCGCCGACGGGGAGTTCTACGTGGTCAACGACCTGCCCGGCGGCCTGCACCGCGTGTCGTTCGCGCGAGAGGAACCCACCTGCAGGGTGGACCGCACCGTGAAGACCTGGGGAACCGGCACGACAGTCGACCTCACCCTCACCAACACCGGCAGCACCCCCGTGAACGGCTGGACGCTCGAGTTCCCGCTGGCCCTCGGACAGACCGTCGTCTCCGACTGGAACACCGACCTGACCCAGGGAAGCAACACGATCTCGGCGACCAACGCCGCGCACAACGCCACGATCACCCCGGGCTCGAACATCACCCTCGGCTACCTCGCCGGCCACACCGGCGACTCGTCGCCACCGCCGCGGTTCACACTCAACGGAGACGCCTGCGCCATCGGCCGCTGAGCCGTCGGCACGCCCATCGGTGAGCCGGAAGCGCTGGACGACGGTCCGGAACGTCCCCGTCGGCCGGGCCGTCCTTTCCAGGGCGCGCCCGGCCTCGCGGCCTCCCGACCTGACTGCGGGAAGCCGACCGTACACGCTGCCGCTTCCGGTGCCGCTTCGTGGCCGCGCCGAGCCTTCGGCCTTCGGGGCCGGCACGACCTCGCCCTTTGCCGCAACCCCGGGGGCCGGCCGCACCGGCCCCCGAGGCATCGACGGACTGCCGGTGAGGGGCTCGGGCACCGGCGACACGCGAGCCCGTCACCACCGCCGGCGCCGGCATGCGGTCCCGGACATGCTCAGTCCCGCGGGGAGCGGTGCCGTCGCGTCCTTCGCTCATCGACGGCCACGGCGAGGCACGCTGCGACCAGCACCACGTTCTTGATGATGTACTGCCCCTCGAGCGTGGGGGCGGGTACGGCGCCGTTCCACATTTCGGCGGGCAGGATGAACAGGGCCGAAAATACACCGGCCATATGGGCGAAGAACGCCGTCAGCGCCAGCCGCAGAAACACCCCGGTGACCAATCCGGCGCCGATCGCGGTCTCCAGGAACGCCAGCATCAGGTAAGAAACCTTCGTCGACAAAAGGTCGAACGTCAGAACGTCCATGGTTCTGATGGCGACACTTTCGGCCGGGCTGGTCCCAGGAAAGAATTTCATCACGCCGAACCAGACGAATACCAACCCCACAGAGACTCTGAGGACCGTCGTACTGTGCGGACGGTAGCCATCCCGCATGACGTCCAGTGCGGCCCGCGCTCCGCGGCGGCCGACGGGCGGAGCAGCCGGGTCCGGCGGCCCGATGTCAGCGTCGGGGTGGGAAGAAGGCGGTTGTTGCCCAGCGGAACTGGTCATAGGACATCTCCCGTCGAGGTGGCCTCACTCCTGAGCCCTGGGGCCCGCCGTCGTGAGTCGGGCATCCGCCCTCGTGGTGTCAGGCATTCGGTCTGCGCCTCATGCCCTCTGCGGTGCGGATATCAACGGACGCGAAATCATGCTGTGGGCACAGGACATCAGCCAGGGGCAGCATAGGAATGCTGACGCGGTCCGAGCCAAGAGGAGTGGAGTCAGCACATTCACGTGGTGGCACATGAAAAAATACAGGCTTCGTCGCCCTGGGTAAAGTTCTGGGTCGATATCACATTCCTTGCGACGTAGGCAATTTTCGCCTGGCGCGTCTATCTGTTTTCACGTCGTGATGCGACATGATTTCCTTGTATGCCGAACGGAAGACGAACGACCCCGGGGGCCCGGAAGGGCGAAAAGGGAATCGGTCCCTCCCTCCCGTCCGCTGTCGGCGGTGGTCGGGTCCGCGAGGATGGTGCGGTGTCTGGGCAGCCATCCGGCCCTTCCGGTCCGGCGCAGGATGCCGCCGTCGTCCTGTGGTGGACGTACCTGCCAGGACGGCCCGGTGTCTTCCCGCTTCGCCGTCTCCTGCTTCCGGCCCCGCGGGACCGGAGGTCCGATGGGGACTCCACGGGCGTTTGACGTCCCCCCTGCCGAGGGCGACGGACAGGGCGGGGAATGCGACCACTGGGTGCTGTTCGCCGCCGAGGCGGCAGGTGTCGCAGGTGAACGACCGGCCGTCGAGCGTGAGGCGTGAGTGTTGTCCTGCGCAGGACGGAGGCATACCAGCGACGCCCACGGCGGGAGACGGTCACCGGCCGCACCACGGCTTCGCCGCGCAGAGCCGGCGCTGGAGGCGCTTGGCCGACTCGTGCAACCGGGTCCTCCCCGGACGCGGACAGGCACAGGCACAGGCACAGGCACAGGCACAGGCACAGGTAAGTGGTGAGGCGGACCCCGGGTTTCTTCACGTCGTGGTGAAGACGGAAACTGTCCCGGGACCGCCCGCGTTTCTTGAACCGCGGATAACACCCGACGGCCGGCCCGGGCTCGGGAGAAGAGCTGCAGCCAGTTGTTCCACGCCGTGTCCGCGTTCAGGAACGCCGACTGGAACACGTAGGTGTTCCCCTCGTGCCACCACGGACACGTCCCCGCAACACCCGTGCGGATTGACCGCGCTCCGCGACGAACGCCCGGTACACCGCCGGCTTGCCAGGCACAGGCGCGCGGACCGGTTTCCGCGTCTGCGCCCCGGGCAGGCCCTGCTCCACGAGCGTGTTCACCTGCTCCCGCCAGGAGTGGTGGGCGCGCTGCCTGGCCGTCAGCGCGTAGTCGAACGCCAGGCGCGTTCCCACACCACCGCTACAGCCGCTGCTCCTGAGCAGAGGTGGGGTCAAGTGCGAACCGGAACGCACGAAGGATCTCCGTCTGCACGCTGCCATCCCCGATCGCCCTTCAGTGGCATGAGGTGGCGCGTCGTCCCGACCGGCGGCACAAGTCGCAGATCTCCGCGGCGCCCGGATCACCGCGATGCCCACGCCGCCAACTCACTGACAGTTGCCGCCGTCGCGCTGCCGCCGATGGCGTTCGAGGCTTCACGGCTGCCGGGTGGCCCGTGCGCGAAGAGACCGGCCGTGGACACGGTCGGCGGTCGACGGGGCTCCGGCTGAGCCGGAGCCCCGTCGACCGCGGAGGCGGTCAGCTGGTCGGGAAGCTGTCCGAGGTGCTGATCCGGCTCTTGAGCAGCGCCCCGGACTCGGTCAGCACACCGCTGGTGCTGTAGTCGCTGCCGTTGCAGGTGCCCGGCTTGAACGCCGCGCTGCTCTCGGAGGCGTCGGAGTAGGTCCAGTTCGCGTAGCCGATCTTCAGCTGGTCGAGCAGGTCCAGCCAGGCCGTGGTGCTGGCCCGGTCCATGGCTCCCCCACCGGTGGCGCTCACCGTTCCGAACTCGGTGACGAACAGCGGCAGTTGTGAGGCAGCGCGACTGAGCGTGGCGCGGTAGTTGTCCTTGTGGCTCGCGGCGTAGAAGTGGAACGCGTACATGATGTTGGTGGCCTTGACGGGGTTGTTGACGATCTCGCTCTCGTTGGAGCCGTCGGAGACTCCCAGCGAGGACCAGCCGCGGGTGCCGACGATGATCACGGCGTCCGGGTCGGCCGCCCGGATGACCGGGATGACCTGGTCCGCGTAGTTCTTGATGGCCGTCCAGCTCACGCCGTTGGGCTCATTGGCGATCTCGTAGATCACGTTCTTCTTGCCGGCGTTGCGGGCGGCGACGGACGCGAAGAACGTCTTCGCCCGTTCGAGGTTGAAGTTCGGGTCGCCCGGTGTCAGCGTGTGGAAATCGATCATCGCGTACATGCCGCGCGCCTCGGCCATGTCGACGAGGCTGTTCACCCGGTTGGTGAATTTGGCCGGATCGGTCTCGTACCCGCCCTCCTGCACGTACATGGCGATGCGCAGCAGATCCGACTTCCAGTCCTTCGCCAGCGCGTCCACGGAAGCGGTGTTGTAGCACTTGTCGAACCACTGGAGGCCGTGCGTGCTCATGCCCCGCAGCTGAATGGGTCGGTTGTACTGGTTGCACAGGTTCACGCCGCAGACGTGGAGCTGTCCGTTGACGCCGACGGGAGTGCCGCTGTCGCCCGGACCGGGCGGCGTGGGCGTAGGCGTAGGTGTGGGCGTGGGTTCGCCGGTGGAGCCCGTGCAGGCGACGCCGTTGAGAGTGAACGCCGTGGGCTTCGGGTTGGCACCCGTGGTGGAACCCGTGAAGCCCATGTCGGCCGTCGCGCCGGTGGCCAGCGTGCGGTTCCAGTCGGCACTGACGGCGGTGACCGTGGAGCCGGACTGCGACCATGTGCCGCTCCAGCCCTGGACGACCTTCTGGCCCGCGTCCGGCATCGTGAACTTCAACGTCCACCCGGAGAGGGGATCACCCAGGTTGGTGACCTTCACCCCGGCTTGGAAACCGCCCTGCCACTGGTTGGTGACCGTGTAGTCGACACGGCAGCCGGTCGCGGCGGTCGCCACCGGACTGAACAGGGACATGAGCCCGAGCGCCATCACGCCCGTGACCAGTAAAGCCATAAGACGTCTCACGGTGTTCCTCCTGATGCGGGCAGAGTGGGGCATATGAGGCTGAGTTGCCGATGGGAGCGCTCCCATAAGAGACTGCGGGATCCCGTCGGGCCGAGACGGTACACCGCGTGCCGGAACGCGTACAGGGATCTGACAACACGAGCGATTGATGGCATGAAACGAGTTCCGGGTGCCGACCTCCACAGTCCGGCGCTCGAACCGGAAGCGCGGGTCGACAGGGACGCACCCGCGCGGCCCCGCCCCACCGGCGGAGGGTGCCCCCCAGCAGGTGCAGTGGTGTCCGCACCCCGCCGACCGTCCGAAGTGACGACCACGACATGTTCCGCCGTCATGTGCGGGACCACGAGGCAAAGCCGGTGGGGACGCTTTACGGCACTGGGCACGGAACGGAGTCGGCGGGTCGCGGAACACGCCGTCGCCGCCTGCGAGCTGAGCGTCCAGGAGCGCTTCCGTACGAGAACCGGGTTTCTGCGCCGCGCTTTTGACCTGCTCCTTCGAAACTTCTTCGACAGTTCGGCGCGCAGCCTCTTGTCAGGAACATGGGAGCCTCCTACAGTCCCACTCGAATCGGCAACTGGGAGCGCTCCCATCCGCGAGGACGGCGAGAGCACTCCCACCGGTTCGTCCCTTCCACTCCGACGAAAGGGTCTCGATGCATGTGCTACCTCGCCGCATCGGTATTGCGGCGACGACGTGTTGCTCTCCGTCGCCGCGACGGCAGTCACCGGCTGAAGCACCGTCCCTCCACGGAAAACCTTCGAAAAACAGTTACCTGACGTAGCATCAGAGAGGTTTGTGTCCCGGCAGAGCGGCGGGAGCCGTCGGTCAACACCTTCTCGCGAACCGCCGGCACTCATGTTCCCGGCACAGGTGACTCCGGCAACCCGGTTGCGGACGAGGTGTCACACCGCTCGAACGTCCGACCGGGCGGTTTCAGGACCGACGTCACTGCGAGCAGCATCGCCTCGGCAGCCGTCGGCCACTGAAAACTCGCCCTCACCCCGCCTCCGGTCATCAACCCATCGACGCCGACGAAACGTTCGTGACCCCGTCTTCGGGGGCGGTCACAGCGAGCGGACCGTCCCCACACGCTCAGATCACGTCCGGCGGCGACCGGCCGTTCGGGTTGCGGGCGATACCACCGCGCCCTCGCCGGACCGCCGCCCCGAGCCTTGTACGGCACCGACCGCACCGTCGCGCAATTCGGCCGGCGGGTCACTGACACCGCCGTGCCTCCCTGCTCCGGGGCCCGCTCTCCCGATCCCACGCCGACAGAGCGGGCCCCGGACCCAGCCCTCGAAGGACCCGTCCCGGAAGGCTTTTCCGCATGAGCCGCTCGCCGTCTCCCCCGCCGCCCGGCGGTCGTCGCCGCGCTGTGTGCCGTGGCGCTGTCCCTGGCCGGGCTGGCCGCCGCCCCGCCCCCGGGCCTTCGGCCGCCGCCGCTCTGCCCTACCAGGACCCGTCCCCGGCGGTGTCGGACCGCGTCACCGACCTGCTGTCCCGAATGACACCGGACGACAAGATCGGCCAGATGACACAGATCGAGAAGGACGCGCTCATCCCGCAGTCCGACCCACCGAGGGCAACGGGGTGTCGGACGTGCTGTTCGGAGACTGCCTTCCGACCGGCAAGCTGCCGGTGACCTGGATGGACAGCGCCTCCCAGCAGCCCATCAACGACGGCGACGGCAGAACCCCACTCTTTCCGTACGGCTACGGCCTGTCCTACGGCACGACGCCGGAACCGGAGCCCACACCGACCCCCACGCCCCCTGCGCCCAAGGCGTGCAGCACCCAGTTCCGGGTGGCCCCCTCCTGGTCAGGCGGCTACCAGGCGGAGATCACCGTGAAGAACACCGGGACCGCCTCCCCGACCGGCTGATCGGCCGAATGGGACCTGGAGGGGCGACCGTCACCAACCTCTGGAGCGGCTCGCTCCATGTGACACCGGGCCGGACCACCGTCCGCAACACCACCCGCAACGGCGCACTGGCACCAGGCGGCACCGCATCGTTCGGCTTCACCGCGAACGGCACCGCGGGCACGCCGCCCCCGCAGTGCGCCGGCTCCTGACCGTACGACCGGTACCACCCGCACCGTACCCACGAGGAGAAACGATGACCGATCGGACCAGCCTTGCCGGCATGCGCCTGCGGCGCGTGCGTCGAAGAGGATCAGCGCTACTGGCCACCGCGCTGGCCACCGCGCTGCTCGGGCTGGCAGGCCAGGCCACGGGACAGCCCGCGGCCGCCGCGGAAGCACACGTCGGCAATCCGTTCGCCGGCGCGAGCTTCTACGTCAACCCGGACTACGCGACCAGCGTCGACGGATCCATCGCCAAGACCTCCGACACCGCCCTCAAGGCCAAGATGGAGAAGGTGAAGGGCTACCCCACCGCCGTCTGGCTGGACCGGATCGCGGCGATCCACGGCGGCGCCGCCAACGCCGGCCGCAAGAGCCTGGCCGACCACCTCGACCTCGCGTTGGCCCAGAAGAAGCCCGGACAGCCGATCACAGCGACGTTCGTCGTGTACGACCTGCCCGGCCGGGACTGCGCCGCCCTGGCCTCCAACGGCGAACTGCCGCTCACCCAGGCCGGCCTGGACCGCTACAAGAGTGACTACATCGACGCCATCTCGAGCGTCTTCAGCAACCCCAAGTACCAGGACATCCGCATCACCACGGTCATCGAGCCGGACGGTCTGCCCAACCTGGTGACCAACACCGCCGACCCCGAGTGTGCCCAGGCGAAGAGCAGCGGCCTCTATGTCAAGGCCGTCCAGTACGCCCTCGACAAGCTGCACGCCATCCCCAACGTCTACACCTACATGGACTTCGCCCACTCCGGCTGGCTCGGCTGGGACACGAACATCACCCAGACCGCGCAGCTGTACACCGACGTCGCCAAGGGCACCGCGGCCGGGTTGAACAGCGTCGACGGGCTGATCACCAACGTCTCCAACTACACGCCGCTGGAGGAGCCGTTCCTGACCAACCCCGACAAGACGGTCGGCGGGAACATGGTCAAGTCGGGCAAGTTCTACGAGTGGAACCCGAACTTCGACGAGTCGGACTTCACCAAGAACCTGCACAGGACCCTGGTCGCCGCCGGCTGGCCCGCCTCCACCGGCATGGTGATCGACACCTCCCGCAACGGCTGGGGAGGCTCCGGACGGCCGACTGCCGAAAGCACCAGCACCACCCTTGACACCTACGTCGCCGAGTCCAAGGCCGACCGGCGTGCGCACCGCGGTCTGTGGTGCAACCTCAGTGGCGCGGGTCTCGGGCAGCCTCCGCAGGGTGCGCCGTCCGGCTACCCGGACGCGCACCTGGACGCCTTCCTGTGGATCAAGCCGCCGGGTGAGTCCGACGGGGCCAGCGAGGACATCCCGAACGACGAGGGCAAGCGCCAGGACCCGATGTGCGACCCGGCCTACACCGCGCCCACCGCCGGTAACAGCAAGACCGGCGCGCTGCCCAACGCACCACTGGCCGGGCACTGGTTCCACGACCAGTTCGCCATGCTGGTGAAGAACGCCCACCCGGCCGTGCCCACCGGCGGCACCGACCCCGGCGACCCGGGTGACACCACCGCGCCGACCGCGCCGACCGGCCTGAAGGCCACGGCGAAGACCGCGAGCAGCGTCTCGCTGGCCTGGACGGCGGCCACCGACAACGTGGGCGTGAGCGGTTACGACGTCTACCGCAACGGCACCAAGGTCACTGCCTCGGCGCTGTCGGGCACCGTGTACACGGACACCGGGCTGAGCCCGAGCACGGCCTACAGCTACACCGTCCGGGCCCGGGACGCCGCGGGCAACACGTCCCCGGCCTCGGCCGCGTTGAGCGTCACCACGGAAGCGGGCGGGGGGAACCCCGACCCGACAGGGGGCGTGAAGGTCCGGTACAGGAACAACGACTCCTCCGCCACGGACAACGGCATCCGTCCCGGCTTGCAGATCCTCAACACCGGCAGCGGTTCACTCGACCTGACCAAGACCACGGCCCGCTACTACTTCACGCGGGACGGCGGTTCGTCCACGGTCAACGCCGTGTGTGATCACGCAGCCCTCGGATGCTCGCAGCTCAAGCTGAAGGTCGTCCCGCTGAGCACCCCGGTCGCGGGTGCCGACGCCTACCTGGAGGTCGGCTTCAGCGGCGGTTCCCTCGCTGCCGGCAAGGACACCGGCGACATCCAGCTCAGGATGAACAAGTCCGACTGGTCGGCGTTCAACGAGGTCGGCGACTACAGCCGCTCCGCTGGAACCTCCTACGCCGACGCCCCGGCGGTTCCCGCCTACCTCGGTGCCACATTGGCCTGGGGCACGCCGCCCGCGTAGTCCCCGCCGCCCGCACAAGCTCCCCGCCCGTCCGGTGGACATGTGCCCGGACGGGCGGGGGTGTGAGCATCACCGGGTTCTCCTCATCCTCAGACCAGGTGATCTCGGGGGAACGTCGCCACCCCCGCCATCGTCCCGAGTGAGCCGGGGCGCCCACGAGGAGATGAGGGTGGGCACCGGCGCCCCCACCCCGCGGGCGGGCCCGGGGGCTCACCCGGTCGACTCCTCATCGGCCGGCCGGCCTCAGCAGTCCGCGAGAGATTCAAGATCGAATCGTTGCCCCTTTGCCGCGTTCCTCGGGGTCACAGCCCCTGTGGGTGCGGCCCACGACGCGGGCTCTGCGATCGCGGTGGAGGGGATGCCGGCGTGTGTGGCGAAGCAGGTGACAAGACCGGTCAGGAAACGAGAAGCCCCGGCCGCCGAACACCCCTAGCGTGATGGCCATGGCAATCACCACTTCCACCGCATCCGACACGTCGATCGCATCCGTCATCCTCGGGGTGGCCGACCCCGTGGCTGCCCACCGCTTCTACACCGCCTTCGGAGTGGAGACGCACATACGCCTGCGGGCGTCCGAGGCACACTCCACCGGATTCCGCGGTTTCGCCCTGGCGCTCACGGTGTCCCGGCCGGCCACTGTCGACAGCTTCGTCGACGCCGCCGTGGACGCCGGCGCCACAGTGCTGAAGCCCGCCGCGAGGTCGCTGTGGGGCTACGGCGGTGTCGTACAGGCCCCGGACGGGACGGTCTGGAAGGTCGCGACCTCGGCGAAGAAGGACACCGGCCCGGCCACCCGCGAGATCGACGAGATCGTCCTCCTGCTCGGCGTCGAGGACGTGAAGGCCAGCAAGCAGTTCTACGTCGGCCGGGGCCTGACCGTGGCCAGAAGCTTCGGCAGCAAGTACGCCGAGTTCACCTCCGGCGAGGCCGGCCCCGTCAAGCTGGCGCTGTACAAGCGCCGCGGCCTGGCCGAGGACCTCGGTATCCCCGCCGACGGCACCGGCTCGCACCGCATCGCCCTCGGCAGCGCCGCCGGCCCCTTCACCGACCCGGACGGATTCACCTGGGAGGCCACCGGGCCATTCGCCCCCGCACCGTCCACGGCGCCTGCACTGTCCTGACTCACGGCCCCACACTCCCGCCCCGACCCGCCTCATCCCTGTACGGGAGGAAACCTGCCACGCAGTCCACGAAGCCGTCCGCCGAGAACTCCGGCACGACCGCGTGGCGTGGAAGTTCTTGCCGGTGGGGTAGGGGCGGTCGCCGGGCCGGACGGTCTCGCCGCCGCCCGGCTACTGCGTTCCCGCTCAAGGACATGCTCCCGCGCGCGAGGGGCGAGGCCGGGCGGAAGGGGGCCGCGGGAGACCCGGTGCTGTCCCCGTCCGCGATCCGTCAGCTGATCACGACGGTCACCGCAGAGTCGGACACGGACGAGCGCCGCCGCGTCGCCCGGGAACGGCTCGCGGTCCTCGGCGCATGGAAGCACGAGGTCGCCCTCACGGTCGGCCGGGGCCTGGCCGACGTGGAGGCGGCTGCCGAACTCTCCACCGACGTACCGACGGTCAAGACCCACGTCTCGAGCATCCTGACGAAGTTCGGCCTCGACAACCGCGCGCAGATCGCCCTCCTGAGGCACGACGCGGGCGAACGCTGAGCGGTGCGGCACCGCTTCCACGACCGTCGCAGCGCACACCGGAGCCCGCCAGGATCGCCGGACGCCGAGCGGGGCGCGGCCATTGGGCGGAGCCGGTGTCACACCCGGGGGGGTGGCCCGACCACCGCGCCGCACCGGGGCGGACCGCGGTGGATCTACGCCCCTTGTACCCGCCCCTGCTCACTCCCCGGACTTCCGGACGGGGCTCCCCGTCCGGCCGTGCCGCTGTGCGTAGCGCTCCGGCAGCGGGGCGGCCGGAACGTGGTGTCGGGTGAGGCGGAAGCTGCGCTGCCAGGTATCGAACAGGGCGGGCGTACAGGGAGACCGGCAACCATCGCCAGGACGCCGGAACCCCGCTCTGGAGTTTGCGTACGACCTGGGTACCGCTTCAGAACGGGCACCCGTACGAGCGAACGGAGCTGAAACGCTCGTCGCCCGTCCGCGGACACATCGGCCACCGTCCGCAGCCGTCAACCGTCAACCGTGCACAGGACCGGACGGCGCCCTGTGGCTCGGGCACGGCACCGGAACCTGCGGTGTCCGTGCCCGCACCAGAATCAGCTCGCCCTCATCAACCACACTCTCGACGACCAGCGGGGACAGCCTCGAGAACACCACGTTCACAAGCTCCCTGACGCCACGCACGCCGTATCAGCGGCCTACCGGTACGCTGCGTCACCACCGAAAGTGAGCCAGATCCGTTCGCCTGACAGACCCGTACTGAGCCACGGTGCACGCGGTTCCGTTGAGGGTGAACTGCGTCGGCTTGGTGAAGGTCCCCGTGTAGGTGCCCTGGAAGCCGAAGGGCTGGCTGCCGCCCGGCGTGATCAGTGCGTTGGAGGCGGTGTTCGTCGCGGTCACCGTCCCGGAGGACGGGCTGACGGTGGCGTTCCAGGCGTTGGTGAGGGTCTGT
>NZ_JBSFTV010000053.1:0-44853 GCF_053591455.1 Streptomyces sp. NPDC003016
TGTTCCCGACTCTACCAGACGCTTTACCGCCCGACTTCGCCGGCGCCTTCCGGTTCTCCGCTTCCGCGTTTCCCTTTCCGGCGACTCCGACTCTATCAGCGCTTTTCCTTTTCTCTGACCATCGTTCTGCGAACATGCGGAACTTAGATCCGAGATAGGGTCTGGACTTGATAGAAGCTACCGACCTGCGACCCACTAGGAGGTGGGCGCTGGTGTCAGGCAGGACTACGACAGTACATCGCTCCGGCAGACGAGGCAAATCGTTCCGGTGCACCCCCTAGGTCCGCCAAGCGGTAGCTCTCATGCGGAACCGGGACTTCTCGTGACTTACCCTTCTGAACAGTACGCCGTCCTGGACAGGTAGTGACGGCGGCACACGAATCTCTCCACCCCCTGGGAGGCCCCCATGACCAGCGTGACGTCGCCACTTGCTGGACACGCCATCGGACTCGCCGCAGTCCCCGACCCGGTGTTCTCCGGTGCGATGGTCGGTCCTGGCACCGCTATCGACCCCGTACGTGAGCCGTCGGAGGCCGTGGCCCCCGTTGACGGTGTCATTGTCTCCCTGCACCCGCACGCCTTCGTAGTCGTCGACGCCGACGGGCACGGAGTTCTGACGCACCTGGGCATCGACACCGTGCAGCTCAATGGCGAAGGCTTCGAGCTGCTCGTCAACAAGGGGGACACCGTGACGCGCGGCCAGGCGGTCGTGCGGTGGAACCCGGCAGCCGTCGAAGAGGCCGGCAAGTCGCCGGTGTGCCCTGTCGTGGCGCTCGAGGCCACGGCCGACTCCCTTGTCGACCTGGTCGAGGACGGCGATGTGAAGCCCGGCGACGCGCTTTTCAGCTGGCAGTGACGCCGGCGCCGTAATAACGGCCGCGGGTACGACATCCATCGCGGTGGACTGGACAGGGTGCCGCCGCAACTATCGGAGACGGTGAAATGGAGACAACGCTGCGAGGCGTCGGCGTGAGCCACGGTGTGGCGATCGGCGAGGTTCGGCACATGGGTACGGCGGTTCTGGAGCCGCCGGCCAAGCAGATTCCCGCGGAGGAGGCGGAGCGCGAACAGGGGCGTGCCCGTCAGGCCGTGGAAGCTGTGGCTGCCGACCTGATTGCGCGCGGCAACCTGGCCGGCGGCGAGGCACAGCACGTGCTCGAGGCGCAGGCCATGATGGCGCAGGATCCTGAGCTCATGGCTGATGTGGACCGGCGCATCGCCGTCGGCAGTACGGCCGAGCGTGGCGTGTACGACGCCTTTGCCGCCTACCGGGCTCTGCTGGCGAATGCCGGTGAGTACCTGGCCGGCCGGGTCGCGGACCTGGACGATGTGCGGAATCGTATTGTCGCCCGGCTGCTGGGCGTTCCGATGCCGGGTGTGCCGGACAGCGACGAGCCGTATGTACTGATCGCGCGGGATCTCGCCCCCGCCGACACGGCGCTGCTGGACCCCACGCTGGTGCTGGGCTTCGTGACGGAAGAGGGCGGGCCGACCAGTCACAGCGCGATCCTGGCGCGTGCGCTGGGTGTGCCGGCCGTGGTGGCTCTGCCGGGCGCCGGTGAGCTGGCCGAGGGCACGGTCGTCGCGGTGGACGGCAGTACCGGCGAGATCTTCGTCGATCCGAGTGCGGAGAAGCGTGCCGAGCTCGAGGCGGCTGCCGCCGCTCGCAGGGCGGCCTTGTCGGCTTCGACGGGGCCTGGTGCGACGTCCGACGGACACAAGGTGCCGCTGCTCGCCAACATCGGTGGTCCCGCCGATGTGCCGGCCGCGGTCGAGGCCGGGGCTGAGGGCGTGGGCCTGTTCCGTACGGAGTTCCTCTTCCTCGACGACAGCAAGCAGGCGCCGTCGGAGGAGAAGCAGGTCGAGGCGTACCGCAAGGTTCTCGAGGCGTTCCCCGAGGGCCGCGTGGTCGTGCGGGTGCTGGATGCGGGCGCGGACAAGCCGCTCGACTTCCTGACCCCGGCGGAAGAGCCGAACCCGGCGCTCGGTGTGCGGGGCCTGCGGTCTCTGCTCGACCACCCGGACGTGCTGCGTACGCAGCTGACCGCACTGGCGAAGGCCGTCGAGGGCCTGCCGGTGTACCTGGAGGTCATGGCACCGATGGTCGCGGACCGTACGGACGCCAAGGCGTTCGCGGACGCGTGCCGTGCGGCCGGGCTGCGGGCGAAGTTCGGCGCGATGGTCGAGATTCCGTCCGCCGCGCTGCGGGCGCGCTCGATTCTTCAGGAAGTCGAATTCCTTTCACTGGGGACGAACGACCTGGCCCAGTACACCTTCGCCGCCGACCGGCAGGTCGGTGCGGTGTCGCGGCTCCAGGACCCGTGGCAGCCGGCGCTGCTCGACCTGGTGGCGGCCTCGGCCGATGCCGCGAAGGCCGAGGGCAAGAGCTGTGGCGTGTGTGGTGAGGCTGCGGCCGATCCGCTGCTCGCCTGTGTGCTGACCGGTCTGGGTGTGACCTCCCTGTCGATGGGTGCGAAGGCCATTCCCTATGTCCGCGCGACACTGGCGAAGCACACACTCGCCCAGTGCGAACGTGCTGCCGCTGCTGCGCGTGCCACGGACACCGCCGACGAAGCGCGGGCGGCCGCGCAGGCGGTGCTGTCCGGCGAGTAACCGGACGGTTTCTGTGGGGAGCCGAGGGCTCCCGGCCGACATGGCCGGGAGCCCTCGGGCGGATCAGTGGTGGGTGTCGGGCTCTTCGATGTCGAAGCCCGGGCAGTACTCGACGCCGGGCTCGGGGGATACGGGATCGCCGGTGTCCGCGTCCGTGCAGTAGGCGCTGAAGACTTCCCCTGCTGTGAGTGCGACCAGTCGGCCCTGGTGGAGTCGCCAGCCGTGAAGCCGGTCGGGTACTCCGGGCTCGGTGGTCCTCAGTACCACTCCCCCGGTGCTTTCCACGGCGATGCCCGCTGCCAGGACCGTCACGAACTCCGCGCCTCCGGCCTCGGTCAGGTGGGCCGGCTCGTTCGCGGTGCGCTCCGCGTGGAGTACGGCGAGGAGTTGTTCCTCTTCGGCCGGGACACTGCAGACGAGGTGATGGCTGCCGGGGCCCGCCTGTTCGAGCAGCCGTGTGACGAGGCGCGCGGCCCGGCCGAGGGCCTCGCGCCCGATGTCCTCGCCGCACTCGGCGCAGTTGCCCAGTCGAGCCAGGAGCAGGGTCGCGTACTCCCACGTGGTCTGCCGGACGGCTTCGTTGATGAGCAGGGGCACGAGGCTGTCGATGGGCTGGCCGGTGTACGGGAGGGAGGCGCCGCAGACCGCGACTTCCGCGGTGAAGCGGGTGCGGCTCTCCGCCGTGTCGGGATCGATTCCGGCCTCCCGGCAGAACTCCAGGAAGTCTTCGGGGTCGAAGAGCGCGACGGTGGTGTGCACTCCTTGCGCCGCGAGGGCGCGCAGCAGGCCTTCGACCTCCTGGAGGTAGGCCGTGTGGTCGTCGAAGACGAAGGTCTCGTAGCCCGTCATGGTCGCGAAGTCCTGCTCTTCGGCCAACAGACCTACCGTGCTGGGTGCTTCGCGGCGGAGTGTGCGCCGCATGGCCTTGCTCTTGTAGTGCTTCGTGGACTTGGTGTGCGCCATGATTCCCCCTGAGCGCAGTCGATCATTGCTCACTCACCGTAACCGGCGGCACTGACAACGCACGCTCCGTGAGGTGGTCGCCGGCGGTCCGGGGCGGGGCGGGCGAGGCCTGGGGCGGGGTCTTCAGCGACGGGTGCGGGCGAGGGTTTCGTAGAAACGGAGGAGGTCGAGGTTGTCGACCGAGCCCGGATTGACGGCCTTGGCGAGGGCCGTCCCCTGGAGGAGGCGCTTGACGGGCACCTCGATGCGCTTGCCGGTCAGGGTGTGCGGAACGCCGGGAACCTCGATGATCTCGTCGGGGACGTGGCGCGGGGAGAGCTCGGTGCGGATGGCCTGCTTGATGCGGGTGCGCAGGGCTTCGTCGAGGGTCGCGCCCTCGACGAGGTGGACGAAGAGTGGCATCCAGTAGCCGCCGTCGGGCTCTTCGAGGCCGATGACGAGGGACTCCCTGATCTCGGGAAGGCGCTCGACCACCTCGTAGATGTCGGCCGAGCCCATGCGGACGCCCTGGCGGTTGAGGGTGGAGTCGGAGCGGCCGTGGATGATCACCGAGCCGTGGTCGGTGATGGTGATCCAGTCGCCGTGCCGCCACACGCCGGGGTAGGTGTCGAAGTAACTGTCGTGGTAGCGGCTGCCGTCGGGGTCGTTCCAGAAGTGGATCGGCATGGACGGCATGGGGTTGGTGACGACCAGTTCGCCGACCTCGCTGATGAGCGGCTTGCCCTGGGGGTCCCATGCCTGGAGGTCGGTGCCGAGGCAGGCGGCCTGGAGCTCTCCGATGTGGACGGGGAGGGTGGGGACCGCGCCGGCGAAGCAGCTGCAGACGTCCGTTCCGCCGCTGACCGATGCGATCCAGAGGTCGGACGCGACTTCGTCGTGGAGCCAGCGGAAGCCGTCGGGCGGGAGCGGGGATCCGGTGGTGGCCACGCACTTGATGCGGGAGAGGTCGTAGTCGCGTGCGGGGTGGACCTCTGCCTTGGCGCAGGCCATGACGTACGCCGCCGAGGTTCCGAAGAGGGTGGCTCCGGTGCGTTCGGCGATGCGCCACTGGGCGTCGGTCCCGGGATGGCCGGGGCTGCCGTCGTACAGGACGACCGTGGTGCCCGTGAGGAGGCCGGAGACGAGGAAGTTCCACATCATCCAGCCGGTGGAGGTGTACCAGAAGAAGCGGTCCTCGGGACCGAGGTCGCAGTGCAGGCCGATCTGCTTGAAGTGCTCCAGGAGGATGCCGCCCTGGGACTGCACGATGGCCTTGGGCAGGCCCGTGGTTCCCGAGGAGTACAGGACCCACAGGGGGTGCTCGAAGGGGACCTGTTCGAAGACCGGTTCCGTGTCCGAGGAAGTGAGCGCGGACCAGTCCGTGGCGCCTTCGGGGGCCTCGGTGCCGAGGAGGGGGATGTGGATCACGGCGCGCAGGGTGGGGAGCTCGCGGCGGAGTTCGGCGACGGTGTCCGTACGGTCGTGCTCCTTGCCGCCGTAACGGTAGCCGTCGACGGTGAACAGGACGACGGGCTCGACCTGCTGGAAGCGGTCGAGGACGCTGCGGGCGCCGAAGTCGGGGGCGCAGGAGGTCCAGACTCCGCCGACGGCGGCGGTGGCGAGCAGGGCGACGGTGGCCTGGGGGATGTTGGGGAGGTATCCGCTGACGCGGTCTCCGGGGCGTACGCCCAGGGCGCGCAGTTCGGCGGCGAGGGAGCCCACCTGGCGGCGCAGCTCGGACCAGCTCACCGGAGTGGGTTCGTGGGTCTCGTCGACGTGGAGGAGGGCGGGGTCGTCCGCGCGGGAGGGGTCCTCGGCCGTACGGAGGGCGTGTTCCGCGTAGTTGAGGGTGGCTCCCGGGAACCACTGGGCGCCCGGCATGGAGCGGTCGGCGAGGACCGTTTCGTACGGCGTGGAGAAGCGCACGTCGAACCAGTCGGCGACGGCCTTCCAGAAGGTGCCGAGTTCGTCGACGGACCAGCGGTGCAGCGCCGCGTATCCGCCGTCGGCGGGTGCTCCGTACCGTTCGGCCGCCCAGCTCTGGAAGCGGGTGACAGCTGCGGCGGCGATGCGGTCCGCGTCCGGCTGCCAGAGGGGCGCGGTGTTCGCTGCTGAGGACATGGGGCGGCTCCCGGGCTGTACGCGTGGTGTGCGTGTGTCGCGCGCACGTGCGAAGGGTGTGCGCACGAGGCGGCTGAAAGGGACGATGCCACGTGATCGTCGTGCGCACCAGAGCGGGCCTCCCACAGCCGGGCGTCCGGTCATGTGCGCGCACCACGGGTGAACGGCAGTTGAACGGCCCCCGTGCGCGTGCGTCCGGATGGCAGGGTGAGCCGCATGGACGGTCGTGACCTGGTGCGCTCGGTGAAACTGGTCGGCACGGTGCAGGGACTGCGCGTCGCGCGCTCCGCGTGGCGGCGGCGTCGTACGGACGCCTGGGGACTGGAGCCGCGGGGAGCTGAGCGCGCCCGGGTGCCCGGCGCGGTGACCGGTGCGGAGCCGCAGCGGGGCGGCGGGGTGGTCCGTTTCGCCCGCTCGGAGCTGCGGGTGATGGTCGCGGTGGGCGGGGCGGTGTTCTGGGGCTGGGACGGCGCGGATCCGGAGCCCTCGTACGCGCTCGCGGGCGCGTGCCCGGAGCCGGACCTCAGGGCGGAGCTGGAGCCCGACAAGGACGGCGGCTGGCAGGTGGTGTCGGAGCGGCTCACGGTCGCCGTTTCGCGGCACGGTGCCGTGGAGGTCCGTACGCCGGGGGGCGTGGTGCTCCGCCGGGAGCTGCCGCCGCGCTGGTGGGAGCCGGACGCCGCCGGGCCCGCGCGCTGGTTGCAGCGCAGCGAGGTGCCGGCGGACGCGCGGTTCTTCGGTCTTGGCGGGCGGTCTTCGGGGCTCCGGCTGCGGGGCGGCACGTACCGCCTGTGGAACACCGGTCCGGGCGAGAGGCGCACCCCGGGCGACGAACCGCTCTCCGTCACCATGCCGGTGCAGTTGGTCGTCTCCGACGCGGGGACGCATCTCGTCTTCCACGACAACAGCTGGGAGGGCCGGGTGACACTGCGGGAGGGCGAGGAGGGGGCGGGGTCGGGCCATGACCGGCCGGGGACGAGTGAGCTGCGCATGGACGGCGGGCCGCTGCGCTGCTGGGTCGTGGCCGGTACTCCGGCGCGCGTGCTGCAGGGCTGGACCGCGCTCACGGGTTCGCCCGCGCTTCCTCCGTCGTGGGCGCTCGGTCCGCAGCACGCACGGTGGGGTCCGGGCGGTGAAGGGGAGGTCCGGCGGGTCGTCGCCGGTTACCAGGAGCGGGGGCTTCCCCTGTCCGTACTGCATCTGGGGCCGGGGGCGGGGCTGGACATGGACCACCGCGGCCGGCGTCAGGCCTCCACCGCCGACCGTGAGCGTTCTCCTGGTCTTCCCCGGCTTGCCGCGGATCTCAGGGCGTCGGGGGTGCGGCTGGTTTCGACGGTCGGTCCCGCCGTCAGGGCTGAGCCCGGCTCCGCGCTGTACGACAGCGGAAAGGCCATGGGGGCGTTCGTGCGGGACGCGCGGGGAAACGAGGTGCGCGGGCCGGGCAGGTCCGGGAAGCGTGTCTACCCGGATTTCACCGATCCGCGCGTGCGTGCCTGGTGGGCGTCACTGTACGAAGAGTTGTCTGCCCAGGGCTTCAGTGGGGTGGGGCACGAGACGAACGAACCGGTGGTCTTCTCTCCCTTCGGTGATCCGTCGTTGCCGCGCTCCGCACGGCACAGCCTGGAGGGCCGCGACGGCGATCACCGGGAGGCGCGCAATGTCTATGGTCTGGGGATGGCGCGCGCCGGTTACGAAGGGCTGCGGAAGGTGCGTTCCGGGGAACGGCCGTTTCTCTTCTCCCGCTCCGGGTGGACCGGCATACAGAGGTACGGCGGCATCTGTTCCGGGGGTACGGCGACGGGGTGGTCCGGACTGCGTGCCTCGCTCTCCCTCGTGCTCGGTCTCGGGTTGTGCGGGGTGCCGTACTCGGGTTCCGATGTCGGCGGGTTCGACGGCGTCCCCTCTCCCGAGCTGTATCTGCGCTGGTTGCAGCTGAGCGCCCACCTTCCGCTGTTCCGTACGCATGCGACGGCCACCGCGGGCAGCGGGGAGCCCTGGGAGTTCGGTCCGCAGGTCCTCGAGCACGCAAAGGCCGTGTTCGCCGAAAGGGAGCGGCTGCTGCCGTATTTCGTGACGCTGTCCCATCTGGCCCGCCTCACCGGTGCGCCTTATGTGCGTCCCGTGTGGTGGGGTACGCCCGAGGACCGGGCCCTGCGGGACTGTGAGGACGCTTTTCTTCTCGGGGACTGTCTGCTGGTAGCTCCCGTGCTGGAGCACGGTGCGGACCGCAGAGCGGTGCGGCTGCCGCGCGGACGGTGGTACGACACGGCTACCGGTGAGGCGTACGAAGGGCAGGGCCAGGTGCTGCTTGAGGCGCCCCTGTCGCGTGTCCCTGTGCTGGCGCGGGCCGGCGCCGTGATTCCCGTGCGGGGTGACGACGGCCGGCCGGCACTCGATGTGTGGGCACCGGCTGCCGGGCGTACCGGAGGAGGGCTGCTCGTGAGGGACTCGGGTGATGGCTGGGAGCGGGCAGAGGTCGAGCGGTTCACGACGCGGGTGGTCAGTGGCCGCGTGCTGGTGGAGCGCGAAGGCGGCGGAGAGGTGGGGCTTGCGGTGCGGGTGCGGGGCTGTTGAGACGACGTACCCGGGGACGTTCATTTCGCGTGGCTGTAGCTTCCCGCGAACCATCGGTGCACTGCTTCGGTGTGCAGGGGGAAGGCCAGCTCGGCGGGCTGGCGCAGGAGGTGCCAGCCGGTCGTTTCGTCAGTGGGTGCGGACGGCGGCAGGCCGGCGGCGTCGCGTTCGGGGAGCAGTCCGAAGAGGAGAAGGTGGCCGTCCGGGGAGCTCAGCGCGTCGGCGAGACTTACCTGCTCCGCCGGGGCTTCGATGCCCGTCTCCTCGCCCAGTTCGCGTACGACGGCCTGCTGCCAGTGCTCTGCGTGGTCGACGAAGCCGCCGGGCAGTGCGGTCCCGCCGCGCCGTGGCTCGATGGCACGGGTGATGACGACGAGTCCGCAGCCCTGTGGGTCGCGTACGGGCAGCAGGGCGACGGCGACGGGCAGAGGGTTGCGGTAGGCCGTGTCGCCGCAGACGGCGCAGGTGCGGGGCCAGTCGCCGGCCGGCCGGTACGGCGCTCCGCAGCTGGAGCAGTGGGAGTTCCTCACGGGCTTCTTCGCGGGTAAGGACACGCGCGGACTGTATCGGATCACCCTTCCCTCCGGGGCCGTCGACCTGATAGATGGAGGGTCCATGACACGACTTGCTCCCGCGCCGCGCACCCTGGCCACCGCTGCCGTCGCCCTGCTCGCCGTCGCAGCCGCCCCCTCCACGGCGCAGGCCGAACCCGAACCGAAGGCGCCCGGGGAGTTCGTGTCCCTGCGGTCCGTGGACCCGACGATCATTCAGGAGATGCGCTACACCACCGCGCACAATTTCGTGGGCGTGCCGGTGGACGGCTACCGCCAGCCGGTCTGCATCCTCACCAGACCTGCCGCGAAAGCCCTGCACGAGGCGCAGACGGAGCTGCTGGGCCGCGGCTACTCGCTCAAGGTGTACGACTGCTACCGGCCGCAGCGGGCCGTCGACCACTTCGTGCGGTGGGCGAAGGATCTTGAGGACGAGACGATGAAGGGGGAGTTCTATCCCCACGTCGACAAGTCACGGCTGTTCGCGGACGGCTACATCGCGGAGAAGTCCGGGCACAGCCGGGGCAGCACCGTCGACCTGACGATCGTGAAGCTTCCCGCGAAGGCCACCAGGCCGTACGTCCCCGGTGAAGAGCTCGTCCCCTGCTACGCGCCCAAGAATGAGCGGTTCCCGGACAACTCGGTCGACATGGGGACTGGTTTTGACTGCTTCGACACGCTGTCCCACACCGAGGATCCTCGTATCCAGGGTGTACAGCGTGCCAATCGGCAGTTGCTGAAGGGGCTGCTCGGTGAGCTCGGTTTCGTGAATCTCACCGAGGAGTGGTGGCACTTCACCTACAAGCCGGAGCCGTTCCCGGACACCTACTTCGACTTCCCGGTCACCCGGCGGTCGGTCGCCGGGCACTGACGCGTGGCCTCCCGACAGGGCCGGGCGACCGGAGCCACCCCCGTGGGTCCCGGCCGTCCGCCCTGTTCTCTCCTTTCGGACGCGGTACAGCCGTATCCGGTTCTCCGTCGGGCCGTTACCGTGCGCCCATGGAACAGCGGACTTTTGATTCGTACGAGGAATTCTGGCCCTACTACGTCGCGATGCACTCCAGGACCGCGACCCGGTGGGTCCATCTCACCGGCACCCTCACCGGCCTCGCGGTCAGCGCGTACGGCCTGGCGCGCGGCCGGAAGCGGTATGCCGCTGCGCTGCCGCTCATCGGGTACGGCGCCGCGTGGCCCGCGCACTTCCTGATCGAGAAGAACAATCCGGCCACCTTCGGGCACCCTGTCTGGTCGCTGCGGGGCGACGTACAGATGATCCGGACGATGCTGGCGGGGCGCGACCGGGAACTCGCGGAGACCGCCGCCAAGTGGCTCGCGGAGAACCGCTGATGCCGGGGTCCGCCCTGTCGGCCGGTTCCGGGCGCAACGTTCCCGGGAGCCGTTGCTGTCCATGACCTTGACGCTCCATCACCACCGGTGAACACTTCCCGTTGTCAGTCGGCGTCGCCGTACGACGGTTCCCGGGAACGTGGAGAACGAGTCTGTTCCCGGGGTCCTCCCTGATGCGGTTCAGGGGCCTCCCCCACGGGCGATTCCACCGGCTCGGCATGCTCGTCACGGACGCCGGACAGGGCAGGGCAACCCCTGCCTCCGGCCGCCGGCCATGGGAAACGCACCCTGCACTTCAGGACCGGGGCCCGGCCCCGGGCGAGGGCCTAGGAGCCGCCATGAGCAACGGGGACATCTTTGTCGGTGAGGTCATCGGCACCGCCATCCTGATCCTCTTCGGCGCCGGTGTGTGCGCCGCAGTCACCCTCCACCACTCCAAGGCGAAGGCCTCGGGGTGGATCGTCATCTCCTTCGGGTGGGGCATGGCCGTGCTGGCCGGGGCGTACACCGCCGCCCCGTTGTCCGGCGGGCACCTCAACCCCGCTGTGACCATGGGCATCGCCGTCGACACCGGCGAGTGGGGGAAGGTCTGGGTCTACGTGCTCGGGCAGATGGCCGGTGCGATGCTCGGGGCCGTACTCGCCTATCTGGCCTACTACGCCCAGTTCGCCGCCAACAAGGACGAAGCGACCGCACTGCCGACGCTGGGCATCTTCTCCACCATTCCGGAGGTGCGCAGCCCTGTCGCCAACCTCCTCACCGAGATCATCGCGACGGTCGGCCTGGTGCTGCCCGTCCTGGCGTTCGGGATGACCAAGGGGCTCGGGGAGTCCGGCACCCAGGTACTGATCGTGGCGCTCCTGGTCGTCGGCATCGGCCTCTCGCTCGGCGGCCCCACGGGGTACGCCATCAATCCGGCCCGCGACCTCGGGCCGCGCATCGTCCACACCGCGCTGCCGATCCCGAACAAGGGCACGTCCGACTGGGGGTACGCCTGGGTGCCGGTGGCGGGGCCGCTGATCGGCGGGGCGTTGTCGGGCCTCGTCTACAACGCAGCCTTCTGAGCACTGAGAGCTTTCAGCCGAGTTCGGACAAGGGGACGCCATGACGGAGCAGACCGGGCACACCGAGAAGTACGTCGCCGCAATCGACCAGGGCACCACCTCCAGCCGCTGCATGATCTTCGATCACAGGGGCGCGATCGTCGCCGTCGACCAGCGTGAGCACCGCCAGATCTTCCCCAGGCCGGGGTGGGTGGAACACGACGCGGCCGAGATCTGGTCCAAGGTGCAGGCCGTGGTGGCGGGTGCGCTCGCCAAGGCCGGCCTGCGCGCCGGGCAGCTCAGCGCGCTCGGTATCACCAACCAGCGCGAGACGACGGTGCTGTGGGACCGGGCAACGGGCAAGCCGGTGCACAACGCGATCGTCTGGCAGGACACGCGTACCGCCGCCCTCTGCCACGAACTGGGCGGCACGGACGGCCAGGACCGCTTCAGGGAAGCGACCGGGCTGCCACTCGCCAGCTACTTCTCCGGGCCCAAGGCAGCCTGGCTCCTCGACAACGTTCCCGGGCTGCGGACCCGCGCCGAACGGGGCGACATCGCCTTCGGGACCATCGACTCGTGGCTGATCTGGAACCTCACCGGTGGCACGGACGGCGGCGTACACGTCACGGATGTGACGAACGCCGGGCGCACCATGCTGATGAACCTGCGAACGCTCCAGTGGGACCGGGCGATCCTCTCCGCGATGAACGTTCCCGAGGCCGTGCTGCCGGAGATCAGGTCGTCGGCCGAGGTGTACGGGACGGCCGTCGGGCAGCTCGCGGGTGTGCCGGTCGCCTCCGCGCTCGGTGACCAGCAGGCCGCTGTCTTCGGGCAGGCCTGCTACGACGTGGGAACAGCGAAGAACACGTACGGGACAGGCAGTTTCCTGCTCCTCAACACCGGTGGCCGGCCGGTTCCTTCGAAGAACGGTCTGCTCACCACCGTGGGCTACAAGATCGGTGACGAGGCGCCGGTCTACTGCCTGGAGGGATCGATCGCGATCACCGGGGCGCTGGTCCAGTGGTTCCGGGACCAACTGGGGATCATCCGTTCCGCGGACGAGATAGAGGCGCTCGCGGGAAGCGTCGACGACAACGGCGGGGCGTACATCGTGCCGGCCTTCTCGGGGCTGTACGCGCCCTACTGGCGCTCCGACGCACGCGGTGTGGTCACCGGCCTCACCAGGTACGTCACCAAGGCGCATCTGGCGCGGGCGGTCCTCGAGGCCACCAGCTGGCAGACCAGGGAGGTCGTCGACGCGATGTACCAGGACTCGGGCGTGGCGATCACGACGCTCAAGGTGGACGGCGGCATGACCGGGAACCATCTGCTGATGCAGCACCAGGCCGATGTTCTGGGTGTTCCTGTCATCCGGCCGAAGGTCTCCGAGACGACGTGCCTGGGCGCGGCGTACGCCGCCGGGCTGGCGACCGGTGTCTGGTCGGACCTGGACGAGCTGAAGTCGCACTGGCGGCGCGACGTCGAATGGTCGCCGCGCATGGAGGCCCAGGAACGCGACCGGGAGTACCGCAACTGGCGCAAAGCCGTGGAGCGGAGTTTCGGCTGGGACGAGGAGGGCGGCCAGGGCTGACAGCGCCGGCCCCGCGACCGCGGTCCGTACCCCTGTCGGCGGGGTACGGGCCGCTCGGGGCCGCGTAGCACTACGGACTGCTGCTCCGATGCGCTCCGCGGATCGCTCGGAGTCCGTTCCCGGGAAGGCTCAGGTCGTTGCGGCCTGCCGCCGGTCGGCGGAGCGGGCCAGCGCGTGCTCGACCACCGCGATGAGCACTCCCTTGACGGTCTCCCGGTCCCGCGCGTCGCACAGCAGCAGGGGCACGCCCTCGTCGAGGTCGAGTGCCGTACGCACCGTCTCCGCCGGATAACGGGTGGCGCCGTCGAAGCAGTTGACGGCGACGGCGAAGGGAATGCCCCGACGCTCGAAGTAGTCGATGCCGGCGAAACAGTCCTCCAGGCGGCGGGTGTCGGCGAGCACGACCGCGCCGAGCGCCCCCTGCGCCAGCTCGTCCCAGAGGAACCAGAAACGGTCCTGGCCGGGCGTACCGAAGAGGTAGAGCACCAGGTCTTCGCGGAGCGTGATCCGGCCGAAGTCCATGGCCACAGTGGTGGTCTTCTTGCCCTCGACGCCGGCGGTGTCGTCGACCGGGCGGCCCGCTTCGGTGAGCGCCTCCTCGGTGCGCAGTGGCCTGATCTCGCTGACCGCGCCCACCAGGGTGGTCTTGCCCACCCCGAAACCACCCGCGACGAGGATCTTGAGCGTCACCGGTTCGACCGGTCGCTTCTTGCGGCTAGAGCGCCCGAAGACCATTGATTACCTCGCGAAGAATACTCTCGTCCGGCAGCTCCGCCGGCGGTACGGGTCGGGTCACATGTACCAGCTCGTCCTCGACGAGGTCGCCGACGAGGACTCTGACCACCCCCACGGGGAGGTCGAGGCCCGCGGCGAGCTCGGCGATCGACTGCGGCGTCTCACTGCAGAGCTCGACGATCTCGACGTGCTCGGGAGCGAGCGTCTGGTCGCGCCCGGGATCGTCGGCCGCGGGCTCGGGAACGACGAGCGCGATCAGATCGAGCCGGTGCCGGCTCGCACTGCTCGTACGGCCACGCGTCATCGCGTACGGGCGCACCACCGGGCCCGCGTCGTCGTCGAACCAGTGCGGCGATCCCTGCTGGCCTGCTTCGCTCATGTCAGCCCACTCACCCTCCGGCGGGCGGACCGGAGCGGGGCGCGGTCGTCAGGTGGGCGCCGACCCGCTTGACCATCAGCGTCATCTCGTACGCGACCTGGCCGACGTCGGAATCGGAGTCCGACAGGACAGCGAGGCAGCTGCCGTCACCCGCAGCGGTGACGAAGAGGAAGGCGTCGTCCAGCTCCACCACGGTCTGCCGGACACGGCCCGCGTCGAAGTGGCGGCCGACGCCCTTGGCGAGGCTGTGGAAGCCGGAGGCGACGGCGGCGAGGTGTTCGCCGTCCTCGCGCGTCAGGTCCTTGGAGGCGCCGGTGGGGAGCCCGTCGCTGGAGAGCACCAGGGCCTTGCGGATGCTGCCGACGCGGTCGACGAGTTCGTCGAGGAGCCAGTTGAGCTCCCCCGAGCCCCGGCCCGTGGTGTGGTGTGCTGTGGCGTTCGGTGCGGTCATCGACCGTCCCTCTCTGGTGTCGTTCCTGGTGCTGTCTCGCCAGGGCCTGGCTCGTCCTCGGCGTTCTGCCGACGGCCGCGCTGCCAGCCGCGTTGGAGCGAAGCCATACGGCTGCGCACCTCCTCCGCTTCGCGCTCGGTCTCCTGCTCGGTGGCCGGCGCGTCGGTCGCGGGTTCGGTGCGGTCTGCGGCGGCCTCGCGCAACTGCGGGGCGAGGTTGGCCTGGCGGACACGGCGGGGCAGTCCGGCCTGCGGGGGGCCCGGAGCCCTGTCCTCGGTGGACGGTTCCCGTGCGGGCGGTGTGGTGGACGTGATGGGGGCGCGGTCGCGACCGCCGACACGGCGGCCGTGATCGGCGACGAGGGTCGGGGCCTTACGGCGGGGCAGTGGAACGGGGACTCCGGGGCGCGCGCTTTCGCCGTTCCCGGGAACGTGGTCGGAGGCCTGCTGGTGCTGTTCGCCGGCGGCTTCCCGGGAACGGCTTCGGAAGCGTTCCCCGGAACGACCGCGGAAGCGTTCCCCGGTGCCTTCCCGGGCGCGGAACAGACCGCCGCGCTCGCTCTCCGTGTCCTCGATGTCGGCGACGCTGTCGAGTGAGCCGAATGAGGCATCCTCGAGGCCCAGTGCCCCCAGAGGCGGTTCGAGTTCGACAGGGCCGTCCAGTATCGCCTGAGCGGCGAGCTCGGCAGGCAGACGCGAGAGCGTCGTCAGGGACTTGCGGCGTCCGCTGTTTCCCGCCGCCGCTCCGGTCCCCGCCTCGTCGGCCGAGTGCTTGCGGTCGAGCCGGAAGCCGGTGCCGTTCGTCTCGGGTGCGTCCGTGAGCAGGGCTGCCGGAACGAAGACGACCGCGGTGGTTCCGCCGTACGGCGACTGCTGGAGCGAGACCCGGACGTTCTGGCGCTGGGCGAGCCGGCTGACCACGAAGAGGCCGAGCCGGTCGGTGTCCGACAGCTCGAACTCGGGAGTCTCGGCGAGCCGCAGGTTGGCGTCGAGGAGGGCGTCGGGCGTCATACCGAGGCCACGGTCGTGGATTTCGAGGGTGAAGCCGTTGGCGACCCGCTCGCCGTGCACCTGCACCGCGGTGTGCGGGGGCGAGAACACCGTGGCGTTCTCCAGGAGTTCGGCGATCAGGTGGGTGAGGTCGGCGACCGCCGGGCCACCGACACCGATGCGCGCCAGCCTGCGTACCTCGATGCGCTCGTAGTCCTCGACCTCGGCGACGGCGGCCCGTACGACGTCCATGAGCTGGACGGGCTTGCGCCACTGGCGGGACGGGGCCGCGCCCGAGAGGATGACCAGGCCCTCCGCGTGGCGGCGCATGCGGGTGGTGAGGTGGTCGAGGCGGAAGAGGTCGGCGAGTTCGTCGGTGTCCTCGGTGCGGCGTTCCATGGTGTCGAGGAGCGTGAGCTGGCGGTGGAGCAGAACCTGGTTGCGGCGGGCCAGGTTGACGAAGACCTCGGAGACGCCGCGCCGCAGGTCGGCCTGTTTGACGGCCGATTCGACGGCCGCGCGCTGAAGGGTGTTGAGGGCCTGGCCGACCTGGCCGATCTCGTCCTTGTCGTACTCCAGACGCGGCGCCTCGGTCTCCACGTCGACCTCCTCGCCGGCGGCGAGTCTGCGCATGACGCTGGGCAGCCGTACGCCGGAGACCTCGTGGGCCTCCCTGCGGAGGCGGGAGAGGTCGCGGACGAGACTGCGGCCGATCCGTACGGACAGGACCAGCGAGACGATCAGGGCGACGAAGCCGAGCACGCCGGCGGCGCCCGCTTTGGCGAAGACACCGAAAGCGACCGGGTCGACACGGTCCTGATAACGGTCGCCCGCGTCCTTGCCCTCGCGGGCCAAGTGGTCGAGTACGCCGGTCGCGGCCTCGTTCCAGCTCTTCGCGGTGACGGCGCGCGGGCTCTTGGTGACACCCTCGGTGATGAGGTGTTCCTCAGCGGTACGGAGGGCCTCGGTGGCCGGGCTGCCCCAGTAGTCCGCGAAGGCCTCGCGCTCGGTCGCGGGGAGGAGTTCGAGGTTGACGTCGTACAGCAGATCGCGGTTCGCGGCCAGGGCCGAGATCTCGCGCAGCTCGGGCGGGTCGAAGCGGCGGGCGACGAAGCCGGATGCGACGAGGGCGTCCTCGCGGGAGAGCATCTCGTGCGCGCGGGCGACGCCGACCAGGGCACGGCCCTGTTTGTCCAGCTCCACGTCTTCGAGGACGTGGAGGGCGGTGAGGAAGGTGTAGCAGGGATCGACGAGCCGGTTGTAGCGGTCGAGGGCCTCGCGTCTGGTGACGGTGCTGTTCTCGACGGAGCGGCGCAGCGTTTCGATGTCAGCGAAGGCTCTGAGGAGGGAGGTCAGGCGCTTGGACGCCGAGGGCCGCATGTCGTCGCGCACGTGGGGGTCCTGTGCCTGGGCCCTGATCTTCGCGACGGACTCGTCGGTGGTCTCTCGCTCACGGCGGAGGGCGGCGAGGGCGTCGGAGGCCCGGGGGTCCGCCAGATAGATCAGCGTCTGCCGCCGTTCCTGCTGGATCACCCTGACCGCGTCCTCGACGGGCCGGCCCACCTGCTCGACGGTGTGGGCCATGTCCAGCATTCGGCCGGCCTCGCGACCGGTGATCACGGTGGCGAATCCCCAGAGCGAGGTGAGGGACACGAGCGGCACCAGCAGCAACGCCACGATCTTCCTGCGGATGGACTTCCCGCGAAAGCGCATGGCCTCCCCCAGCTCGCCCCCCGCCGGGCAGGGGTGGTGTTCCGTCAATAAACGGCCTGAGCCTACTACTGTCACTCACGCAACTCGAAGACATGTCCGGGCGATTTTCGGCCGCTCCAAGGTGAGTTGACCATGAGTTGTCACGCCATTCCGGGAGCTTGCAGGCGCCGTTGTGGCGAAGGACACGCGTACGTACGGTTCTCGTCCCGCCGGGGCAGATGGCTGGAATTCTACGTTCTGCGGGAATCTTCGAGGTGTGCCGTTCGTCCTGCTGTACGAGGGGGGACCGGGCGAGGCCATACATGCCACATTCGGTTCGGGGTAACGGCGTAAAGGGACGCAAGGCGGGCAGCCACTCGTGAAAGCGGGCGTCGCGCGCCCGAGTTGAGTGCACGCCAGGCGGTGGTGGGGAGTGAAGGTCCGATGGATACGGAAGAGCGCCGTACGGCGTCCAGGGCGTCTGCGGCGCCCGTGACGTTCGAGGTCGCCGAGGATTTCCCGGAGCCCGAGGCGGCCGGGGCTCAACGGCAGTTGTGGGTGGACGAGCCTGCGGTACGGCCGCGGCTGCCCGATCCGGTCCGTACAGCAGCCGTCCGCTCCGTCCTCATCACGTCCCTGACGCTGATCCAGGCGATGGTGGCCTACCTGTCCACGCTCGCGGGGTCGTGGCTGGCGTTTCCGATGGTGCTGAGCAGCGTGGGCAGCACCGTGGTCGCCACCTGGGGCGTCCTGGACGTATGGGTCACCCGACAGGTGTGGAACCAGCGCCACGGCGTGGTCTCGGTCCCGAGCAGTACGGCGCGCCGACTGCGACGCGAGCGGCGGAAAGCCCGCCGGACGGCCCGCAGGTCCGCCCGGACACAGCAACGGGAGGAGCGGACCCGGCGGGGGACGGGCCGGCTCTCCCAGGCCTGAACCTCGGACAGGACCGGACAGGCCCAGGCGGGCCCGGACAGGCCCAGGCGGGCCCGGGATGCCCTGGGACCCGGGGCCGCGCCGAGCCCGCCCCTCGCAGACGTCGCCGCTACTCGGCCCGCTCCGGCGTGCGCTTGAACATCCGTGTCGCCGTGATCTCGCCGTGCACCGTCTCGCCGTCCGGGTCCTGCTGCGGCAGGCCCGGCCTCAAGTGCTCCTCCACGCTGATGTACTTCAGCCCCGCCCTGAGGTCGGCGTCGTTGCGCAACCGGATGACCAGCGGGAACTCGGCGAGCGCGGTCGTGTCGAACAGCCCGGTCGTGTAGAGCAGCTGGACGCCGAGCGCGTCGGACACCGCCCGCTGGAGCTCCAGCAGGTAGGTGGCGTTGGCGCGGCCGATGGGATTGTCGAGGAACAGCGTCCCCGCGTGCCGGTGCTTGTCACGGCCCCGGTCGTTGCTGCGCAGCGCGGCCATCGTGCAGTACAGCGCGATCGCGGCCGTCAGCAGCTGGCCGCCCGAGAAGACGTCGCCCATCTGCCCGACCGGTACCCGCTCGGCGCGCAGCACGGCGTCCGGCTTGAGGATCTCGACCGAGACGCCCTTCGGCTGGAGCGCGGCCTGAACACCCCGCAGCAGAAGTGACATTCCGTCCCTGCGCAGGTCCGAGTTCTTCCTGACGGCCGCGCTGGTCGCCTCGTCGATGACCTCGCCGAGCCGCTCGGTGAGCGTCACCTGGTCCGGCTCCTCGAAGCGGATCCGCAGGAACTCCTGGCCGGACCACTCGCCGAGTCCTTCCGGCAGCTGGGAGAGGCGCTGGGCCGAGCGGAGCGTCGCCAGGGCCGACTCCACGAGGCCCCGGAGCCGGTCGACGATGCTGTCGCGATTGCGCTCCAGCTGTTCCAGCTCGTCGGTCAGTACGCGCAGCCGGGGCGCGAACGCCGCCGCCCACGCCGCGGCGTGCTCGGGCAGCGCGGCGGCCGGCAGCTCGCGGATCTGCTGGCGCGCGGGGGTGCGTACCTGCTCGTACCGCGTGGAGTTGGCATTCCGTACGAGCACGTCGCTCGCCTCGCGCACCGAGGCCTCGGCGGCGGACAGGTCGGCCGCGCAGCCGCGCAGCGAACGGCGGGACTCGGCGGCGGACTGCCGGGCCTCCTCCAGACTGCCCGGGTAGGGGTCGGGTCCCTCGGCGGCCTCGTCCTCCTGGTGGTAGTCCCTGAGCAGGTCGCGCAGCAGCGCCGCCGTCTCGTCGAAACCGCCCGCCGCGTCCTCGGCCGCGCGGTGCGCCCGCAGCAGCTCGGCGTGGGCCGCGCGGGCCGAGTCCAGGGCGTCGGTACGGGAGGCGAGTTCGGAGGTGGCGGTGCGCAGCAGCGCCTGCGCGTGCTCCGCGTCGGCGGGCACGAGGTCGTCGGGCAGTTCGGTGTGCGCCGCGCCGTCCTGGGGGGCGAGGCGCTCGGCCTCACCGCGGAGCCTGCCGAGCTGCTCGCTCGCGGCGGACGCCCTCGACTCCAGCATCTGTACGAGGGATTCGGCGCGGGCGACCGCGGCCTGCCGGGACGGGCCGTCGGCGCCGTCCGTGCCCTCCAGCATCAGGGCGGCCCTGGTGCGGACCTTGTTGGAGAGCCGGTTGAGCTCGGCGAGGGCGGCGCTCTCCTCGCTCTCCGCCCTGGCCTGCTCGGCGCGCAGATCGGCGCCGACACCGACCTTCTCGTACAGCTGGGACGCGGCACGGTACGCCTCGCGCAGCGCGGGCAGCGCGATGCGCGGTGCGTCCTGGTCCGGCTCCGGCGGCGTCTCGGGAGCGCCGGCGATCTCGGCCCGCTCGGCGCGCAGGGCGCGCGCGGTCCGGTGGGCGTCGTCGGCGGCGCGCTGGGCGGCGCGGCGGTCCTCGTCGGCCGCCTTGGCGCGCTCCAGGCAGACCGTGGCCCTGGCCTCCAGTTCCGCGGCCTCCTCGGTCAGCTCGCGCACCTTGACCTGCCAGCCGGCGCGCTCCCGCAGGCGGTGCGCGAGGCCCGCGAGGGCGTCGGCGACGCGGCGGGCGCGCTGGGCGGCGTCCTGCCGTTCGTCCCTGACGCGCGCGGCGTCGGCCGCGGCCTCGTCGGCCTCGGCACGGACCGTACGGGCCTCGGCGAGCGCGGCTTCCGCGGTCTCGGCCGCTTCGCCCGCCCTCCTGGCCGCCTCCGCCAGTTCGGCGAGCATCCCGGGCGGGCAGTCGGCGCGCCAGGAACCGAGGCGGGCCGCGAGCGTACGGTCGCCGGCCAGCCGGGCGGCGAGCCTGCGGATCTCCTCGTCGCGGGCGGTCGCCCTGGCCCGCAGCGCCTGGCGCTCCTCGTCGGCCGCGTGTTCGTCGTGCATCGCCGGGTTCGGCGGTACGAGGAAGACGTCGGCGCGGCCCGACGGGGCGGCGCCGGGCGCGGGTACGGGCGCCAGGAGCGCGGCGGCGGTGCCGACGGCGACCGCCGAGCGGGGCAGCAGCGCGGCGCCGACGAGGGCTTCCCGGGCCCTGACGTGCGCGTCGGGGTCGGTGATGACGACGCCGTCGACCAGCTCGGGCCGGGCCGCGAGCACGGCGGCGTGGTCGGCGGGGTCGACGGCCTGCGCGAGGTAGCGCCAGCCCGGCAGGGCGGGGATGCCGTGCTCGCCGAGGAACTCGACGGTGGCCAGGACGTCGGGGCCGGGGGGCAGCAGCCCTCCGTCGCCGAGTGCCCCGAGGATGCGCGCGTCGTCGGCGGCGGCGGTACGCAGGTCGAAGAGCTTCCGCTCGGCGGAGGTGATGCTCTGGTCGAGCAGAGTGAGGAGGTCCTCGGCGTTACGGTCCAGCTCCTCGACCGTGAGCGGGCCCTCGGCGGCGCGGCGGGGGACGCGGGCCGACTGGAACTGCGCGGACGCGACCGCGGAAGCGGCGGACCGGCCGAACGCGTCCGTGCGGGCGCCGGCGTCGCTGTCCGCCGGGCTCGTCGTGCCGTCGGCGGTTGCGGGGGCCGTGCCGTCCGGGCGTGCCGCCGCAGTGGCGGCGGTGCCGTCCGGCGGCGTTCCGGCCGTGCCCCGACGGGGCTGCGGTACGGCGGCGGCAGGATGGGACGCCGGCAGACTGAGCAGCTCCGCCAGGCGGTCCTCCGCTGCCAGCGACTGCGCCGCGCGGCGCTCCGCTTCGTACGCGTGCTGCGCGCCCTGTGCGGCGTCCGCCGCGCGGGCCGCCGCCAGTTCGGCGCGGGCCTCCGCGCCTGCGGCCTCCTTCGCCTGCTCCCCCGTCGCACGGGCCGCTTCACGGGCCGTGTCCCAGGCGGCGACCGCCGCCTTCTCCGCGTCGGTGGCGGCCAGCGCCGCCCGCGCCGGGTCGGCGTCCGGAGCCGTGTCGTCGAGCCAGCCGGCGCGTACCGCTTCCGCCGTCTCCTGTTCGACCTCGGCGAGGCGCTGGCGCAGGTGCCCGGCCTCGCTGCGGGCGCGCTGCGCCTGGGTGGCGGCCGTGGTGGCGTCGCGGTGCGCCGCCTCGCCCGCCTCCTGGAGGGCGGCCGAGCGCTCTTCCTCCTCGGCGGCCACGCGTTCCCCGTCCTCGGCCGCCGCGTGCAGGGCCCGTACGAGCTCGCCTGCGGCCGTGGCACGGGCCGCCAGCGCCGGGGCGGCGTCCCGCTCTGCCTCGCGGATGGCGACGGCCACGCGCGCGGAGCGGTCCGCGGCGGCGCGGTGGCGCAGTACGGCCTCGGCGGCCTGCCAGGCGGCGTGCAGCGTACGGGCGTCGGCCAGCTCGCGGCGCTGCGCGCCCGCCGCCTTCTCCGCGGCGGTGAGGGCCAGCGAGGCGTGCCGGTAGGCCAGCTCGCTGGCGATGAGGGAGCTGCGGCTGCGGGCCTGCTCGGCCTCGGTGACGGTGTGCGCGGCGGCGGTGACCTGCTGGGCGAGCTCGGCGGTCCGGCCGCGCTCCTCGGCGGCGCGCGCCGAGAGCCTTCGGGCGAGCGTACGGGTTCTTCGCTCGGCGCCCGCGTGGACGTCGCGGGCGCGCACGCGCGTCCCGGCCGCCTCGACGATGCGTCCGAGCAGGTCGACGGAGCCCGCCGTGAAGTCCCGCTCGGCGGTGAGCTCGGCCCGGCGGCCGAGCTTGTTGCCGAAGCCGTGGACGAGGTCGGCGAGGCCGTCGGTGTCCCTGGTGTCGGTGACGGCACGCAGCAGCAGGTCGGTGAAGTCGGAGTCCTTCTTGACCGCGAAGAGACCGGCCGCCTCGCCCTCGTCCGCGTTCATCTCGCGCTGGTAGCGGAAGAGCTCGGGGTCGAGGCCGAGGTCTCCGAGGTGCTCGTTCCAGCGGTCGTGGATCTCTTCCCAGTGGATGTCGAGGTGCGGGTACACCTTGCCCGCCTCGGTGATCGCGTCACGGAAGCCCTTCATGGTGCGGCGGCGGCCCTTCGCGCCCGAAGCGCCCTCGCCGGGTGTGCGGACGGCGGTGGACTCGGCGACCGGCAGCGAGTCGAGGCTGAGCCCGGGGCCGGGGCGGAAGGAGTACCAGGCCTCCGCGAACTTCCGTGGGTCGTTGGACACCTGCCGCCCGCGCCACTCGCTCACCTTGCCGACGACCACGCACTCACCGGTGAGCGTGTGCTGCCACTCCAGTGCCACGTGCCCGCAGTCGTCGGCGAGCAGGAATTTGCGCAGCACGCCGGAACTCGCGCCGCCGAGTGTGTTGCGGTGGCCCGGCAGCATCACCGAGAAGATCAGCTTGAGCAGGACGGATTTGCCGCCGCCGTTCTCCAGGAAGAGCACGCCGGCGGGCGCGGGCCTGCGCGGCGGGCCGACCGGATCCTCCTCGAAGAACTCCGCCTGGGTGGGGGCGGGGTTGGGGACGGGCTTGCCGACTCCGCGCAGGTCAAGCACGGTGTCGGCGTAGCGCGCACCGGCGGGCCCGATGGAGTAGAGGCGGACCCGGGACAACTCGTACATGGCGGCGGACTCTCGTCGTAAGTCGTGAAGCGGCAGGTGTGCGATGACCGGCCGGCCGGAAACCGGCCGGGACCGGCTGGATCAGGCGTGGAAGGGCAGGCCTGCCTCGGCGGTCAGTTCGAGGTCGTCGGCGTCCGGCGGCGGCACCAGCGTCGCGCTGCCGTCGGTCACCGGCACCACGCCCAGTTCCAGCAGCTCGGCCATGGCGGCGCTGCCCGCCATGTCGCGGACCTGCAGCTGGTAGCGGGCGGTGGTGCGGTACGCCCCTCCCGCGTCGTCACCCGTGCGGTGCAGGAAGCCGGAGTCGGTGAGGAAGGCAACGGCCTTGCCGACGATGCCGGTGGTGGAACCGGCCAGCCGCCGCGCGTCCTTGGTGGCGCCGGTCGCGCTGCGACGGGCGTATATCCGCCAGGCCGCTTCGAGGCCGGGGGCGTCGGTGGCCGGGTCGGTGTTGTCGCCCTCGGCGTCGGCGCGGTCCTCGAGACGGCGGCAGGCCTGCCGTACGAAGGCGTCGACGCCGTTGACCGTGATGCGGCCGATGTAGTTGTCGTCGGCGAGGTCTTCGGGGCGGGGGAACGCCAGCGCGGCGACAGCCAGGTGGGCGAGGCCGTGCAGGAACCGGTCGGCGGAGTCGGCGGAGGCACGCCGGGCGTAGTCGCCCATGCGGACGGCGAAGACGGAGTCCTCTCCGGCGGAGACCGCCATGCCGGCGCGTGGGGAGACCTCGAGGACGACGAGCCCGAGCCCGGTCGCGACGGCGTCGGCCAGCCGGGCGAAGGCGGGCTCCTCGCGGTAGCGGCGGAGGAGGTCGGCGTACTCGATGTCGCGGGCGGGCAGCAGCTTGGGCTGCAGCCCGAAGGACACGAGCCGGGCGGCGTCGGCGGCGTCGGCGGGCGTGACCGCGCCGTTCGCGACGGGCGGGGGAGGTGAGGGAGCGGTCGCGAACGTCTCGGCCGGCTCGGCGGCGGTGGCCGCGTCGGCCGCGTCACCGACGGGTCGCTCCCTCCACGCGTCGGCGTGCTCTGCGTGGTGGTCACTCACGGCTGCTGCTCCTCGGTACGGAAGTTCTCGGTTTCGGGTACGGACGGGGTGGCGCGCCCGGCGCACGGGGTGCCCGGACCTGCGGCAGCGACGGCACGGTCACCGGGCGGCGCCTGCCGGTGCGGCGCGCGGACAGTGGCATGGATCGCTGCTGCCGGACCGGCGACCGCGGAAGGGGCCGGCTCCGGACGGGCGGGGGGCGGCGGAGCCGGGGTGCCGGTCCGGGGCAGGGCGGTCCGGCCTCTCGTACTCATGCCGTCTCCTTCCGGTCCGCGGTCATCCCGGCCGCGTCCAGCAGGGCCATGCCCACGATCAGGTCGGCGCCGCCGAACTCCGGGTCGTCGAGCTCGGCGCCGTCGTCCACGGCGAACAGCAGCCGTTCCTCGCCCTGCCGGTACGCGGTGCCGACCGGCGGGCTCGCCGCGTGGACCGCGAGCAGCGCGACGAGGTACGGGAGCTCGGGGTCGTGGCGCCGGGCGTCCGCCAGCAGCCCGGACAGCCTGCGCGGTGCGTCGTGCGGCAGGTCGAGCAGCTCCATCGCGCTCGCCAGCTGCTCCTCGCTGAAGCGGCTGTCGTCGGGGGTGGCGATCAGGTCGGGCTCCGGCATCTCGGCGCCCAGGTGCTCCCGCTCCACCGGCGGCGTCAGCAGGATGTCGACCAGGTCTCCGACGCGTACGGCGACGGGCGTGCGCAGCCCGGTGCCGCGCGCGAAGAAGGCGTCGGTGACCCGGATCGCCTGCTCGACCGGCAGCGGCAGCAGCGGGGCGACCAGCTGGCCGTACAGATCGAGCCCCGACCGGGCCGTGGGCGCGGCGAAGGCCTGGCGGTCCTGCTCGGCGCGGAACAGCGGTCCCGCTTCCAGCAGCCGGGACTGCAGCTGCGTGTGCCTGCGGATGCAGTCCTTGACGATGTCGACGAGCTCGGCCGCGCGCCGCTTGTTCTCCGGGCCCTCGGCCTCGTCGCGCGCCTTGCGGATGTTGGTGAGGATCGCGTTCTCGTGCCGGTAGCGGTCGGCCACGTGGTCGAGCGCCTCGGCGATCATGTCGGGCACGGAGTTGAGCCAGTCGACGGCGCGCACATTGCGCCGGGTGGCCTCCAGTGTCCTGCGGAGCGTCTCGGCGTACTGCACGGTCCGGTAGCGGGCCTGCTCGGCGGCGAGCTGGGCGTCGGCGAGCCGGCCCCGGCTGATCAGGACTTCGAGCTTGACCTCGGCGGCGATCTGCGCGCTGGTGACATCCGTGTCGAGGGCGCCGACGAGGACGTTGACCGCCTCGTCGGTGGTCCGCAGGTAGACACTGCCGCCATGTCCGGGGACCTCCTCGATGAGCTTGAAGTCGTAGTCCCTGCGCACATAGGCGCCGTCCGGGCCGAACGTGCCGTAGACCGCGCGGAAGCCGCGGTCCACGCTTCCCACGTTGATCAGGTTCTCCAGGACCCAGCGGGCGACGCGTTCGTGCTCGGCGAGTGGGCGGTGCGGGGCCTGGGCGGCGACGCGCGGGAGCAGTCTGGCCACTATCTGCTCATGGTCGGCACCTGTGTCGAAGTCCATGTTGAGGGTGACCAGATCGATCGCGGCGAGGGCGACTTCCGCCATCGCGTAGACCGAGTACTCGCCTGCGAGATTCGCCTTGCGGACGTCGAGATCATGGAGCGGCGCCGTGCAGGCGAGCGCACGGAGCCGCCGCGCGAGCCCCTCGTCGGCGGCCGGGCCCTGGGCAGGCCGCGGCCCCGCGCTGAGCTGGGGCGGAACCAATTCCGTCGATGCAGGCGAAGTCACGTGGCCCAGATTAGGTCCTCGCACTGACACCGGTCGAAACGGCGCAGAAGCGACCCCTGCGGGCGGGCCGGGACCGGAGGTCCGGCAGGGGCCCGGCAGGCGCTCAGGCCCCCCAGTTCCCGGTCTCGATGTGACGTGCGTACACCTCGGCGAGCTGGGTGCGCGAGTCGTCGAGATAGCCGGCGAGCAGTTGTTCGCCGGCCGCGTTGTCGCCTGCCCGCAGGCATTCCAGAATCTGCCGGTTCCGTACGAGATAGGGCTCGTGCAGCCGACGTGGGTCCGCCACCACGTGGAAGGCGAGACGCAGTTCGGCCAGGACGCCGCGCATCAGTTCGTCGGTGCGCGGGCTGCCGGCGAGGGCGACGAGTTCGCGGTGGAAGTGGATGTTGGCCGTCGACACCCCCTTCCACTCCCGTCGGCGGGCCGCCCGCTCGCCGTCGGTGACGGCCTTGTCGAGGCCGTCGAGGGGGAAGGGAGGCGCGCCCAGACCGCGGACGACGGCACATTCGACCAGCCGTCTGGTGCGGTAGATGTCCTCGACGTCCTCGACGGCCAGGACCCGGACGAAGACGCCGCGGTTGAGCTGGTGGACGAGCAGCCGCTCATGGGTCAGCAGCCGGAACGCCTCGCGCAGGGTGTTGCGCGAGACGCCGAGCGCCTTGCCGATGCTGTCCTCCGAAAGGCGCTCCCCCGGCGGGAAATAGCCCTCGGCGATACGGGTGCGGAGGATGTCCGCGACGCGCTCCGCCGTACTGGTGCGGCCCAGCAGCGGGCGGTCGTCCGCCAGCCCTCCGGCCTCGGACTCCGTCGTGCCCACAGCGCCCTCTCTCCCTCGGTTCTCGCCGCGCCGGCCGCTCCTGGTGACGCGCGGTGTCCATCGTAGAAGCAAGAACGAGCCGACATGAGCCTTGTCGGATCGTTCAACAATCCCCTACGGTGACGTCACCGCACGGTCTCAGCGCACTCCTCCCTCCTCCCCTTCTGCGAGGTGCAGATGAGTACCACCCAGGCACAGCCGGAGCAGAACGAACTCCCCGACGACAAGGGGGCGTTCGCCTGGCTGCGCGCCCTCGGGCCGCGCGGCCGCCGCGCGTTCGGCGGAGCGTTCGGCGGATACGCCCTCGACTCCTACGACTTCTTCACGCTGCCGCTGAGCATGGTGGCGATCTCCGCGTACTTCGGTCTCAGCACCGGGCAGACCGGCCTGCTCACGACCGTCACCCTGGTCGTCTCCGCGATCGGCGGCGCCATCGCCGGCATCGCCGCCGACCGCATAGGCCGGGTGAAGGCACTGATGATCACGGTGATCACCTACGCGCTGTTCACCGTCCTGTGCGGGTTCGCCCCCAACTACGAGACGCTGCTGGTCTTCCGTGCCCTCCAGGGCCTCGGTTTCGGCGGCGAGTGGGCGGTCGGCGCGATCCTGGTCGCCGAGTACTCCTCCGCCAGGCACCGCGGCCGTACGCTCGGCGTCGTCCAGAGTTCCTGGGCGATCGGCTGGGCGCTCGCGGTCATCGTCTACACGGTGGTGTTCCAGTACCTGGACCCGGACACGGCCTGGCGCGTGATGTTCTGGACCGGTGCGCTTCCCGCGCTCCTCGTGGTCTACGTAAGGCGCCACGTCAGCGACGCGCCGGAAGCGACCGAACGGCGTCTCGCGAGCAGCAACAAGGGATCGTTCACGGCGATCTTCAAGAAGGACCTGCTGCGCACCACGCTTTTCGGTGTGCTCCTGTCCACCGGCGTCCAGGGCGGCTACTACACCCTCGCCACCTGGGTGCCCACCTACCTCAAGACGGAGCGGGGCCTCAGCGTCGTCGGCACCGGCGGCTACCTGGCGTTCCTGATCTCGGGTGCGTTCATCGGTTACCTCACCGGCGGGTACCTCACCGACAGACTGGGCCGCAAGAAGAACATCGCGCTCTTCGCGTTCCTCTCCGCCGCCTGCATCCTCGCCTACACCAACATCCCGGCCGGGGCGGACAACGTGGTGCTCGTCCTGGGCTTCCCGCTGGGGTTCTGCATGTCGGCCATCTTCAGCGGCTTCGGTTCGTTCCTCAGTGAGCTCTATCCGACGGCGGTTCGCGGGACCGGCCAGGGGTTCACGTACAACACGGGCCGCGCCGTGGGTGCGTTCTTCCCGACCCTCGTCGGCTTCCTGGCGGGCAGCTGGGGAGTCGGGGGCGCTCTCGTCTTCGGTGCCATCGGTTACGGACTCGCCGTAGTGGCGCTGTTCGGCCTTCCCGAGACGCGCGGAAGGGAACTCCGGTGAACGTCACCACGACGGCCAAGAGGCCCCGGGAAGCACGCGATCTGTTCCGCGCAGGGGTCAGCGTGACGACCGCGGGCCTGGACCACCCCGCCGGCGCCCGGCGCCGATCTGCGCACCGGCCTGCCCGGTTGTCGGCATCATGGACCTCGGGCAGCCGGACTTCGGCGATCCCGTCGAACCGCAGCCCGGTGACATTCCGGTGTTCTGGGCCCGCGGAGTGACGCTGCAGGCGGCCGTGACGGCCTCATGTCCGCCCTTCGCGATCACCCACGCACCGGGCCGGATGTTCATCACCGACGCCCGCGGCGAGCAGTTCCGTGTGGCCTGGACAGGAGACGGATCCGTACATGACCTCGGCATCGATCGACCTCAACGCCGACCTCGGGGAGGGTTTCGGGCGCTGGCGGCTGACCGACGACGAACAGCTGCTGTCCGTCGTCACCAGTGCCAACGTCGCCTGCGGCTTCCACGCCGGTGACGCGGCGACCATGCGCCGCGTCTGCGACCTCGCGGCCGAGCGGGGGGTGCGGATCGGCGCGCAGGTCTCGTACCGCGATCTGGCGGGCTTCGGACGACGCTCGATGGACGTCCCCGCGGACGAACTCGCCGCCGAAGTCGCCTACCAGATAGGCGCACTGGACGTGTTCGCGAGGGCGGCGGGTTCGCGCGTCTCGTACGTCAAGCCGCACGGCGCGCTCTACAACCGTGTGGTGCACGACGAGGAGCAGGCCGCCGCCGTCGTCGGCGGTGTACTGCTCGCGGGCGGACAGCGGCCGGTTCTCGGGCTGCCGGGGTCACGGTTCCTCGACATCGCCTCGAAGGCCGGGCTGCCGGTCGTCGCCGAGGCGTTCGCGGACCGCGCGTACACGGCGGAAGGAACGCTCGTTCCGCGCGGGCAGGAGGGCGCCGTCGTCACCGACGAGGTGACGGTCGTCGAACGCTCCGTCTCGATGGTCCGGTCCGGCGTCGTCACCTCGCACTGCGGCAGGCCGGTCGGCGTGCGGGCCCGCTCGCTGTGCCTGCACGGGGACACCCCGGGCGCCGTCGAGCTTGCCCGCCGCGTACGGGAACGCCTGGAGGACGCGGGCGTCCGTGTGGAGGCCTTCGCATGAGTGCCCTGAGGGCGCTGCCGGCCGGCGACCGTGCCCTGCTGGTCGAACTGGGCAGCGGCGAGGAGGCGGAGGCGTTCCACGCCGAGCTGCTGCGCCGCCGCGCGCAGGGCACGCTCCCCGCCGTGCGGGAGATCGTGCCGGCGGCGCGCACGGTACTGCTCGACGGCCTCGACGATCCCGGGGACTTCGCGCAGCGGCTGGCAGGCTGGGAGATCCCGCCGCTCGCGCCGGGCGTCGGGGGCGCGGTCGAAATCCCGGTGCGTTACGACGGCCCCGACCTCGCGGCGGTGGCCGAGCTGTGGGACGTACCGGAAGGCGAGGTGGGGCGGATTCATGCGGCGGCCGTGTTCCGGGTGGCGTTCTGCGGGTTCGCGCCCGGGTTCGGCTATCTGACCGGCCTCGACGAGCGGTACGCCGTACCGCGCAGGGCCACGCCGCGCACGGCGGTCCCCGCGGGCGCCGTCGCGCTGGCCGGCGCGTACACGGGGGTGTATCCGCGTGCCTCCCCCGGCGGCTGGCAGCTCATCGGTTCGACGGAGGAAGTGCTGTGGGACCACACCCGGGAGCCCGCCGCGCTGCTCACACCGGGCACCCGGGTGCGCTTCGTACCGGAGGAGCTGTGACGGACCGGGCTTTCGCGGTCGTACGGGCCGGGGCGCTGACGTCCGTACAGGACCGGGGGCGGCCCGGCCACGCCCATCTGGGAGTGCCGCTCTCGGGCGCGCTGGACCGGCCGGCGAGCGCTCTCGCGAACCGGCTGGTCGGCAATCCGCCGGAGGCGGCCCTCCTGGAGACGACTCTCGACGGATGTGCGGTACGGCCGCGTTGTGCGGTCACCGTGGCGGTCACGGGTGCGCCGTGTCCCGTCACCGTGGACGGGCGCCCCGCCGCCTGGGGCGCGCCGGTGCGCGTGGCGGCGGGATCCGTACTGGAGCTGGGGCATGCGGTGCGCGGCGTACGGAGCTGTCTCGCGTTCGCCGGCGGGGTCGCCGCCGAGCCCGTGCTGGGCAGCCGTTCCACCGATCTGCTGTCGGGACTCGGCCCCGCGCCGCTGACCGACGGTGCGGTGCTGCCGCTGGGGGACGAATCGGGGCCACCGGTGTACGCCGATGCCGTGCCCTGGCAGGGCCCTCCGGAGGAACTGGTGCTGCGGGCCGGCCCCGGGCCCCGTACGGACTGGTTCACCGGGCGGGCGCTGCGCACCCTGGCCACGGCGGTCTACCGGGTCTCCTCCGCGAGCAACCGCATCGGGCTGCGCACCGACGGTCCGCCCCTGGAGCGCGCCGCGGCCGGTGAGCTGCCGAGTGAGGGCATGGTGCTCGGCGCGGTGCAGGTGCCGCCCGACGGGCGCCCCGTGGTGTTCCTGGCCGACCACCCCACCACGGGCGGCTACCCGGTGATCGCCGTCGTCAGGGAACGGGATCTGGCCGCGGCGGCGCAGGCCGCACCCGGCACGCCCCTCCGCTTCGTCCTGACCGGCGGGCGCTGAGAGCCCGCAGGAAAGCCCTCAGGCGTCCTCAGCCGTCCTCAGCCCCCAGGGCGACCGTAGCCGCCCCCGCCGGGCGTACGGACCACCAGCGTGTCCCCCGGCCCGACTTCGGCCGTGTCACACCCCGCCAGCGGCGTGACGGTGCCGTCGGCGCGCTCGACGAAGTTGCTGCCGGTCGCTCCCGGCCCGCCGCCCGCCATGCCGTACGGCGGGACGCGGCGGTGGCCGGAGAGCAGCGCCACCGTCATCGGCTCCAGGAAGCGGATCCTGCGTTCCGCGCCGCGGCCGCCCCGCCACCGGCCGGCTCCCCCGCTGCCTTCCCGCACGGAGAAGCTCTCCAGGCGCACCGGGCAGCGCCACTCCAGCACCTCGGGATCGGTGAGACGCGAGTTGGTCATGTGGGTCTGCACGGCGTCGGCCCCGTCGAATCCGTCGCCCGCCCCCGAGCCGCTCGCCACGGTTTCGTAGTACTGCACGCGGTCGTTGCCGAAGGTGACGTTGTTCATGGTTCCCGAGCCCTCGGCCTGGACGCCGAGCGCGGCGTACAGCGCACCGGTCACCGCCTGCGAGGTCTCGACATTGCCTGCCACGGTCGCCGCCGGGTAGGCGGGCGCGAGCATCGAGCCCTCGGGGACCCGTACCTCCAGCGGTTCGAGGCAGCCGCTGTTGAGAGGGATCTCCTCGGCGACGAGTGTTCTGAAGACGTACAGAACGGCCGCCATGACCACCGACTTGGGGGCGTTGAAGTTCCCCGGCTGCTGCGGTGCCGTTCCGGTGAAGTCCAGCACCGCGCTGCGCGCCTCACGGTCCACCCGCAGCGCCACCTGGATCACGGCCCCGCTGTCGGTCTCGTAGCGGTACGAACCGTCCCGCAGCCCGGCGACGATCCGCCGCACGGACTCCTCGGCGTTGTCCTGCACGTGCTGCATGTACGCCTGGACCACCTCCAGACCGAACTGGTCCGTCACACGGCGCAGTTCGGCGATTCCCTTCTCGTTGGCGGCGATCTGGGCGCGCAGGTCGGCCAGGTTGGTGTCCGGGTCGCGCGACGGGTACGGGGCGGCGGCCAGCAGCTCGCGCGTCTCGTCCTCACGCAGCCTGCCGTCCCTCACGAGAAGCCAGTTGTCGAAGAGAACGCCCTCTTCGTGCACCGTACGGCTGAAGGCGGGCATGGACCCCGGGGTGATTCCGCCGATCTCGGCGTGGTGTCCGCGCGAGGCCACCAGGAAACGCAACGGTCCTCCGTCCGCGTCGAACACGGGTGTCACCACGGTGACGTCGGGCAGGTGCGTGCCGCCGTGGTACGGATCGTTGATCGCGTACACGTCGCCGGGTCGCATGCTCCCCTCATTGCGCCGCAGCACCTCCTTGATGGACTCGCCCATCGAACCGAGGTGCACGGGAATGTGCGGAGCGTTGGCAATCAGGCTGCCGTTCGTGTCGAAGAGCGCGCAGGAGAAGTCCAGCCGCTCCTTGATGTTGACGGAGTGGGCGGTGTTTTCGAGGCGTACGCCCATCTGCTCGGCAATGGCCATGAAGAGGTTGTTGAACACCTCCAGCATGACGGGATCGACGTCCGTGCCGACCGCCGTCCTGCCGGGGCGCGGGCGCACGCGCGTGAGCAGCAGGTGTCCGCGCTCTCCGGCGGCCGCCTGCCAGCCCGGGTCGACCACGGTGGTGGCGTCGTCCTCGGCGACGACGGCGGGACCCTCTACGGTGTCCGTCGGCCGCAGGTCGTCGCGTCGGTACAGCGGGGTGCTCTGCCTGCGCCCTTCCGTGAACATCCGTACCGTCGCACGGGGCGCCGGCGTTCCCGGGCGCGTGTTCCCTCCGGTGGCGTTCCGTGGAACGTACGGTTCGGCCGTGCCCACGGCTTCCACCGAGACGGCTTCGACGACCAGCGGCTTGTCCATGGTGAAGCCGTAGCGTGCGCGGTGGTCCGCCTCGAAGGCCGCGGTCATGTCCGGGACGCCGCCCAGTGCCACCGGCAGGCTCGCGTCCGTACCGGCGTAGCGGATCAGCACGCGCGCGTGGGTGCTGATCGCCGTGTCCGCGATACCGTCGGCGCGCAGTTCCGCACGGGTACGTCCGGCCAGCCGGTCGCACAGTTCGCGTACGCCCCCGAGCGACGCCTCGTCGAGCTCCGCCTCGACCGACTGCTCGCGCATGGCGGTGGCGTCGGCCAGTCCGATGCCGTACGCGGAGAGCACACCGGCCAGCGGCGGCACGATCACCGTGCTGATGCCCAGCGCGTCGGCCACGGCGCACGCGTGCTGCCCGCCGGCGCCGCCGAAGCTGGTGAGGGCGTACCGGGTGACGTCGTGACCGCGCTGCACGGAGATTTTCTTGACGGCGCTCGCCATGTTCAGGACGGCGATGTCGAGGAAGCCCGACGCGACCTCCTCGGGGCTGCGCCGTACACCGGTCGCTTCGGCGACGTCGTCGGCGAGCCGCGCGAACCCGTGGTGCACGGCCCCGGCGTCCAGGGGCTGGTCGCCGTGCGGTCCGAAGACCGCGGGGAAGTGGTCCGGCTGGACACGTCCGAGCATCACATTGGCGTCGGTGACCGTGAGCGGGCCGCCGCGCCGGTAGCAGGCGGGCCCCGGGACGGCGCCCGCCGAGTCGGGACCGACCCGGTAGCGCCGGCCGTCGAAGTGCAGCACGGAGCCGCCGCCCGCCGCGACGGTGTGGATGTTCATCATCGGAGCACGCATGCGTACGCCCGCGACCTGCGTGCCGAAGTCCCTTTCGAACGCGCCGGCGTAGTGCGACACGTCGGTGGAGGTGCCGCCCATGTCGAAACCGATGACACGCTCGAACCCGGCCTGCTGCGATGTACGGGCCATTCCGACGACGCCGCCCGCGGGGCCGGAGAGCACGGCGTCCTTGCCGCGGAAGTGTGCCGCCTCGCGCAGTCCGCCGTTGGACTGCATGAACATCAGGCGGACGCCTTCGAGTTCCTTGGCGACCTCGTCGACGTAGCGGCGGAGGACCGGTGAGAGGTACGCGTCCACGACGGTCGTGTCACCGCGCGGCACCAGCTTGATCAGCGGACTGACCTCGTGCGAACAGCTCACCTGGGTGAACCCGAGCCGACGTGCCTCGGCCGCGACGGCGGACTCGTGCGCGGGATGCCGGTAACCGTGCATCAGCACGACAGCGGCACTGCGGAAACCGTCGCTCCGCGCGGCGCTCAACCGCCCGGTGACGGCGGCGAGGTCCAGCGGCCGTACGGTCGCTCCGTGCGCGTCGATCCGTTCCGGGACCTCGACGACCCGCTCGTACACCGCCTCGGGCAGGGCGATGCGGCGGTCGAAGAGCCGGGGACGGTTCTGGTAGGCGATCCGCAGGGCGTCCCGGAAGCCTTCGGTGACGACGAGCACGGTCGGCTCGCCGCGCCGTTCCAGGAGCGCGTTGGTGGCGACCGTCGTGCCCATCCTCACGGTGTCGATCCGGTCGGCCGGGACCGGCTCGTCCGGCCCGAGCTCCAGCATCAGCCGGATTCCGGCGACGGCCGCGTCCCGGTGGCGCTCCGGGTCGTGCGAGAGCAGTTTGCGGGTGAGGAGCCTCCCGTCCGGGCGTCGGCCCACCACGTCGGTGAAAGTACCGCCACGGTCGATCCAGAATTCCCAGCGCCCGCTCATTCCCTCATTCTGGCAAGGGGCGGCGCAGTCGGCGCGGGTACGGCGGCGAGCGCGGCCGAGAGCGCCCGGGAAGCCCGCAGACCGAGCCGCGCGCCGGTCCCGCGTGCCCCGTGCCGTACCTCCTCGACCGCCAGGCCCAGCAGCTGCGGCGGCAGGCCGGTGGACCGGCGCGTCAGCCGGCCGGTGTCCGCCGTCAGAGGCCGCAGGAGGGCGGCCGCGCGGGTGGGCGGGGGCTGCTCGGGTTCGCGTCCCGGCGGTTCTCCGGTCGCGAGCCCCTCGGCGGCCGGCAGGGCGTGGAAGCGAGCGGCGATCAGCCGGTGCCCGCGCTCGCCCGGGCGCAGCCTGTCCGGGCTCCGGAGGCCGCGGTCGGCCGTCCAGGGCCCCTCGGCGATGTGCAGGTCTACGGCGCCGTAGTGCGCGGAGAGGGCGTGCGCCACGGTGTCGACGGCCCGCTGCCTGCGGGCCGGCGGACGGGCGAGCGGGGCCGGCAGGCCCAGCACGGTCCCGGGGCCGGCAGACAGGCCGTCAGCGGTATGGCGCCGTGGAGGGCGCGGGGGTCCGGTCGGCCGCGCTGTGTACGGCCCGTATGCGCCGCCAGGCGGTCCCTTCCCCGGTGCCCATGTACGTACGCGGGCATAGTCGGCGAGGTCGGTCCGGTGGACGGCGGCGGCCGGGATGCCCAGCCGCGCGGCGGCCGCCCTCCCGCGTACTCCGAGCACGGAGGGGCTGGCCGGGTGGGCGGTGCCGGCCCGGTGGACGGTGAGCGCGGCGGCCACTCGCCGGCTGGGCAGCGCCACGCGCACCTGCGGACAGCGGAAGGGAGGGAACGCGCACCACGGGGCACGGCATTCCGCCGTCGAAGCCGGTGCTCGTACCAGAACCAGAACCCGAACCGGAACCGGAACCGGAACCCGAACCAGAACCCGAACCAGAACCCGAACCGGAACAACCGGAATCTGAATCGGGCCCGGCCGCCCCGGCCGGAGCTGTGACGAGCGGGTCGTGCCCGCGGGCGGCAAGGTGGCGGGCGGAAAGGACCCGGTGACGATGACGGCACGCACACCCGTGTTGTCGTCATGCCGGGAGTGGCCCGGCCGGCTTGGATCTGTCCGGCCGAGGAACGTCCTCTGCGCGTTCGGCCCCCGTGTCCGTCACGCCGCCCCTCGCACCCACTCGGACAGCCGCCGTCACGCCCGATCAGACGGCGGGCGCGTCGGGCCCGATCCTGCTGCGTACGGCGGTCTGCACCTCGGCCTCCTCGGCCGGATCGGCGGCGAGCCGCCGCAGTCTCTCCGCCACGCGCGCGTCGCCGGTCTCGGCGTGCAGCGCGGCCAGTTCTCTGGTGGTCTCCTCGCAGTCCCACAGGCACTCGACGGCGAAGCCGGTGGCGTACGACGGGTCGGTGGCGGCCAGGGCCCGCGCCGCGCGGCCACGCAGGTGCGAGGAGGCCGTCTCCCGGTAGACGTGGCGCAGTACGGGCGCCGCGGCGCAGATGCCCAGCCGCCCCGCGCCGTCCACAAGGGTCCACAGGAGCGATGCGTCGGGCCCGTCCGCCCGTACGGTCTCCCGCAGCGCACCGAGCACGAGCGGGGCGTCCCCGGCCTCGCCCCGGCAGGCGAGCACGCCGGCGGCCGACGCCCCCAGGGCGTCGGGGCGGTGCACCCAGCCGCGGGCCCGGTCCACCGCCTCGGCGCCGCACATCCGCTCGAAGGAGGCGACCGCGGCTTCCGCGACGGTACGGGAGGGGCTCTGCGCCGCCGCCTCGATGAGGTCGAGCGCGGCAGGATCGCGTGATGCGGCGAGGTGGTGCAGGGCGGTGCTGCGCGCGCCGTCCTGGCCGCTGCGGGCGGCCTCGACGATCGCGGGCCGGTCCGCGGGTCCCGCGACGGCCGTCAGGCACCGGGCGGCCGGCACATGGAGCGGCGTACCGCGGTCCAGGCCCTGCTGTGCCCAGTCGAACACCGCCTGGACGCTCCAGCCGGGGCGGGGCCCGGACGGCCGCATCTGCCGCTGCCAGCGGGCGAACGACCCCTGCTCCTGGGCCGCCCGCACGCGGGCGCCGACGCTTTCGCGCGGGTCCTCGGACCACAACCGCCAGGGTCGGGGCTCGAAGGCGTCCCGTACGGCGGAGGCCAGTGCGGCCTCGCCCTCGGGGGTGGCGGGGAACCGGGCGAGCACGGGCAGGGCGAGGCCGCGCAGTCCCGTGTCGTCGTCGCGCAGGGCGAGCTCGTCGAGGGCCCAGGTCCAGTTGGTCCCGGTCCTGGCGTACCGCCGCAGCAGCGCCACGGCGTCGTTCCTGCCGTACGAGGCGAGGTGGCCCAGCACGGCGAGGGCGAGGCCGGTCCTGCCCTCGTCGGTGTCGACGAGGTCCTCGGGGTCGAAGAGGTGCCGCTCGATCGCTTCGAGCCCGCCGTCGAGATCCAGGTAGAGGCGCGCGTAGTACAGGGAGCGGTTCTCGACGTGCCAGTCGTGGCGGGGGTCGTCGAGGACGCAGTGGTTGAGGGCCGCGAGCGCTTCGGGGCGCGGCGCGGCGAGCGCGTGCAGCGTGCCGTCGCCGCGGCCCCGCTGCAGGAGGCCGAGCAGTGTGCCGCTCGGCGCTATGACTGGATCGAACATGGAAAGAGCCTCACATCAAGCTGTCGACGCAACCGGGATACGTGCCGTGCCTAGGCCGCGCGACACCCTGTCCGGTCGTCCGCCGTCGTCTCTTGCCCGTTGTAGACCATCTTCCTCTGCCTCTCGTCGGTGGGCCCGGAGCGGGCCCGTTCACACTCCCGTGGTCCGGCGACTTCCGACGGTCCCCGCGCATGTGAATCCGACGTCATGATGACCCAGCCATTTCGCCGACGCGACCACATTTACGACGCCCGGTCACCGGGCGCCGAACAGCTCCAGCAGGTCCTTCTTGTCGAACATCCGTGCCGTGTCCACGGCCGACGGCGTTCCGGCGGACGGGTCGGCGCCGCCGTCGACCAGCGCGCGGATCACCGCTTCCTCGCCCTTGAAGACGGCGCCGGCGAGCGGCGTCTGCCCCCGGTCGTTGGCCCGGTCCGGATCGGCGCCCCGGCTCAACAGGGCCTGCACGGCGGCGGCGTGGCCGTGATAGGCGGCGAGCATCACGAGGGAGTCGCCCCGGTCGTTGGTGAGGTTCGCGGGCACGCCGGCGTCGACGTACGCGGCGATCGCCTCGGCCTCGCCCCGGCGCGCCAGGTCGAAGATCTTGGTAGCCAGCTCGACCACCTCGGGATCCGGGGTTTCGCTCATCGGACGGACCGCCTTCCACTGCCGTTCACCGCTGTGACCTGTACGTACGACATCGGAGCCGTACGAGTGAATCGCCAGGGTACTGCCCGCCCGCCGACATGACCCGGCCCGGCGGCGGCAAAGATCACGATGAGCGGACCCACATCGGCCACTTCAGTGAAAAATCCGAAAAGTAACCCATTTGCACCTTTTGCCGTATGGCTACATGCTGTGAGCCTGGAAGAACTCATGGTGACTGTCCCCTCGACCAGGAGAACCCCTCATGATCCTGTCCATCTCAGGCGTCGTACTGCTCGGCATCATCGTCTTCCTCTTCTTCCGGAAGGACGGCCTCAAGGCGTCGCACGCCCTCGTCTGCGCGCTGTTCGGCTTCTACCTCGCGGGCACGGCCATCGCCCCGAGCATCAAGGCCGGAGGCGCCAGCCTCGCCGGCCTGCTGGGCGGGATCAAGTTCTGACCTGCCACACCCGCTTCAACACCACCAGGAGACCGAAGTGGCCCGGCGCCCACTCCCCCGCATTCTGAGCAGCAGCAGTGCCCCGATCATCCGCAGCCGCGAGATCGCGCGCACCGCAGCCGACAGCGCCACCGACGTCCTCCATCCGCTGATCACCGTCGCACGGGGTCTTCGGAGGCTGGCCGCCGCCGGCCGGCGCACCTGGGCCGCCACACCCAAGGACCGGCGTGGTCCCGCGCTGTTCCTGGCGGCGGCCCTCGTCCTGGTGGTCGCGCTCATCCCGTACGGACCGCTGCTCGTCCTGATCACGGTGATGGGCGCGGCCGCCTGGAAAGGGCGGCAGCACACCCCCGCGCCCGGACCCGACGAGGGCGAGAAGGACCGGCTCCGGGCCGTCTACGAGGCCCTGGTGCCGCACTTCTCGGTGGCCGAGGACCCCGACCCGCTGTTCACCCACGGCGGCGAGTGGGACAAGGCGTTCCCCGAGTACGCCTTCGACGACGGCCGGCTCGTCCGGCTCCTGGTGCGCTACCCGGCGTACTTCGCCGACGGCGACGCCTCCTCCCGGGCCCGCGTCGAGCAGCTGCTGCACGCCAAGTCGGGCCGCGGCCGCGAGTACCACTTCGCGTGGGACGAGGAGGGCAACCAGCTCCTCATGACGGTGCTCCCCGCGCTGTCCACCGCCATCGCCGCCCAGCGTTTCGTCACCGCCCCGGGCGAGACCGTACTGGGCTTCACCGACGCCGGAGCGGTCCAGCGGACCGTACCGGTCACGGAGGGCGACCGGACGTACAACGCTCCCCCGGTGATCTGGCGGACGGGTCCGCGCTCCACGGAACCGCACCTGCTCGCCGTGGGACACCCGGGAAGCGGTACGACCAGCCTGCTGCGTTCGATCGCCCTGCAGGCCCTCCAGTACGGCGACGTGGTGATCGTCGAGGGCAGCGGCACCGGCGAGTACGCCTGCCTCACCGGACGCGACGGCGTACTGGCCGTCGAATGCAGTGTCGCGGGAGCGCTCGCCAGCCTGGAATGGGCCGCGCACGAGACCGAGCGGCGGCTGATCGCCGCGAACCGCGCCCGCCAGGCCGGACACCCCGCCCCGGAAGACACGAAACGCCCCCTGTGGATCCTGCTGGACCGGCCGAGCGTGTTCGGTCACCTGGCGGCCGCCGACGGGCGCCCCGACCCCCAGCAGCTGCTCCAGGTGCCACTGCGGCACGGCAGGGCGGCGAACGTGACGGTGGTGGTGGCGGAGCAGTTCGACGCCGTGGATGCCCTGAGCGAGACCGTACGCTCCCACACGCGCGCGCGCGTGGTGCTCGGTCCGTCCGCTCCCGGGCAGGTGGAGTCCGTCCTGGGAGAGCCGCCGCACACGACACCGACACGCGACACCCCTCCCGGCCGCGGTTACGCACGGCTCGGCACCGGTCCCGTGATGCGGCTCCAGGTCCCGGCGACACCCGACCCGTACGACGACGCGACGAGCGAGGCGCACCGGCAGGCCGTCACCGACCTGCTTCCCGAGCGCCTGGACATGCCGGAGGCGCGCTCCGGGGAACAGCCCCGGATCCGGCCCCCGGCGCAGGAACCGGAGCCGGTACCCGCCGAGGGCTGACCCGGAAGGCCCGGAGAGCCGGCGGACGCGGGTCAGGCGACGAACGTACGCGGGACCTCGGTGCCGGAGCCGGCTCCGCTCTCCACGAGTCTCGCGGCCGCCGCCAGCCGCACCGCCGCCTCGTCCGCCACCGGCCCCCCGACGGTGAACGGCAGCCGGACGTACCCCTCGAAGGCCCCGTCGACGCCGAAGCGCGGCCCCGAGGGGACCCGTACACCGACGCGCTCGCCCATCTCGGCGAGGCGCGAACCCGACAGCCCCCCGGTGCGGACCCAGAGCGTCAGCCCTCCGCGCGGGACGTCGAATTCCCAGTCGGGCAGCTCCCTGCGCACCGCTTCCACGAGCGCGTCGCGGTTCTCGCGTGCCTGCGTGCGGCGGATCTCCACGGCCTGTTCCCAGCCGCCCGTGCTCATCAGCCAGTTGACGGCGAGCTGTTCCAGTACGGGCGTCCCGAGGTCGGCGTACGCGCGGGCCGCCACCAGGCTGCGGATCACGTCCGGGGCCGCCCGCACCCAGCCGATGCGCATGCCCGCCCAGAAGGCCTTGCTCGCGGAGCCCACCGTCAGGACCGTGCTGCCCGACGGGTCGAAGGCGCAGACCTGCCGCGGCATGGCGACGTCCGCGTCCAGAAAGAGCTCCGTCATGGTCTCGTCCACGACGAGAACGGTCCCGGCCGAGCGCGCCGCGTCGACGAGCCCGCGCCGCTGGTCCTCGTCGGCCAGGGCGCCGGTCGGGTTGTGGAAGTCCGCGACGACGTACGCGAGGCGCGGGGCGGCGTCGCGCAGGACCTGCCGCCATCGCGGCAGGTCCCAGCCCGTGAGCCCTTCGGCCATCGCGACGGGCACCAGCCGGGCGCCCGCCTCGCGCATCAGCTGGAGGATGTTGGCGTACGACGGCGACTCGACGGCGATCCGTTCGCCCCGGCCCGCGAAGAGATGACAGATGGCGTCGATCGCGCCCATGGCGCCGGTGGTGACCATGATCTGCTCGGGCATGGTCGGGATGCCGCGCTCGGTGTACCGGTCGGCGAGCATCTGCCGCAGCGCGGGCAGGCCCGCGGGATAGTCGCCGTGCGTGTGCGCGTACGGCGGCAGCTCCTCCAGCGCGCCCTGGACCGCGCGGGTGAGCCACGGCTCGGGCGCGGGCAGGGAGGCGCAGCCGAGGTCGATCACGGAGCCGAGGGACTCGGGCGGCAGGGGTTCGAGGCCGCGCGCGGGCAGCGGGTTGCCCGCGGGAACGGCAGTCCAGCTGCCCGCGCCCCTGCGCGACTCCAGGAAGCCCTCGGCGCGCAGGGCCTCGTACGCCGCGGCCACAGTGGTACGGCTGACGGCCACGGCCACGGCCAGTTCGCGCTCGGCGGGGAGCCTCGCGGCGACCGGCACCCGCCCTTCGAGCACCAGCAGCCTTATGCCGTCGGCGAGGGCGCGGTACGCCGGCGGCTTGCGCGTACCGGGCCCCTGCGGACGCGCCTGCTGGGCGTTGAGCTGCCTGGCAAGCTGGGCCGCGCCGACCGCCGAAGTCCACTGCGCCATAATTTCCAGTCCACCTAAGTCGAATTGGCCATGGATAGCATCTTCTGCCAAGCCACAGAGTGTCACGCAGCGGTCCACCGCCGCCACTACCTCTATCCAAGGAGCACCTCTTGTCCGGGGAACTCACCCGACGGCTGCTGCAGCTGTACGTCGGTCTGGCGCTGTACGGAGTGAGTTCGGCGGTGCTCGTGCGCGCGGGCCTCGGCCTCGAACCCTGGGGAGTGCTGCACCAGGGCCTCGCCGAGAAGACCGGACTGACGATCGGTGTGGTCTCGATCATCGCCGGTGCCGCGGTCCTGCTGCTCTGGATCCCGATCAGGCAGCGCCCCGGGCTCGGCACCGTCTCCAATGTCGTGGTGATCGGCATCGCGATGGACGGCACGCTCGCCCTCGTGCCCGACGTGCACGGCCTGGCCGGGCAGATCCCGCTGATGCTCGTCGGCATCGTGCTCAACGGCGTGGCGACGGGCCTGTACATCGCCGCCCGGTTCGGGCCCGGTCCGCGCGACGGGCTGATGACCGGACTGCACCGCGTCACCGGCCGCTCCATCCGGCTCGTACGCACCGGGATCGAGGTGGCCGTCGTCGCCACCGGTTTCGCCCTGGGCGGCTCCCTCGGCGCCGGCACCGTCGTCTACACCCTCGCCATCGGACCGCTCGCCCAGTTCTTCCTGCGCGTCTTCGCCGTTCCGGCGCCGGACGCCGGCACCGGGGCCGGGGCCGGGGCCGTCGCCCCCGGTTCACGGGAAGGCGCGACAATCCCCCGGTGAACCGTGACCGGGTACGCCACCCCTATCTGAACCACCCCGCGCCCCTCGCGTTCGCCCACCGCGGCGGGGCGGCCGACGGCCGACGGCCTGGAGAACACCGCGGCGGCGTTCCGGCGCGCTCGTGAAGCCGGGTACCGGTACTTCGGGACGGACGTGCACGCCACGGCGGACGGCCGGCTCGTCGCGTTCCACGACGCGACCCTGGACCGGGCGACGGACGCGCGGGGAAGCATGTGCGCGCTTCCCTGGGACGTCGCCACCCGCGCGCGGGTGGCGGGAAACGAGCCGCTGCCCCTCTTCGAGGAACTGCTCGGAGAGTTCCCCGAAGCCCGCTGGAACGTGGACATCAAGGCCGAGTCCGCTCTCGCACCCCTGGTCGGCCTGATCCGCAGGACCGGCGCGTGGGATCGTGTGTGCGTCGGATCGTTCAACGAGAACCGGGTGGCCGGGGCGCAGCGCCTCGCGGGCCCCCGCCTCGCCCCTTCCTTCGGCACCGCGGGCGTCCTGGGGCTGTGGCTGCGTTCGCGTTCGCTGCCCGCCCCCGTGCGCCGCAGCGCGGTGTGCGCGCAGGTCCCGGAGGCCCGGAGCGGCGTCAGGGTGGCCGATCACCGCTTCGTGCGGACGGCGCACGCCCTCGGCCTCCGGGTCCATGTGTGGACGGTCAACGATCCGGGCCGGATGGCAGCGCTTCTCGATCTCGGCGTGGATGGCATCATGACGGATCACATCGAGACGTTGCGCACGGTGCTGACCGAGCGGGGTGCCTGGGCCTGACCTGTGCCGTCCCGTCCCCGCGACCGCACGGCACGGGGACGAGCGAGGGGGTGCGCGGTGAGCGCTGACGCCGTGGACCGCACCGACGGCGCGGAGGAGGCGGACGGCCCGGACGGGGCGGCCGGCCGCAGGCGCGAGCAACGCGGCTGGTACTTCTACGACTTCGCGTGCTCCGCCTACTCGACGAGTGTGCTCACGGTCTTCCTGGGCCCCTACCTGACGGTGGTCGCGAAGGCGGCGGCGGACGCGGACGGCTTCGTCCACCCGCTGGGCATCCCGGTGCGGGCGGGCTCGGTGTTCGCGTACGCCGTCTCCGTGTCCGTCGTGGTGGCCGTACTCGTCATGCCGCTGGTGGGCGCGGTCGCGGACCGTACGGGCCGCAAGAAGCCACTGCTCGCGGCCGCCGCGTACGTCGGGGCGGGCGCGACGGCGGGCATGTTCTTCCTGGACGGGGACCGCTATCTGCTCGGCGCGTTCCTGCTGATCGTCGCCAACGCCGCCCAGTCCGTCGCGATGGTGCTCTACAACGCCTATCTCCCCCAGATCGCCCAGCCGCACGAGCGCGACAAGGTCTCCTCACGCGGCTGGGCGTTCGGCTACACGTCCGGCGCCCTCGTGCTCGTCCTCGATCTCGTCCTCTACTCGGGACACGAGGGCTTCGGAATCCCTGAGTCCACGGCCGTCCGGATCTGCCTGGCCTCGGCGGGCCTGTGGTGGGGCGCCTTCACGCTCGTACCGCTGCGCCGGCTGCGCGACCGGAGGACGACGGCGAGCGGCACGAGCGGTGGCCGCGCGCCGGGCAGGACCGGCACGGGGTGGCGCCAACTGGTCACCACTGTCAAGGACATGCGCCGCCACCCGCTGACGCTCTCCTTCCTGCTCGCCTATCTGGTCTACAACGACGGCGTTCAGACAGTGATTTCGCAGGCGTCGATCTACGGGTCCGAGGAACTGGGCCTCGACCAGACGACGCTCATCACGGCCGTCCTGCTGGTACAGGTGCTCGCGGTCGCCGGTGCGCTCGGCATGGGCCGGCTGGCCCAGCGGTTCGGTGCCAAGCGCACCGTCCTCGGCTCGCTCGCGGCCTGGACGCTGACGATCGGCGCGGCCTATTTCCTGCCGGCCGGGGAGGCCGCCTGGTTCTACGCCCTGGCCTCGGCGATCGGCCTGGTCCTCGGCGGCAGCCAGGCCCTGTCCCGCTCCCTCTTCTCCCACATGGTGCCGCGCGGCAAGGAGGCGGAGTACTTCTCGGTCTACGAGATGAGCGACCGGGGCATGAGCTGGCTGGGGCCGCTGGTCTTCGGGCTCACCTACCAGCTGACCGGCAGCTACCGGGACGCGCTCATCTCGCTCGTGGCCTTCTTCGCCCTGGGCTTCGCCCTGCTCGTCCGGGTACCCGTGAGGCGTGCCGTGGAGGCGGCAGGAAACCCCGTGCCGGAACGAATTTAGACCTTGAAGTGAAAGGCCGGTAGTGTACGCCTTTGGCCTGCCAGGCGGACCGTTACTGCGCGCTCGGATATCGACAACGCTGGGTGACATCTGCTGCCAGAAGTGACAAACCGGGCACTGGTGGGTACCCAACTTTTGGGAAAAAGCAGCGGCACGACGGGCGACGCATGACCCGCAACGGGAATCTTTACCGCCGACCGGACGTTGACCGGATGACGACGACAGCGACACCTGTCCTGTGGGCGACAAGCCCGGGAGGCACGATTCATGAGTGAGCGAGCTCTCCGCGGCACGCGACTCGTGGTGACAAGCTACGAGACCGACCGCGGCATCGATCTGGCCCCGCGCCAGGCGGTGGAGTACGCATGCCCGAACGGACATCGATTTGAGATGCCGTTCTCGGTAGAGGCCGAAATTCCGCCGGAGTGGGAGTGCAAGGCGTGCGGCGCCACGGCACTCCTGGTAGACGGCGACGGGCCTGAGGAGAAGAAGGGCAAGCCCGCGCGTACGCACTGGGACATGCTCATGGAACGGCGCACCCGCGAGGAGCTCGAAGAGGTCCTGGCCGAAAGGCTCGCGGTACTGCGATCCGGCGCCATGAACATTGCGGTGCATCCGCGGGACAGCCGCAAGTCCGCGTAACGCCCCGGCGTTGCGCCTGACGGCAGTCAGCACAACGGCAAGACGTGGCGGGGCACCGAGCGCAGTGTCGAGGTGGTGTTCGGCAATGTCGCCGACGAGGACGAGCTGCCGGACCACGACC
>NZ_JBSFTV010000054.1:0-42711 GCF_053591455.1 Streptomyces sp. NPDC003016
TCCGGTCTACGCCCAGACCGCGGCGTACGGCCACTTCGGCCGCGAGCTTCCCGACTTCACCTGGGAGCGCACCGACCGCGTCGACGCCCTGCGCACCGCCACGGGAGTGTGAGCCGTGGAGCATCCGCAGCATCGGACGGGCAAGGGCGCGCCGCTCCCGACGGCCGGCGCCCCGTACTCCTTCTCCTTCGAGTTCTTCCCGGCGCGGAGCGAGGCGGGGGACCGGTCCCTGTGGCAGGTGATCCGGCGGGCCGAGTCGCTGTCGCCCGCGTTCGTGTCGGTCACCTACGGGGCCGGCGGCTCCTCGAGGGACCGCACGGTCGAGGTCACCCGGCGTATCGCGGCGGAGTCGACACTGCGCCCGGTCGCCCACCTCACCGCCGTCGGTCACTCGGTGGCCGAACTGCGCGCGATCGTCGGCCAGTACGCGGACGCCGGCATCCGGGACATTCTGGTGCTCCGTGGCGACCCGCCCGGTGACCCGGGGGGCGAGTGGACCGCGCACCCGCAGGGACTGCGTCACGCGTACGAACTCGTGGAGCTGGTCCGGTCGTTGGGGAACTTTACCGTGGGAGTCGCGGCCTTCCCCGAACGGCACCCGCGGTCGCCCGACTGGGACAGCGACATCCGGCACTTCGTCGCCAAGTGCCGGGCGGGCGCCGACTACGCGATCACGCAGATGTTCTTCGACGTGGAGGACTACCTCAGGCTGCGTGACCGGGTGACGGCCGCGGGATGCGACGTCCCGATCATCCCGGAGATCATGCCGGCCACCGACGTCCGCCAGGCCGCCCGGTTCGCGCAGCTCAGCGGTGCCGTGTTCCCGGCCGGTCTCGCACGCCGCCTTGAGTCGGCCAGGGGTGACAAGGACGCCTCGTACCGGATCGGTGTGGAGCACGCGACCGCGATGGGCCGCCGACTGCTGGCCGAAGGCGCGCCGGGGCTCCACTACATCACCCTCAACCGCTCCGGCGCCGTCTTCGACGTCCACCGCGGCGTTCTCGGCGCGGGGTGCGCGGGGTGCGCGGGGTGCGCGGGGTGCGCGGGAGAGGGGACGCCTGTCGGGCCCGCCGCGCGACCGGCGCGTGCCCGGTCCGCCCCGCCCGCCATCGACCGAGTACGGACCCGCCGCCGCTGAGAGGCGGAGCGGCCCACGACGACCACCGAAAGCATGCCTGGGGAGATGCTGTGCGCATTGCCATCACCGGTTCCATCGCCACCGACCACCTCATGACCTTTCCCGGCCGGTTCACCGACCAACTGGTGCCGGACCACCTCGACCACCTCTCCCTCTCCTTCCTCGTCGACGACCTGGAGGTGCGGCGGGGCGGGGTCGCAGCGAACATCGCCTTCGGACTGGGCAGGCTGGGACTGACCCCGTTTCTGGTCGGCGCGGTGGGGGCGGACTTCGACGACTACCGAGTCTGGCTCAAAGACAACGGCGTCGACACCGAGCACGTCCATGTCTCCGGCCGGCTGGGCACCGCACGCTTCATGTGCACCACGGACCAGGACCAGAATCAGCTCGCCTCGTTCTACTCCGGGGCCATGGCCGAGGCGGCCCGGATCGACCTCGCCGCTCTCGCCGACCGGACGGGCGGCTTGGACCTGGTGCTGGTCGCCCCCAACGCTCCCGACGCGATGCTCCGGCACACGAGGCAGTGCGTGGAGCTGGGCATACCGTTCGCGGCCGACCCCTCGCAGCAGCTCGCCCGGCTCACCCGCGACGAGGCGCGACTGTTCGTCACCGGGGCGCGGTGGCTGTTCACCAACGCCTACGAGGCCGCGCTCCTGGTCGAGTTGAGCGGCTGGAGCCGGGAGGAGATCCTCTCCCGGGTGGGCGCCTGGATCGTCACGCACGGCGCCGAGGGCGTCCACCTGGACACCGCCGACGGGATGCGAGAGACCTTCCCCGCCGTGCCGTCGGGCGGCGTGGCGGACCCCACCGGCGCGGGCGACGCCTTCCGGGCGGGCTTCCTCGCCGCCATCGGCTGGGAACTTACGCCCGACACGGCGGTCCCGCTCGGCTGTGCACTCGCCACCGAGGCGCTGGAGACCGTGGGTTCCCAGCTCTACCGGGCGTCTGCGCAGGACCTGCTGGCTCGCGTCACCGCGACGTACGGAGAATCCGTGGGCACCGTGCTGGCCCCGCACCTGGAGCGGCTGGGGTGATCGTGACCGCCAGCGTCCTTGTGCTCGTCGCGAGCTGGGCGACGTACCTGACGTACAGGAGGGGCCGCCCTCTCCCGTGGGAGCAGTCGGCGCCGACCAGCGGAGCGTGGGCCTTTCCGGCCGCCGACACTGACGCGCACGCCGACGATGCCGGGGCCGCGACGTCCGCGGCGGCCGCCGGGCGAAGGGAAGAGTGAGCGAGCAGTGGTCGAAGCAGAGACAGCTGGTAGCGGCTCCGCGCTGGCGGAACTGGTGCACGAAGGGGTCTCCGTCTGGCTGGACGGAGTCACCCGCCGGTCCCTCGTGGACGGAACCCTGAGGCGCCTGGTCTCGGAGGCGCCGGTGACAGGCGCCCTGCTGCCGCTGCGGGAACTCGGGCGCGAAGTGCGGGAGGGCACTGCCTACCGCGAACAGCTCGACCTGCTCGGCGAGCGGGGCGTCGGCGCCGAGGTGGCCCTGTGGGCACTGCACCGGTACGACGTCCGCCTGGCCTGCGACGTGCTCGCGGAGCGGTTCGCGTCGACGCGTGGCGCGGACGGCTGGGTGTGCGCCGAACTGGATCCGAGGTCCGCCGACGACGCCCCCGGCTCGCTCGCCGGGGCTCGGGCCCTGACCGACGCGGTGAACCGCCCCAACCTGCTGATCACGGTGCCTGGCACCGCGGCCGGCCTGCAAGTGGTGAGCGGCTGCCTCGCGCAGGGGATCGCGGTCAACGTCAGCCACCTATACTCGCCGCGTCGCTACGAGGACGCTGCCGACGCCTACTTCGAGGGGCTCGGCCGGGCCCTCGCCGCCGGACGCCCGCCGGCCTGCGGCTCGGTGGCGTCCTTCGACGCGGCCAGGACGGAGGCGGCGCTCCACGAGCGGGCGGACACCGTCGTACCGCGCGGCGGGTCTGCGCTGGCTCTCGCCCGCGCCGTGTACCACCTGTACGAGGAGCGCCTCGGCACGCGCGACTGGCGCAGGCTCCGCAACGCGGGGGCCACTCCGCAACGGTTGCTCTGGCCGGATGCCGGTGAGACGGACCGCACGGCGGCGGTTCGCCGGGTGGAGGACATGGTGGCCTGGAACACCGTCCAGGCGATGTCGGAACGGACCCTCGACGCGGTGGCCCGGCTGGGCAGGCTGCACGGCGACACGCTCTCGGGGGAGTCCGTAGCCGCGCAGGCACACCTGACGGAGCTGCGGAACAGGGGCGCGGGCGTCGAGGAGGTCGCCACGGAACTGGCTGCCACGGAGCTGCGCGAACGGGCACAGGACACGGCGGCGCTCGTCGACTTGCTGCAGGAGCGCCGTTGAGGGGCGGCTGCCGCACGGATGCCGGCCCAGACGGACGTGCCCGGGCCGGCTTCCGTGCGGGTCCGTATCGGGTCGGGTGCCAGGTCAGGCGCGGAACGTCTCGGGGAACGAGGCCGCAGGGGCGGTGGCGCGGCCGGGGACGCGGCCGGGGAACTCGGCCCCCAGCAGGGCCAGCAGCGGGGCCGCCTTGACGGCGGTCTCCTCGAACTCGGCCTCCGGGTCCGACAGCGCGGTGATCGCCCCACCGATTCCGTACCGCACCAGGCCGGGCGTGAGGACGGCCGTGCGGATGACGATGCTCAGGTCGGCCGCCCCGGTGAGGGAGAAGTACCCGACGGCGCCCGCGTAGATGCCTCGCGGGCCGCCTTCGAGCCGGTCGATGATCTGCATGGTCCTTTCCTTGGGAGCCCCGGTCATGGAACCGCCGGGGTGCGCCGCACGTACACAGTCGACGGCACTGCTGCGGGAGTCCAGGGTGGCGGTCACGGTACTGACGAGCTGGTGGACGGTGGCGAACGTCTCCACGCGGAAGACGTCGTCGGCGGCGACCGAACCGGTCTTCGCGCACCGTCTCAGATCGTTGCGCACCAGGTCGACGATCATCAGGTTCTCCGCTAACTCCTTCTCGTCGTGGCGCAGTTCATCGGCCAGTGCGGCGTCCTGCTCGGGTGTGCTTCCGCGCGGCCTGGTGCCCTTGATGGGCCGTGACTCCGCGGCGCCGTCGGCACCGACGCGCAGGAAACGCTCCGGGGAACTGCTCAGCACCGACAGTTCGTCGAACCTCAGCAGTGCCGCGAACGGGGAGGGAGCGACCCTGCGCAGATGCCGGTAGCTCTGCCACGGGTCGAGGTCCACACGCGCCGACGCCATGTTGGTGAGGCAGATCTCGTACGACTCGCCGGACCGCAGCTCCGTCTGGCAAGACTTGATCAGGTTCAGGTATTCCTGCCGGTCGTGCCGCAGTTCCAGCTGCACGTCGCGGGCGGGCGGTGCGGGAGCGGGGCCCCGGTCGAGGCCCGCGAGGGCTTCGAGGCGACGGGCGGTCTCCACCAGCCAGGGGTGCGCCGTGCCCGGCTCCTCCTCCAGGGCGAGGAGGTGGGTGGTGCCCTCCCGGTGGTCGAAGACCACGGCGCGGTCGGCGAAGAGCATCGCCGCGTCCGGCTCCGGCGAAGGGTGCGCCGGGGCCGCGCCGGATGCGGGGTTCAGCCCGTACCCCAGGCAGCCGACCCAGCCGAGTGCGAACGCGAAGGGCAGCTCCGGCACCCGGGTGTCCGTGCCGCGCAGGTCCTCGTCGAGCCAGCTCAGGAAGTCGCCGGTGACGATCTTCGCTCCGCTGCGGGAGTCCACGTGGACCGTGCGGCTGGACACGTCGGCAGTGGCCACGCGGGCGAGCGGGCCCGAGGCATCGCCCATGAACGAGAACCGGCCAAGTTCACCGGTGGTGCCGGCGCTGTCCAGCCAGAAGGACCTGGTGGCCGCTGAGTACAGGTGCTGGAAGACGACTTCGGCGTCCCACCGGGTCTGAAACCGCTCCGCACGGACGCGCAACCGGCGTCGCGGAACGGATTGCGGCTCCGCATCGGCCGCGTCCTCCTGCGGGAGACCGGAGTCCCGAGAGGCCCCGGAATCCTGCTGCCGGACGCCGCCGAGCGCGCCCGAGACCCATGGCCTCCGGCCCGGCGAAAGGTCTACGAAATTCCTGAGGAGCTGCATTCCCCATTCCGTCCCGATCGATTCCGGATGGAATTGGACTCCGTGCAGCGGACGGTCTCTGTGTCGCATAGCCATGAGAATTCCGTCGGGCGTCCACGCCGTCGCTTCGAGTTCGTCGGGCAGCCGGGTGACGGCGAGAGAATGATAACGTGCGACGTCGAACGGAGAGGGCAGTCCGGCGAACACTCCTGTTCCCGTGTGCAATACAGGGGAAATACGCCCGTGCCGGGGTTCCGGTGCCAGGGCCACTTTTCCGCCACTGGTCAGAGCGATTCCCTGATGCCCGAGACATACTCCGAGCAGAGGAATCTGTGTCTCGCGAACAATGTCCCGACAGATGCCGAAATCGGCCGGGCGTGCGGCGCTCCCCGGACCCGGTGAAATGACCACTCGGTCGAAGTCCCCGAGGTGCGCGATGCGCCACTGTGTGTCGTCGTTGCGGACGACCGTCGGCTCTTCTCCGGAAATCTGCGCCAGGTAGTCGAACAGGTTGTAGGTGAAGGAGTCGTGGTTGTCGACCAGCAGAGTGCGCATCGGTGCTGAAGTCTCCTGGGAGTCGTGGCGGGCGGGCCGGCGCTGCGGGAGATCAGACCCGTACCAGCTGGCCGAAGCCGGTGTCACGACCGGAGTTCCGGGAGGGCCGGCTCTCCGCCGGAACCACTTCGAGCAGGAGGTGCTCGATTGGATCGGTTCCTTCGAGGACCGTGCGGCGGCGCAGTACCCGCAGTTCACGGCCGCACTCCTCGGCAATGCCCGCCAGCTCGGCCGCATTGCCCCGTTCGCAGAAATGCAGCAGGGCGGACCCGGTGTCGGTCAGGTGATGCACCGCCTGTTCGAGATACCTGCGGTGGGTGCGGTATCCGGCGTCCATGTAGGCGCGTTCGTGGACCGACCCGTAGGAGTAGTCCGGCGGAGCCAGCACGTAGTTGGAGCTCCAGAAGATCCGGTCGAACCGGGTGTCGGGGTCGAGTGCGTCGAACAGATCGCTGTGCAGCGCCTTCAGACGGTGGGTGACGCCGTGCCGCTCGGCGTTCATCCTGGTGTTCTCGACGGCGTGGTGATTGATGTCCGTTGCCACCGTCGTGCAATGGGACAGCGCGGCCTGGACGGAGATGACGCCGGAGCCGCAGCCGATCTCCAGGAAAGAGGAGGGTGCGGCCCCAGGATTCGGGTCGGTGAGCCCGAGGAATTCGAGGGAAATGCTGGTCGAGGGGGAATAGACCGGCGCGAACACCTCGTCCAGCAGATCCCACTCGCGACCGGAAAGAGAGAAGACTCGAGGGCGGTCCGGGTTGGTCATCGACAGCTTGCTGCGTTCCAGGGACTTTAGGTAACTTTGCACTTCGAGCATCAGACCTCCGGGACTCTGGGAGTGAATCCTGACCGGTCATTTACTCTTCTACGGCTTCGGCCGTTCAGGAAGGTGACCCGGTGACAGGTCTGGCTGCGACGATGGTGACGTGAACACCGTCTATTGTGTGTGACGCTCGCCACATGTGCGATATTGGTGGCCTTCGGGGAAGGTGCCCGCAGGGACAGTCGTGTTGGTCAGCGAGCGCGAGCGAATAGCGCGCACGCTCTGTCGGGTAAGGCAACCAATAGATGAATTCAGCCGAACATTCCGGTATGCGAGAGATGCTCGGAGTTCTCGAACTGCTCGCCGCAGAGGCGCCGCTGACCGAGATCGAGGAGCTGCTTCGGCGGGCACGGCAAGGCGTCGCAGGAGCCGATGAGGTGCAGCATCTGGAGCGGGCGGGGCTCATGGCCGCCGGCATCCACGCCTTGTTCTCGCGTCGTCAGCGGCGCGAGGCCGAACTGTCCGCGCTCGTGGACACCGTGCGCGACCTGACCCTTCCCTACGATCTCGACGCCCTGCTGGCGACCATCACCCGGCGTACCCGGACGCTGCTCGGGCTTGACATGTCGTACATCAGCTTCCGTGACGCCGAGGCGGGAGACAGCTTCGTCCGCACTGCGGACGGCCACGCGTCCGCGCTCACCGTGGGCTACCGCGTCCCGTACTCGGCGGGCCTGGGCGACAAGGCCATCAAGGAGTCCATACCGATGTGGAGCGCCGACTACCTCGTCGACGACCGGATGGAGCACGCCACGGTCCTGGACGAGGTGGTCAGGGCCGAGGGGCTGCGAGCCGTCATCGCGGCGCCGCTGAAGTTCGGCGACAACACCTTCGGAGTGCTGTACGCCGCGGACCGCAACGTGCGGCACTTCACCGTCGGTGACGTCTCCTTGATGAGCTCGCTGGGAGACATGGCCGCCGTGGCCATCGAGAAGACGCGCACCCTGGAGAGGAGCCACGCCGATGTGCTCAGCCTCCAGTTCGGCACGTCGCAGATCACCTCGCAGCTGGACGTGCTCCGAAGGCTCGCGGAGCAGCACGCTGCTCTGGTCGACCGCGCTCTCGGCGGAGGCAGCCTGAGCGCCCTCGTCGACGAGGTCGCCGAGGTGTTCCACGGCGCGGTGTGGGTGCGCGACATGGAGTACCGGCCGCTCGCGGGCTCCGGAACGATTCCCGCGGTGAACGAGGCCGAAGTGTGGGAGGCGTCCCGAACGGTGTCCGCACGGCGCGTGCCCGTCGTCCTCGCCACGGGCACCTGGGTCGTGCCGGTGACGGCGGGGGGCGAAGAGCTCGCCGTCCTGCTCGTGCATCCCCGTGAGCCACTGGACGGCCAAGGTGAGACCTCCTTACGGCTGGCGGCCCAGTCGGTCGCGGTGCTGCTCCAGATGCACCGCGGTGAGGCGGCCGCCGCGAGCCCGTTCCGCGACGAGCTGTTCGAGGACCTGCTCGTCGCGCCGCACCGGTCCGCCCAGCAGTTCGTCCAGCGGGCCCGGAGACTGAGCGTCGACCTCGAACGGCCGCACGTCGTCGTGGTCGTACGGCCGGAAAGCGGCACCCAGGGCAGGGCGGCCAGTTGGGCGGCGGCCTACGCACGGCGGATGGACGGGCTGCGGAGCATTCAGAACGGCTGCATCGCGCTGCTGCTGCCCTCCGCCGACTCCAGTGTCGCGGCCGCCGAGGTCTCCACCGAACTCTCCCCCCTTCTCGACCACCCGGTGACGGTGGGAGCGGCGGGCCCGGTCTCCAGCCCCGCCCTGATCCAGCAGGCCCACCAGGAGGCGCTGCGCTGCCTGGATGCGCTGGTCTCCCTCAACAGCGTCGGCGGTTACGCGTCCACCGAAGACCTGGGTTTCCTCGGAGTGCTCCTCTCGGACAACCGGGACGCCGCGAGCTTCATCGAGGCCACGATCGGACCGGTCCTCGACTACGACGCCCAGCGCTCCACCGAACTCACCAGGACCCTCGACGAGTACTTCGCCGCCGGTGGCAGCCCGCGGCACGCGGCGGAGGCGCTCCACGTCCATCCCAACACCGTCTCCCGCCGACTGGAGCGGATCACCGAACTCCTGGGCGCCGACTGGCTCAAGCCGGAGCGGGCGCTCGACGTGCAGGTGGCGCTCCGGCTGCACCGCACGCACGACGTACTGCTGCAGAAGAGGGACGGCGCGACCGTTCAGGCGACCAGGGAGGAGCCGCCCGAGGCCCCGGCGGACCGCAACTCCGCCATCGCGTAGGCACAGGACGCCAGAGTCATGTGCCGGTGCCACCCCTGGAAGGAGCGCCCCTCGTAGTCCCGCAGCCCCACGTCCCTGCCGCGAGCGCGCCACCCGGCGTCGACCCGGTGAGCCAGCCGGGTCGCACGCAACAGGGCGCGCGACGAGGGACATTGGACATTGGTGAGCCACAACTCGGCGGGCTCGCCGCGCAGTTCGTGCCACACGCCGAGAAGGACGAGCCCGCTCGCCGTGCCTGGACGCCCTGTCTCCCGCAGACCGGGAAGACGCACGCTCGCGGTGGCGGTCACGGGTGCGCACGAGTCCTCCCCGTACGGCGGGAGGCCCACCGGACGCGCCCGGCGCGCCCGGTCGAGAGCCGAGCGGGCCGGGGCGAGGCGCCCGACGCTCCTGGCCCCCCGGCGCCGGTCGCCCACGGCGAGCAGCGTGTGCCCGCTGATGCGCACGGCGACCGGGGACATGCGTCTCAGCAACCGCGCCAGCTGGGCCCGTTCGTCGTCGCCCCGGGCGTCGGTCACGATCAGCCGCGGGACGTCCTGCCACGAAGGGACGTCGTCGAGGAGGTCCGCGACGCAGCCATGGGCGGCGGAGGCGCCGAGTCCGTCCGGGAGTTCCTGGCAGGGGCGCTGCGGTTCGGGGGCGGTGCCGGGCAGGCCGAGCCGCCAGCTGACCGGCGCGACCATCCGCTCGGAGGCGTACCACATGCCGTATGCCCGCTGCCCAACGACCTGTTGGCCGGCCTCGGCGGAGAAGTGCGGGGACACCCCCACCATCCGCCTGCCCGTCTTGGGGATGGACACCGGCAGGGCCACCCAGACGGAGGCGGGGTCGATTCCGCCGAGGTAAGCCGCCAGTGCCCTGCGCACCGGGCTCACCGCCCAGCGGGAACTGTTGACGAAGTGGTGCAGCCGCTGCTCGTCCCCCGGTACGCCGACCGAGGCCGCGATGTTCGCGATCGACTTGCGCCCCTCGGCCTGCAGGAGCCCGTCCATGTACTGCCGCGCCCGGACGCGCTGGTCGTAGCCGCGGAGCCTGGCGAAGAGGGCGGCGCAGAGGTCGGTGACGACGTCCGATGGGGCAGTGACGTGATGTCGCGTCAGGCGCGTGTGATGAGCGGGTTCCTGGAGCGATGTGGTGTGGGCCATGGAGGCGCCTCCTGGTGCACGGGGTGTTCTACGCACTCACACCAGGTTTCGTGCAGTCGGCCGTCCGCAGCCAGGTGTGACGGGGACACCTCACCCGGGCCGGGTGGTGACCGGGTCACCATCGCCGACTCTGCTCGCAGCCCCGAACGCACGGATGGCGTCGCAGGGGTGGTGCCCGGGTCACCACCCCCGCGATGCCTGCCGCCGGTTCACCGCGTGCCGGTGACGCTCCTGCGGCCCGGCTGTGCCTCGCTCTCCTGGTGGCGGGCTCGGTAGTCGGCCACGTTCTGCCGGTTCCCGCACAGGCCGGGCATGCAGTAGCGGCGGCGGCCTGCCTTGCTGGTGTCGATGCACATGCCCGCCCACACCGGCGAGGCGCAGTGCCGGAAGCGGTTGTGGCTGAGGGTGTGCAGCACGCCGAGTAGTCCGATGCCCACGAGGGCGCCGAGTTCGTCGGACAGGGAGGCCCGCGGGCCGGTGGCCACGTGCCACTCCCAGTCCCCCGTGGGGCCCCGGAGCAGGGACAGGCCGGTGAGCGCCCGTGCGGTCAGCTCGTTCGCGCCTTCGGCCACCTCGTCCTCGTCGCTCTCCAGCAGGACGCGCGTCTGCGTGCGCAGCGCGAGAACCTGGGCGAAGTCCCTGTCTGTGGGCAAGGCACCCCGGGGCAGGGCGTCAAGTCGTACTTCGTGTTCTTCCAGGAAGCGCGCCAACGCCTGCGGGCCACGGGCAACCGCTACCTGCGGGGACTGAGGCTGGACAGCCGCCGCAAGTCGATCCGGGCCATCGCCTCGAGGCTGCCGGACGGCAACGAGCAGAACCTGCAGCAGTTCGTGAACCAGTCCACCTGGGACCCGGTGGCGGTGCAGCGGCGGTTCGCGGAGCGGATGCTGCCGCTGACCGCCCCGACGGCCTGGGTGATCGACGACGTGGCGGTGCCCAAGGACGGGAGAATGCCGGTCGCCGTGGCTCCGCAGTGCTGCGGAGCCCTGGGCAAACGCGCCAACTGCCAGGTCGCGGTCAGCGTCCACGCCGTCGGTGACACCGCTTCCTGTCCGTTGCAGTGGCGGTTGTTCCTGCCCAAGGAGTGGGTGGCGGACACCCACCGCAGGACCGTCACCCGCGTTCCGCCCGAAGCTGGGCACCGCGAGAAGTGGCGGCTGGCTCTGGACATGCCCGATGAACTGGCAGGCTGGTGCATGAGGCCGCCGGTCGTGGTGGCCGATGCCGCCTACGGCACCAATGCCCGCCTGCGGGCCGGCCTGCCCAGCGGGGAATCGACTGCGTAAGCCGACTGCGGTGAAGCAGGCATCCCCCACCCGGGACGGGGTGGGGGATGCCTCTTTTTCTAGTGCACGGGCCGCCAGTCGGCGGCCGTCTCGTCCAGTCGCGGAGACTGCGGGTCCTGCCAGATCAGACAGCCGTACACAATTCCAGGAACATTGGAACCCATCCGCTCGGCCGGGCCTTCGACGAGGGTCCGGGCGACGGCTTCCAAGTACGCGGTGATCGACGGATACAGCGGCTCTCCCATGAACATGCCCTCGTAGCTGCTCCACTTACCGAGCCCGGTGGCCGACAGGTACAAGCCGGTGTCGGTCGCTTCGGAGTAGTTGCCGAAGGGAGCAGCCCACTGCGCGCCCTCCCAATAGTCCTTGCCCCGGTAGTCGAAGCCGGCCAGCCGTGGCCGGACCGACTGAGCAGGAGTGAGCAGCAGCCCGTGAGGCAGGAACTGCCCAGTGCCCACCTCGCCCTCTTCGTCGTACTCGTCGATGTCGAGCTGCCGCACCCCGCCGGCCACCCTCCACAGGGCGACCAGCTCGGGCGGGAAGCCGTACCCGCAGTGATGCCTGAGCTGGCTTTCTGCTTCCTCTGTCTCGGCCTCGGTGGCCGGGGGAAGAATCGAAGCGTGCGAGGCAGGGGCGTACTCGCGTAGCCAGGATTCGACGCGGGCCCACGCGGACATGACGTCTGCCGCTTCGCTGTTGCTCATCCGGTCTCTCCGCTGCGCCGGTAGTGACATTGCATGCGGATCTTCCCCCGCTGGATCGTGCTCGCGTCATGTGGCAGGGCACTCTGGTGCCGCATCAGCCAACGTTCGCCCTGTAGTGCCTCAGATCGCGGATGGCACAGGTCTCGACGAACGCGATGTCTGAAAACCGCCAGCATGCTCGCGGACGGTCGGGCGAGAATCCGCTCATGATCGCTGAAACGCAGGGAATCCGCATTCGGCATCGCGGACATGAACCGCAGGTCCATCCCACCGCCTACGTCGCCCCGACGGCCACGCTGGTCGGTGATGTCCGCGTGGGGCCGAGGGCGCGGGTGATGTACGGTGCGGTGCTCGATGCCGAGGGGTCTCGGGTCGAGGTCGGGGAGGCGGCGGTGATCTGCGAGAACGCGGTGCTGCGCGGGTCTGCGGTCGCTGGCGATCAGCCGGTGCTTGTCGGCGACCACGTCTTCGTGGGGCCGCATGCCACGCTGCTGGGCTGCGAGGTCGGCAGGTGCGTCTACGTGGCGACCACGGCGACGGTTCTGCAGTGCGCACGGTTGGGGGCTGGCTCGGTTGTCGCTGTCGGCGCGCTCGTCCATGCGCGCACCGTTCTGCCGGACGAGTACTTCGTGCCGCCGCACACCGTGGCGCTTGACGCGCCGGTGCGGCTGCTGGCCCCTGGTGATCCGGGCTTGGCCGAGGCCGTCGGCCGGGTGGGCTTCGCGCAGGTGGCGTTCGGTGTCGACGCGGAGTGGACCGACCGGATCAGCCGGTACGAGCAGATCGCGGAGGTGCGCGTCGCCGAGTTCGGCACGCACGCGGACGATGAGGTTCTGAATCTCGGCTAGCGCCGCATCAGTGACCCTTGTGCTGTGCTGAGGTGACGCACCGTCCGGATTCCACTCCGGCGGCGCGCTTCCGGCACGCTGTGCTGGTGGCCGAACGAGTACGTATCCGCGAGATCGATGACGACGAGGGTCGGCGGCTGCTGCGGATCGTCCGCAGGGGCACCGGGTCGGTGGCGACCTGGCGGCGGGCCCAGATGGTGCCGCTGCCCGCGCAGGGCATGCCGGTGGCGAAGATCGCCGAGGTGACGTTCACCAGCGCAGACCGGGTCCGGGACGTGATCCACAACTTCAACGCCGACGGCTTCGACTCCCTCTGCCCGAAGTACAAGGGCGGCCGGCCCAAGATGTTCACCCTCCCAGAACGCCGTGAGATCAAGAAGATCGCCAAGTCCAAGCCGGCCGAGCACGGCCTTCCCTTCTCGACCTGGAGCCTGGCCAAGCTGGCCGACTTCCTGGTCGCCGAGGGGGTGGTCGACGACATCAGCCACGAGGGCCTTCGGGTCCTGCTCCGCGAGGAGGGCGTCTCGTTTCCACGCACAAAGACTTGGAAGACCTTCCGTGACCCCGACTATGCCGCCAAGAAGGCCCGCGTCGAGCACCTCTACGCCATCGCCGACGGCGAGGTCATGCCCGAGGAAGGCGAGCTCGAAGTCGTGTTCTGCCTTGACGAGTTCGGCCCGCTCAGCCTCCAGCCGCACCCGGGCCGGCAGTGGGCCGAGCGCGGCGGGAAGCACAAGGACCCCGACCGGGAGCCAAGGCCCCGCCGTCGGGCGACCTGCACCCGCCCGCACGGGGTCATGCACCTGTTCGCCGCCTACGACCTGGGCAAGGACCAGCTCTACGGCCACATCAAGCCGAGAAAGCACCGCACGAGGTTCCTGGAGTTCTGCCGCTACCTGCGCGGCCTCCACCGGCCCGAGGTCCGGATCGCGATCGTGCTCGACAACTTTTCCCCGCACCTGACCACGAAGAAGGACTCCCGGGTCGGCGACCGAGCCGCAGCCAACAACGTCGAGTTCGCCTACACGCCGACCAACAGCTCCTGGCTCAACCGCATCGAGGCCCAGTTCACCGCCCCGCGCTACTTCGCGCTGGACGGCACGGACCATGCCAGCCACAAGGAGTGGCTTGTCGTATTGATCGCTCTTGGGGAGGCCGTGGATGCCGTCGGTCATGGGGTTGCTGGAACAGCGCGAGCTCGTCGCCCGTCGTCGTGTGGACGAGCCGCGTGAGGAAGCCGACCGCGTCCAAGCCGAGCTGGCCGTGGCCGAGCGGAACTGGAAAGAGTGGGTGATCGCCCGCTCGCGGATCGGTGAGGTGCTGGCCCCCGGGGGCGAAGCCGCCGAGTACGACCAGGCCGAGCGGGCGGCGCCGGCAGAGGGACAGAGGGAGGAGGCACCGTCGGCACCGAGGGCCGTGAAGCCGAAGTCGCAGGTGCCTGTAGGGCACGGCGGGCTGGACTCATCGGTGCTGTCGGTGGACTACCAGCGCATCCTGCGGGTGCTCGAGGACCGGCATCGGCTCCATCAAGGGCCGCTGACGTGCCAGGAGATGGCCGCCCTGTTCGGCCTGGATGCGGTGTCGGCGAAGGTGGAGGCACTGCGGTCGAATGTATCCGCCATCGGCCCAGACGAGGTTCAGCCGGTGGTGTGTGCCGGCGACCTGAGCCGGCAGGACCTGGGCGGCGGTGCGGTCTCCTGTGTCCGCGGCGGTGACCACCACCGCGAACAGTAGACCGAGCATGTCGACCACGACGTGCCGCTTACGCCCGTTGACCAGCTTGCCGGCGTCGAACCGCGGCTGTCGGCGCCGACGACGGCGTCCGCTTTGACGGACTGCGAGTCGATCACACCCGCACTCGGCTCCGCGTCCCTGCCCAGCGTCTGGCGGACCTGTCCACGCAGCCGATCGTGGAACTCCCTGACCAGGCCGTGCTCACGCCACCTGCGAAAGAAGGCGTACACGCGGTCCCACCGTGGGAAGTCCGCCGGCATCGCCCGCCACTTGATGCCGTTGTCCACGAGGTAGCGGATCGCGTCCAGCATCGCCCGGTGGCAGTACGCCTCCGGCTGCCCGCCCCGGCCACGCACCCACCCCGGCACCGGCAGCAGCGGCTGGACCGCCGCCCATTCCGCGTCCGTCATCTCCGACGGATACCGACGAACACGTTCCGGGTGATCGGCTGCGTTTCCGAACCGGTGGGCGACACAATCACACGACGGAGAACCCGAGTTCAACTCCACCGGCGCGAACGCGTAGAACTGCGGCAACAGGGTCTCCTGGATCGTCGGTTGGCTTCGCAACCCCGAGCTACCAAGGGGCCCCGCCTTCATGCCTGCGGCCAGCCGCGATCACCCGATCGAGACTCCCGTTCGACGCGCAGCCCGGACGGGCGTGCCGCGACGGGCCGGTGGAGGCGGTGAACAGTGGTCGACAGGCCCCCCTCGCCGGGCCTGGTCGGTTTCCTGATCGGCCCGTTCCGGGACTGCCGCCCGGGCGGGTGCAGCCCCTGGCCGTCCTGCGAGCGGCGCCTGGTGTGGTCGCGAAGGGGTGGGGGCGTGGGTCACGCCGCAGTGTCACCGTCCGCGGTGCGGGCCACCGTCACGGCGTCACGGTCGCTTCTCTGACGTGACGGTGAAGGGCCCGGTGGCGGGGGCCACGCACGGGGTGACGTCCGTTGTCTCGCCCGCCGCCAGGCCCGCCTCGCACAGCCGGCCGCCGCTCTCGCGCAGGTCGAGGTAGAAGCGCGTGGTGTTGCCGTCCTGCTTCAGACCGTGGATGTGTTCGTCGATGTAGCCGAAGTCGTTCAGGGTCTTCCGGACCTTGGCGGGGGTAGGCTCCGCGACCTTCTGCAGCGCCTCGATGATGCGCTGTTCGTGGTGGACGCTCGCGCACCAGTCGCGGCGGTTCAACTCCGTCTCAGGCCCTGTGGGAGGGGCGGGTTCGATCGGGCCGGTCGGGGGCGTCTCCCCAGGGGCGAGGTTCAGCACCGGCTCCGGAGCGGTCGGTTCTCCGGACGGTGCCAACGGCCTCCCGCCGGGCGGAGGGCACGTCTGCGCGTACGTGGTGAGCATCGCCGAGAACGCCTTCTGCTCAGGGGACGGCTGTGTGGGGCTCACCTCGGGGGCGACGCTCCTGGTCACCCTCCCCTGCGGGGCACCGCCGTTCAGCTCGTTTCCGCAGCCGGTGAGTGCCAGGGAGATGAGAGAGACGAGAGAGACAGTCGCAAGGCCATGACGGGGACGGGCGAACGCTTTGACGGAGAAACGGTTTTGCGCCATAGGCGGAGTCTCCGGCCGTCGCCGCTCGCCCCGCTTGAGTACGCGTACTCATCCCTTGTGGGTCATCACCTTCAGCAGCCGCCGGGTGTCCCCGTGCGCGGGGCCGGATTCGCTCAGCCTCCGTCGCCCCGGAAGCGTCCTGCGGCGATGGCCCGTACGTGGCCGCCCGAGGCGAGGTGACCGGCCCGGGTCACCGCGAGGACCTCCCGCGGCCCCGGAAGACGCGGTCCGGGCAGCGCCAGAAACTGGCGGCACGGTACACGGTGGACAGCACCGGCAGGGCGACGACGTCCATGCCTACGGACGGGGACTGGCCTTCGCCAAGAACCCCGACGACGCCAAGGGGGCTCTCCAGTGGTGTCCGATCGGCCCGACGTCGCCGGGACGGCCGGTGACGACGGCTGTCTGCGGTGGGTCATGGCGCTCCCGCTGGTACCCCTTCACACGGTCGCCGCGCGGTCCGTATACACGGCCCTCACCATCCGGCCCGCAGGCAGCTGGGACGACGAAGCACGAACCGGGATCGAGCTGTCCTACGTCCTCGCCATCGCATCGAGACTCCTGTTCGACGCGCAGCCCTCAAGATCGAAACGACAACAGCCATTAGCACTACGGACCTGACCTGGAATCCACTGCCGGGCAGTGTCGTAGTGGGGCGGGCGCGAGCAATTGTCAAAAGCTGTGGATCAGTTGCTGTTCACACGGTCTCGTGGTTCAGATGGATGAGCCCTTCGATGGAGCCCATGCGGGCCTGCAGGGCGGGTTCCGCAACCGGCGTGGTGGCGAGCAACAGCACTTGCGCCGTCGGGTGTTCCGGAGCGTAGAGGTCGTCTTCGCCGTTGTCGCCGGGGATCGGGTTGGGCTGGATCTCGATCCGCCTGTCGGGGCTGCTGGCGAGGTGGTAGATGCCCCGGTAATCGCTGTCGCGCTCGGTGAAGACCGGCCCGAGGCGGTCGCTGACGAGCCGGACCGGCTCGCCGACGGTGTGGGTGCTGGTGCCGTAGGTGTGGTGGTCGGTCATGGTGCACCAGACCCTATGCCGCGACGGTGGCGGGACGCTCGATCAGTTGGCATCGAAGCTTTCCCGCCGGTAGGGGTGGAGTTGCCGTGGGGCAAGCCGGAGGGGGAGAGGAAGAAGTTCTCCCTCCTGCTCACCACGCGCTTCGGCAACGCCGTCGCGGTGAACACATGGAACACCTACACCTGGACGCCGGCCTTGGCCAAGGCCGGCGTCATCCCGTCACGTGCCGAGGGGGCGAAACCCTGGCAGTGGGCGGCGGCCTCCGAGGACGGTTTCCACGTGCTTCGCCACACCTACGCCTCGATCGTGTGGGAAGCAGGAGAGTCCGTCGTGACCCTGGCCCGGTGGCTCGGACACTCCTCGCCGGTGATCACCCTCGGTTACTATGCTCACTTCATGCCGGAGGCCGGCAGCAAGGGGCGCGGCACCATCGACGGTCTGCTGGGGGAGCGGGGAGACCGGCCCGCCGGCCGAAACTCCCCAGATTCTCCCCAGCGTCGTTGACCGGTGATTCCTGCCCCTACGCCCCGGAGAAGTCGTCCGTGGATTGTAAGGCTGAAGAGATGGGTGGCCTAGGAAAGTGTTGAAAGAGGTCGCAGCAACCCGCTATGTCACGCCCCTGCGTGAGGGCGGCTCGCTCCCCGGGATCGTCGAGGCCGACGATCTCGGGACGTACGTCATGAAATTCACCGGCGCGGGGCAGGGCCGCAAGACCCTGGTCGCCGAAGTCGTCTGCGGGGAACTGGCCCGCAGGCTCGGGCTGCGCGTCCCCGAACTGGTCGCCATCCAGCTCGATCCGGTCATCGGTCTGGCCGAGCCGGACCAGGAGGTCCAGGAACTGCTCAAGGCGAGCGGCGGGCTGAACCTCGGAATGGACTACCTGCCCGGCTCGATCGGCTTCGACCCGCTCGCGTACGAGGTGGATCCGGCCGAGGCGGGCCGGGTGGTGTGGTTCGACGCGCTGATCAACAACGTCGACCGCTCCTGGCGCAACCCCAACATGCTCGTCTGGCACGGGGACCTCTGGCTCATCGACCACGGCGCCACCATGATCTGGCACCACAACTGGCCGACCGCCCGGAGCGCGTCCGCGAAGCCGTACAACGCCTCGGACCACGTCCTCGCGTCCTTCGGTCCCGACGTCGCGGCCGCGGCCGCCGAACTCGCGCCGCTGGTCACCGAGGAACTGCTGACCGAGGTCACCGCCGAGGTGCCGGCCGAATGGCTGGTCGACGAGCCCGGTTTCGAGAGCACCGAGGCGCTCCGCCGCGCGTACGTCGACGCGCTGCTGCCGCGCGCCGCGACGATCCACGACCGGATCACCCTCGGCGCGCCGACCAAGGGCAGGCCGTCGCAGGCTCCCGGCTGGCTGGCGGACCGCCTGGCGCCGCGGCCGCACGCGACCGGGCAGGACAAGCGGGCCGGGCGGGCCGGGCAGGGCGAGCGGGCCGGGCGGCCCGAGAAGGACGGCGGCAAGTGAGCACCGAGCGGGACGTCTTCGAATACGCGCTGGTGCGCGTCGTGCCGCGCGTGGAGCGCGGCGAAATGTTCAACGCGGGCGTGCTCGTCTACTGCCGCGCCAAGTCCTTCGTCGCCGTCAGGACCCACCTGGACGAGGCCAAGCTGAAGGCGCTGGACCCCGGCGCCGACGTGGCGGGCGTACGGGCCGCCCTGCGCGCCGTGGAAGGTGTCTGCGGAGGAGGGGAAGGGGCCGGGCAGGCGGCGGGCGACGACGCGGGGCGGCGCTTTCGCTGGCTGATCGCGCCGCGCAGCACCGTCGTGCAGCCGGGGCCCGTGCACACGGGGCTGACGGCCGATCCGGAGGCCGAGGTCGAGCGTCTGCTCGACCTGCTGGTGCGGTGATCCGCACTACTGATTCCGCGGGTCGTTCCTCGGGCCGTTGACACCGCGTGCCATCGCTTCTAGCGTCACGTCTGCTGAAGCTACTAAGCGGTTGCTCAGTGATCGGGAACTCACTCTCGGTCGACCTGGCTGAGCGGCCGCACCCGAGGGCGAGGAGAACCAGCATGTCCACCACCGAGCAGCGCGTCGCGATCGTGACCGGGGCGGCGCGCGGCATTGGCGCCGCCACCGCGGTCCGACTGGCGGCAGAGGGCCGCGCCGTCGCCGTACTCGACCTCGACGAGGCCGCGTGCAAGGACACCGTCGAGAAGATCACCGCGGCGGGCGGCACCGCCCTCGCCGTCGGCTGTGACGTCTCCGACGGCGCCCAGGTCGAGGCCGCCGTCGCGCGCGTCGTCACCGAGCTCGGTGCGCCGACGATCCTCGTGAACAACGCGGGCGTCCTGCGCGACAACCTGCTCTTCAAGATGAGCGAGTCCGACTGGGACACCGTGATGAACGTGCACCTCAAGGGTGCGTTCCTGATGGCCAAGGCCTGCCAGAAGCACATGGTGGACGCCAAGTTCGGGCGTATCGTCAGCCTCTCCAGCTCCTCGGCGCTCGGCAACCGGGGCCAGGCGAACTACTCCGCCGTCAAGGCCGGTCTGCAGGGCTTCACCAAGACCCTCGCCAAGGAACTCGGCAAGTTCGGCATCACGGCCAACGCCGTCGCGCCCGGCTTCATCGTCACCGAGATGACTGCGCAGACCGCCGCCCGCGTGGGCATGGGCTTCGAGGAGTTCCAGGCCGCGGCCGCCACCCAGATCCCGGTGCAGCGCGTCGGCACGCCGGACGACATCGCCAACGCCATCGCCTTCTTCACGGGCGAGGACGCCGGCTTCGTCTCCGGCCAGGTCATGTACGTCGCCGGCGGCCCGCTCAACTGACGCCGCTCGACTCTCACCGCTCAACCGAGGAGGGACTGAGGAACATGGCTGCTGGGGCAGAGGTACGGGACAGCGGGAAGGTCGCGCTCATCACGGGCGCGAGCCGTGGCATCGGTTACGGCGTCGCCGAGGCGCTCGTCGCCCGCGGCGACCGGGTGTGCATCACCGGGCGCGGCGAGGACGCGCTCAAGGAGGCCGTGGAGAAGCTCGGCGCGGACCGGGTGATCGGCGTCGCGGGCAAGGCCCACGACGAGGCGCACCAGGCGATCGCGGTCGAGCGCGCCATGGAGGCGTTCGGACGGGTCGACTTCCTGATCAACAACGCCGGCACGAATCCGGTCTTCGGACCGATCGCCGAGCTGGACCTGGGTGTCGTCCGCAAGGTCTACGAGACCAACGTGGTCTCCGCGCTCGGGTTCGCGCAGCACACCTGGAAGGCGTGGCAGAAGGAGAACGGCGGGGCGATCGTCAACATCGCCTCGATCGCCGGCATCTCCGCCTCGCCCTTCATCGGCGCGTACGGCATGAGCAAGGCGGCTATGGTCAACCTGACCCTCCAGCTGGCGCACGAGTTCGCGCCGACCGTACGGGTCAACGCGATCGCGCCCGCCGTGGTGAAGACCCAGTTCGCCCAGGCGCTCTACGAGGGCCGCGAGGCGGAGGCCGCCGCGGCGTACCCGCTGGGACGGCTCGGTGTCCCCGAGGACATCGGGGGAGCTGCAGCCTTCCTCACCTCGGACCAGTCGGACTGGATCACGGGACAGACCCTGGTGGTCGACGGCGGGATCTTCCTGAACGCCGGCGTGGGCTGAGTCGCTTTACTCCGCTTTTACTCTGGATTGTTCACAAGTGCCCTGCCGGGTCTGCCCGTTGACCCGGCAGGGCGCTGCGGTATGGTCTGCCGACCCATGGCTGATCGAGGAGCGTGCACGTGTTCAACCGGACCAGACGTCTGCAGTCCGTTGCAGCCCTTGCGTCCATATCCCTGCTGACCGGATGCGGGATGCTGTCCGGTGATCAGTCCGATACGGAGCAGAAGCTCGCTGTCGGTACGACGAGCACGCCCAGCACGCTCGATCCGGCCGGCGCGTGGGACGGCTCCTGGGAGCTGTACCGGAACGTCTTCCAGACGCTGGTCAGCTACCCCGTGGGCAGCGCCGCACCGGAGCCCGACGCCGCCGAGAAGTGCTCCTTCACGGACAGCTCGAACAAGGTGTACAGCTGCACGCTCCGCGAGGGCCTCGTCTTCTCCGACGGGACCAGGCTCGACGCCGCGGCCGTGAAGCACTCGATCGACCGCATTTCCGCGATCGGCGTGAACGGCGGCCCCAGCGGGCTCCTGAGCAGCCTGGACAGGGTCGGGACGAGCGGCGACCGGAAAATCACCTTCCACCTCAACAAGCCGGACGCCACCTTCCCGTTCGTTCTCGCGACGCCCGCGATGTCCCTCGTGAGCCCCGCGGACTACCCGAAGAGCAAGCTCCGCGAGGACAACGGGCTGACCGGTTCGGGTCCGTACACCCTCGCCTCGTACAAGCCGGGCAGGACGGCCGAGCTGGTGAGGAACCCGAAGTACGACGGGTTCGCCGAGCTCAAGAACGATGCCGTCACGATCCGCTACTTCAAGGACTCCGCCGTGATGGTGGAAGCGCTGAAGAAGAAGGAGATCGACGCGACGTTCCGCGGTCTGACCGCGGAGCAGGTCATCGACCTGCAGGACCAGCCGAAGGAGAAGGAGCTCCAGGTCGTCGAGGCCGTCGGCGCCGAGATCCGCTACCTGGTGTTCAACCCCAAGGACTCGGCCGCACGCAACCCCGCGGTCCGCCGGGCCGTCGCCCAGGTGATCGACCGGGGCGCTCTCGTCGAGAAGGTCTACAAGGGCACCGCGGAGCCCCTCTACTCGATGATTCCGAACGGTGTCGCGGGCCACGCGACCAGTTTCTTCGACACCTACGGCGAGCCGAGCGCGCCGAAGGCGCGGAACATACTGGCCGAGGCGGGCATCACCGAGCCCGTCCCGCTCACCTTCTGGTACACCTCCGACCGGTACGGATCGGCCACCGCACTGGAGTTCGCCGAGCTGAAGCGGCAGCTGGACGCGTCCGGACTGTTCCGGATCACGCTCAAGCACCGTCCCTGGAACACGTTCCAGAAGGGCTACCAGAAGGGCGAGTTCCCGGTCTTCGGCCGCGGCTGGTCCCCCGACTTCCCGGACCCGGACAACTTCGTCGCTCCCTTCGTCGGCGAGGAGAACGCGGTCGGTACGCCGTACGAGACGCCCGAGATCACGGCCAGCCTGCTGCCGAAGACACGGCAGGAGAGCGACCGCGCCGCGGTGGGCGAGCAGTTCGGGCGCGCCCAGGAGATCCTGCTCAAGGACGTCCGCCTGCTGCCGCTGTGGCAGGGCAAGCTGTACGTCGGCGCCTCCGACGACATCGCGGGCGCCGAACGGGCACTGGACCCGCAGACGATCATGCAGGTGTGGCAGTTGCACAGGAAGACCAGCTGGTAGCGGCCGCTGTCAGTGGCCGCGGGTAAGTTCTTCGGTGAAGAGCTGATCGCTTACCGGAGGTTGTTGACGTGACCGACACCGACATGCTGCCCGAGTCCTGGCGCGGCGTCCTCGGAGACGAGCTGCAGAAGCCCTATTTCAGGGAGCTCACCGAGTTCGTCGAGAAGGAGCGGGAGAACGGGCCGGTCTACCCGCCGCGCGAAGAGGTCTTCGCAGCCCTGGACGCCACGCCGTACGACCGGGTGAAGGTCCTGATCCTCGGACAGGACCCCTACCACGGCGAGGGACAGGGCCACGGCCTGTGCTTCTCGGTGCGGCCGGGCGTCAAGGTGCCGCCGTCCCTGCGGAACATCTACAAGGAGATGAACGCGGAGCTGGGCACGCCGGTCCCGGACAACGGATATCTGATGCCGTGGGCGGAGCAGGGCGTCCTGCTGCTCAACGCCGTGCTGACCGTGCGGGCCGGCGAGGCCAACTCCCACAAGGGCAAGGGGTGGGAGAAGTTCACGGACGCGGTGATCCGCGCCGTGGCCTCGCGGCCCGACCCGGCGGTCTTCGTGCTCTGGGGCAACTACGCGCAGAAGAAGCTTCCGCTGATCGACGAGGAGCGGCACGCGGTGGTGAAGGGCGCGCACCCCTCGCCGCTGTCGGCGAAGAAGTTCTTCGGGTCCCGCCCCTTCACGCAGATCAACGAGGCGGTCGCCGCCCAGGGCCACCAGCCCGTCGACTGGACCCTGCCGAACCTGGGCTGACCGGTCCGGTCACCCCAGGCCGTAGGTGAAGGTGTACGGGACGGCCGGTTCGCCGTGGTGCGCGGTGAAGCCGCCCGTCCCGCTCAGCCCGGCGAGCCCGCCGGTGCCCGAGCCCGGCACCACCTCGAAGGTGCAGTGGACCGAGCCGTCGTCGCTGAAGGCGCCCCGCTCCTCGACGGCGAAGGTCCCCTCGCGGCCGGCCACGGAGCCGCTGATCAGCTCGTAACCGGTGAAGACACCGGTCTTCCCGGTCAGGTACGCGATGGCGTACTCGCACGAGGTCGCGGCGGCCTCGATGACGCCGGTGAACACGTTGGTGACGCAGGCGCGGGCCAGCCTGGGGCCCTCCTCCGCCCCGGCGACCGGGTGCTCCTCCCAGCCGGTGAAGGTGAAGCTTCCGGCGGCCTGCGTCTCTACGGTCATGGAGGTTCCTCTCAAGATCCGGGAATCCGGCGCGAGACTCCCCGCGCTCCCGGGAACCAGCTTCCCGTCCGTACCTGACACCTTCTGTCAGGTACGGGGGCAGACTTGGCCCATGCGCGCCGACCGACTGCTCTCCCTGCTCCTCCTGCTGCAGAACCGCGGCCGGATGACCGCGCCCGAACTCGCCGCCGAGCTGGGCGTCTCCGTCCGTACCGTCTACCGGGACGTCGAGGCGCTCGGCGCGTCCGGAGTGCCGGTGTACGCCGACCGCGGCCCGGCCGGCGGCTACCGTCTGATGGACGGCTACCGCACCCGGCTGACCGGCCTGACGGGCGACGAGGCCGGATCACTGCACTTCGCCGGCATGCCCGAGGCGGCGGCGGAGCTGGGCCTGGCGGCCGACCTGGCGACGGCGCGGCTCAAGCTGGGGGCCGCGCTGCCCGACGGCCTGGGCGAGCGCACCCGGCGTGTGCAGGAGAGGTTCCACCTCGACGCCCCCGCCTGGTTCCGTGACGCCGACCCCACGCCGTACCTCGCGGAGGTCGCCGGGGCGGTCTGGCGGCAGCGGATGCTGCGCGTCCACTATCGGAGCTGGCGCGGCGACGTGCACCGCGAACTGGGGCCGCTGGGCGTCGTGCTCAAGGGCGGCAACTGGTACCTCGTGGCGGGCGCGGGGGAGTCGGTCCGTACCTACCGGGTGTCGCGGATGCTCGCTGTGGAGACGCTGGAGGAGCCCTTCGAGCGGCCGGCCGGGTTCCATTTGGCGGCGTACTGGCAGGAGAGCTCACGCCGGATGGAGGCCGGGGTGCTGCGCGGCGAGGCCCGGCTGCGGGTGTCCCCGCGCGGCATGAGGCTGCTGCCCGTGCAGTGCGGGGCGGCCGGTGCGGAGGCGGTGCGGGCCGCAGGGCCGCCGGACGAGGAGGGGTGGGCCGAGACCGTACTGCGCGTCGAGGCGCTGCCCGTGGCGCTGGGGGACCTGCTGCGGCTGGGGCTGGAGATCGAGGTGCTGGGCCCGCCGGAACTGCGCGCGGAGGTGGCCCGCACGGTCACCGGCCTGGCTCAGCGGTACCGGGGCGCAGCCCGAGCCTGAGCCCGATGGTCAGTGGCGGGGGCTAGCGTCGGGACCGTCGGTATTGGCTGTGCGTGTGCGGGTGACAGGAGAACACGGCGATGGAGCAGCAGGAGATGTCCGAGGACGCCACGATGGTGCGGATCGGGCAGGCGGTCATGCTTCTCCACGCCGGCGACCGCGAGGAGGCGCGCAACCGCCTCGGTGAGCTGTGGGCGGAGATCGGCGAGGACGGGGACCCGTTCCACCGCTGCACGCTCGCGCACTACATGGCGGACACGCAGGACGACGCCGGTGACGAACTGGCCTGGGACCTGAGGGCGCTGGCCGCCGCCGACGGGCTGACCGACGAGCGGGTCGCCCGGCACGACTCCTCGGTCGCGGTGCGCGGGTTCTACCCCTCGCTCCATCTCAACCTCGCCGCCGACTACCTGAAACTGCGCCGTCCGGACGCCGCGCGCACCCATCTGATGCGGGCGCGGGCGGCGTTCGACGCGTTGGGGGACGACGGTTACGGGGACGGTGTGCGGGCGGCTGTCGACCGCCTCGAGCGGAGACTCCTGGAAGAGGAGGGGTGAGCGGGTGAGTGAGGGGGATGCGGCGGGGGCCGGTCCGTCAACGCCCGGACACGTCACGGCAGATGCGGGCCTCGGCGCTGCCGGGACGCCATCCGCCGTACCCCTCGCCGAGCGCGCACACGTCCGTGCCCGCGCCCGTGGCGGGAGCGGGCAGGGAGGGCAGGACGCGCGGCACCGCCGGTACGACGGCCCTGGGGGGCGCGGGGGCGGCGGGAGGCGCGGGAGCGGGCCGTGCCGGGGCGGGGGCGGGGGCCGGGGCCGGGGCCGCGCGGCGGGCGGGCGCGGGCGCCCCGGTACGGCGTGCCGCGGGGGCCTCGCGCGGCTCGGCCCGGGGCGCGGCCTCCCGCGGGGGTTCGAGCGCGGCGTCCAGGGCCTCGCGGGCGGGAGCCTGCACGATCTGCGGCTTCACGTTCGGGGAGAGCGGCGGCGCGTCCGCGACGGGTACGGGAGCGGGTCGTGGTTCCACCGCCACGCATCCGGTGGCGGAGACGGAGACGGCCGAGACGGCCACTCCCATGAGGAGCTTCGCTGTGGTTCTCGTTCGGTGCACCCGCGCAACTCTGCTGGGCCCGAGGCGGTTTGGGGAGACCGCCGGGGGAGATTGGCCCGCACGAGTGATCCGGGACGGTGGTGTCCGGCGGAGGGTTCCTCTCCTGCCCCTCCCCGGCCCTTCCCGAGGCCCCGGCCGCCGGCCGGGCCCGACGCTTCGGCTCCGCCCGCCGGCCGGAGCTCGCACGGCACGGACCCGCTCGCGGCGGGGCCGCGAGCACCACGGGCTACTCCCCGGTGGCGCCGTCGATGCGCTGGCGGAGGAGATCGGCGTGGCCGTTGTGGCGGGCGTACTCCTCGATCATGTGGACGTAGATCCAGCGGAGGCTGTACGTCCTTCCGCTGCGGTGCCTGCCCTCCATCAGGTCGTCGAGCGAGCGCGTCGCGGCCAGCTCGCGCGACCGGCCGACCGCCTCGCGCCAGGCGGTGTGCGCCTGCGCCCAGGTGTCCCGGTCGGTGAAGTGGAAGTCCCCGTCCGGATTCCCGTCGCTGCTGTAGGGCCGGGGCACGTCCTCGGCGGCCAGGACCCGGTGGAACCAGCCCTGCTCGACCTCCGTCAGGTGCCGTACGAGACCGAGCAGCGACATGTCCGAAGGCTCCACGGCCGTCTTCCGCAGCTGCTCCTCGCTGAGGCCCGCGCACTTGAGGGCCAGCGTCTCGCGGTGGAACTCCAGCCAGCTTTCCAGCATCTCGCGTTCACCGGCGGTGGTGGAGGGGCGGACGCGCTCAGGATTCGTCATGGTGATCATCGTCGCTCACCTGCCTGCCCGATGCCATCGCTTATGCGTCGGACGTACCGGGCGTGCCGGGCGTGCCGAGCATGCCGCGCAGCAATTCGCCGAATCCCCGGCGCAATTCCTCCTCGTCGGGTACCGCGGAGTGGTACGAACCGACCGCGCAGGAGAACATCAGCCCCTCGCACCAGGCCGCCAGTGACAGGGCGTGCCGCTCCGGCTCCCGTGAACCCGCCGCCGCCATCAGCGCGTTGAGCGGCTCCCGGAACCGGTGTCGGCCGGTCGCGTCGTAGAACTCGCGCAACTCGGGCCGGCGCGTCGCTTCGAGCCCCAGTTCGTAGCGGGCCACGAGCAGTTCGCGGTGGTGGGTCAGGTGGCGGTGGAGGGCGACCGCGAGGGCCCCGACGACGCCGTCGAGACCGGCCGACGGGGCGGGCACCCCGTCGAGGGCGAGCACCTGCGCCTCACGTTCGGCCAGCCGGCGCACCGTCGCCTCCAGCAGGGCCTGACGTGTACGGGCGTAGTTGGACGTGGAGCCCTGGGGGAGCCCGGCGCGTTCGTCGACCGCCCGGTGGGTGAGTCCGCGCATGCCGCGCTCCACGAGCAGGGCCAGGGCGGTGTCGGTGATCAGCTCGGGCCGGGAGCGGCCCGCGGCGGCGGCGCGTGCGGTCATGGGAGCAGCCTACCGCCCGCAACTACACCTGTAGTACGGTGAAGGAGTCACTACAGATGTAGTTGCCGAGGAGGAGCCATGGCCATCACTTCCGACTCCCAGCCCGAGCTCCGGCCCGAACCCCAGACCCAGCCACAGCCCCGCGCCGTCGTCGTGGGAAGCGGGATCGGCGGGCTGACCGCCGCCGTCGCCCTGCACCAGCGCGGCTGGCAGGTCACCGTCCTGGAACGCGCGGTGGCCGTGGAGGCGGCCGGCGCCGGAATCGGCCTCGCTCCCAACGGACACCACGCCCTCGACGTCATCGGCCTCGGCGAGGAGATCCGCGAGCTGGCCGCCTGGCAGGGCGACGGCGGCATGCGTTCCCCCAGCGGCCGCTGGCTCGCCCGTACGAACAGCTCCGCCGCCACCGAGCGCTTCGGGGGTCCCCTCGTCCTCGTCCACCGCGCCACCCTGATCGACCGCATCGCCGCCCGACTGCCCGGCGGGGCGCTGCGCACCGGATCGCCCGCGACGCTCGCCGATCCCGGAGTGGCGGGCGGCCGCGCCGCCGTCGTCACCACCCCCGACGGGGACATCGAGGCGGACCTCGTCGTCGGCGCCGACGGTGTCCATTCCGCGCTGCGCCGCGCCCTCTTCCCGGACCACCCCGGCCCCGCCTACGCCGGAATCACCACCTGGCGCATGGTCGTGCCGGCCACCACCGCTGCCTCCTTCGCGCCGCACGAGACCTGGGGCCGCGGCGCCCTCTGGGGCAGTCAGCCGCTCCTGGACGGCCGGATCTACGCGTACGCCGCCGCCGCGGTCCCCGCCGGAGGCCACTCGCCCGACGGCGAGAAGGCCGAACTCCTGCGCAGGTTCGGCGACTGGCACAGCCCCGTCCCCGAGATCGTCGCCGCGGCCGGGCCCGACGGGGTCCTGCGGCACGACGTGCACCACCTCATCACGCCGCTGCCCGCCTTCCACCGCGGCAGGACCGCGCTGCTCGGCGACGCCGCGCACGCCATGGCCCCCACCCTGGGCCAGGGCGGCAACCAGGCCATCGAGGACGGCATCGTCCTCGCCCACCACCTCCCGGACGCGGGTGGCATCGGGACCGGCCTGGCGGCGTACTCCGCGGAGCGGCTGCCGCGTACCACCGGCATCGTCCGCAAGTCCGCGAGGATCGCCGGGCTGATGTCGGTCCGCAGCGCCCCGGGCGCCGCCCTGCGCGACACCCTGATGAGGCTCGCCGGCTTCGGCCCCGGTCTGGCCCTGCGCGCCTTCGACGGCATCACCGACTGGCTGCCGCCGCAGCACACGTATGCTGCCGGGGCACCGGACCCGCAGGTCCGGGACCGTCAGGCACAGCGTTAGAGCGTGAGGGAGACCCCCAGTGAAGGTCGGCGTCATCGGGCTCGGAGACATCGCGCAGAAGGCGTATCTGCCGGTACTGACCACCGGGCCGGGGCTCGAACTGCACCTGCAGACCCGCACCCCCGCCACCCTCGCCCGGGTCGCCGCGACCTACCGCATCCCCGACGCGCGGTGCCACACCGGCCTCGACGCGCTGCTCGGCCAGGGCCTGGACGCCGCCTTCGTGCACGCGCCCACCGCCGTGCACCCCGAGATCGTGACCCGGCTCCTGGAGGCCGGCGTACCGACGTACGTCGACAAGCCGCTCGCGTACGAACTCGCCGAGTCCGAGCGGCTGGTGCGGCTCGCCGAGGAGCGCGGCGTCAGCCTCGCCGTCGGCTTCAACCGCCGTTTCGCGCCCGGGTACGCGCAGTGCGCCGAGCACCCGCGCGACCTGATCATCATGCAGAAGAACCGCGTCGGCCTGCCCGAGGACCCGCGCACCCTCGTCCTCGACGACTTCATCCACGTCGTCGACACCCTGCGCTTCCTGGTCCCCGGCACGGTCGGCCACGTCGACGTGCGCGCCCGGGTCGTGGAGGGCCTGGTGCACCACGTGGTCCTCCAGCTCTCCGGCGACGGGTTCACCGCCATCGGCACCATGAACCGGATGAACGGTTCCACCGAGGAGATCCTCGAAGTCTCCGGCCAGGACGCCAAGCGCCAGGTCGTCAACCTCGCCGAGGTCGTCGACCACAAGGGGCAGCCGACCGTCCGCCGCCGCGGTGACTGGGTGCCGGTGGCCCACCAGCGCGGCATCGAGCAGTGCGTCCATTCCTTCCTCGACGCCGTACGGGCCGGAAAGCCGCTCAGCGCCCGGGACGCGCTGCTGACTCACGAACTGTGCGAGCGGGTGGTGCGGGCGGCCGAGGAGCAGCGGGCCGCCTGAGGGCCCGTACCCCCTCGGCCGCGCCCAGCAGGACCAGCACGGCGAGCGCGCCGTGGACGGCCCAGTCGCCGAACTCGACGTACGCCGTCGTACCCCGGGCCAGCGGGACGCCGTACACCGCGGAAGCGCTCCGGTCCGTCCCCAGCGGCGGGCCGGCCCGCTCGCCGCCGGGGCCGAACACCGCGCTGACGCCGGTGAGCGTGGCGTGCGCCACCGGGCGTCCGTTCTCGGCGGCCCGCAGCGCCGCGAGCGAGGCGTGCTGCTCGGGCGCCCAGCTGTCCTGGAACGTCGAGGTCGCCGACTGGGTGACCAGCATCTGCGCGCCGCTTCGGGTCAGCTCCCTGCTCATGTCGGGGAAAGCCGACTCGAAGCACACCAGAGGACCGACGCGCAGCCCGTCGGCGGCGCCGCTTCCGGAGAGCGTCATCACCACGGGGCTCGTGCCACGCCTGCGGTCCTCGCCCGCCGCCTTGCCCACCGAGGTCGCCCAGCCGAGCACGGAACGCGCCGGGACGTACTCGCCGAAGGGGACCAGGCGCATCTTGTCGTAGCGCCGGCCGGTGACGCCCTCCGGGCCGACCAGGACCGAGCTCTTGAAGATGCCGGGCCGGTCGGAGCGGCGTGCGTCCACATTGACGAGCACTTCGGCGCCGACCGCCCGGGAGAGGGCGGCGAGCCTGGCCGCGAGGTCGGGGCGCTCGGTCAGATCCGTGCCGACGCTGCTCTCGCCCCACACCACCAGGTCGAGATCCTGCCCCGCCAGGTCACGGGTGAGCGCCTCGCTGAGCGCGAAGCGCCGCTCGGGGGCCCCGGCGCCGTCGACGACACCGGGCTGTACGACCGCGACACGCGCCCGGCCCGACGGCTCGGGGCGCGGTGCCCACGCCCACACGGCGCCCACCGCGACAGCGCAGGCCACCGCCGCGGCCACCACGGGTGTACGGGCCCGGCGCACGGACACCAGCACGACGACGCCGGTGTTGACCGCGACCACCAGCAGGCTCACCAGCCAGACGCCGCCCACCGAAGCCAGCCGCAGCGCGGGGGCGACCTCCCACTGGCTCGAACCGAGCAGCCCCCACGGGCCGCCCAGGCCCTGCCAGGACCTGACCAGTTCGGCCATCAGCCAGCCGGAGGGGACGACGACGAGCGCGGCCGTCGCGCGGCGGGCCGACGGCGCCCCGCCCAGCATCGACCTGACCAGCCACCCCCAGGGCAGCCACAGCAGTGCGAGGAGCGCCGCCAGGACCACGATGAACACGTGCAGGCTCGGCATCAGCCAGTGATGTACGGCGATCATGAAGCCGGTGGCGCCGAGCCAGCCGTCCAGCGCCGCCCGCCGGCCCGTCGGCGCGGAACGGATCAGCAGCATCCACGGCACCAGGGCGACGTACGCGAACCACCGGAGGGAGGGCGCGGGGAAGGCGAGCGCGGGCAGTGCCCCGAGCGCCACCGCGGCGCCGCCGCGCCACCAGGGCGACGACAGCCACTCCCGCCGGCCGGCCGGAATCCGCATGCGGCGCCTCCTCGTCCTGCCGCTCTGCCCGGTAAGGGGTCCGGGAGCAGTCCCTGCCACCAGTGTGGGGGAAGGCGGCGATCGCGGACAGTGTGCCCGCAGCGGCCCGGACGTAACGGGCTTTCCCGCACGTCAGCGCGTGGGGCGCCGCCGCTTCTCCCGCACGGCCACGGAGCGCGGCCGCCGGCGGCGTGGTGGCCGCCGGCGGTGCGGTGGCCGGGCAGGCGGTCCGAGGCAGGCGGTCCGGAGTAGGCCGGGCGTGGTGGTCCGGTCGGCGCCGGTCAGGTCGCGAAGACCTCGCGGAGCTTCGCCTCGGCCTCGCGGTCGAGGTTGCTGTGCACCAGTTCCGCGTGGCCGGTGGGGAACGCGTCGCGGACCCGGTCGGTCACCGCGTCCTGGGACAGCAGGAAGAGGGCCGAAGCGCCCGGCGCGACCTCCGCCTTGACCTGCTCGATGAAGTCGTCGTCGATGCCGACGTCGGTGAGCCTGCCGCCCAGGGCGCCCGCCGCGGCGCCGATCGCGGCTCCCAGCAGCGGAACGAAGAAGATCAGTCCGAAGAGCATGCCCCAGAACGTGCCGGAGAGGGCGCCGACGCCGACGAGGTCGTTGAGCTGCTTGGTCTTCGGCTTGTTGTCGCCGTCGGCCCAGCTCACCACCGCCGCGTCGTTGACCTTGATCAGCCCTTCCTTCTGCAGCGAGAGCAGTGTGGTCTCGACCTGCTCGGCCGTGCCGGGGGAGTCGAATTTCCAGACGGTGAAGGTCGCCATGCAAGCCTCCGCAGGACTGTGCGATGAATGCGTGATGTGTGGGAACGCCACGCCTGACGCGCGGCGAGAGCGGCGAGGGACTACAGGGCGGTGGCCGGCGGCCGGTACGCGCACAGGGCCCAGATCACCAGGGCGTCCACCGCGATCATCACCAGTGCCCAGAACGGCTCGTACGGCAGGAAGAGGAACTGGGCGAGCAGGCTCAGGCTCGCCAGCACGATGCCGGTGGCCCGGGCCCAGCTCGCCCCCTTGAGCACGCCCCAGCCGGTGACGGCCACGATGATGCCGAGGACGAGGTGGATCCAGCCCCAGGTGGAGAGGTTGAACCGGTAGACGTAGCCGCCGATGTCGTTCCACATGCCGTCCTCGATGATGGCGGCGATGCCCTGGAGGGCCGCCATCACGCCCGAGACGAGCAGCAGTACACCGGCGAAGAGGTAACTTCCGGACGCCCGGCCTTCGTCGGGAAAGCCCGGTGAGCCGGAGGGACCGGGCGTACGGGAAGAGGTGCTGGTCGGCGGGGTGGGGGCGGTCTGGCTCATGTCGGCTCCGCTCGAAGCTCGAAGTGATGTGCCGGGGAGAGGGGACGGGCGGTCGGCGGTCGGGCGGTCGTCAGGGGGTGATGATCGCGAAGTCCTCCGAGGGCCGGATCACCAGGCGGAACAGCCTGCCCGGTCAGTGCCTGCGGGTCGCCCTCCTGGCCGACGCCTTCCAGGCCCTTGCCCGCGAGGACGCCGAGCAGCTGCGGCTTGGTGAGCGTCAGCGTCAGCTGCGCGGGGGTACGGACCGGTGAGCCGTCCGGGACGCTGCGCCGGGTGAGAGCGCCGTTGTGGAGGGTGAGCCGGTGGCGGCGGGCCTCGTCGGTCAGCCGCAGGTCGATGACGAGGTCCTCGGCCCAGGCGCGCGGGCCGTCGATGCGGACCGCGATCGAGGTGACCGCGCGCCTGGGCGGTCACCTCGCCGCTCTTCTTCCCGGTGAGCCCCTCGTTGAGCATCCGCAGCGTCTGGTCGCGCAGGTACGCGTACGGGTCGCGCTGCTGGGACAGGAACTCGACGACCTCGTCGCGGCCCCGGATCGGCCGGTGGTGGGACGCGAAGGCCACGTCGATGTCGTCGGTGAACATCTCGATCGCCTCGTCGAGGTAGCGCGACCAGAGGCGCGCGGCACGGACGACGGCGCCGCGCAGCGTCAGGATGTTGTGCATGTGGTGCGTGGCGTTCTCGGCCAGGCACCGGGCGCGGCGGTCCGGGAAGAGGAAGTTCATCTCCGCGGGGCCTCGGTGCCCGGCGTGACCTGGAAGACGGTCCTGATCCCGTCGACGGTCTCCTCCTGGCCCGTACGGGGGATGTCGACCGTGGGAGGGACGAGGGTGAGGATGCCGGTCGACGTCGTCATGCCGGGACCGGCGCCGGTCCGCCCGTCGGGCGCCTTCTCCAGCTGGCCGCCGTACACGCGCATCGCACGCCGGGTCATGGCGTTGCCCGCGTGGGCGTTCTCGCCGACCGCGTGCTCCAGGAACCCCTCGGGTGCGATGACCGGTACGTCCTCGTGGCCCCGCGGCAGCACACCGCGCGCACCGCCGAAGTGGTCGCCGTGCGCTTGGGTGCAGATCAGGCCGGTGACGGGCCGTTCGCCGCGGTGTTCGCGGCAGAGCGCGAGGACGGCGGCCGCGGTCTCGGCGGAGATCAGGGGGTCGATCACGGCGGCGCCGCGGCCGCCCTCGACCAGCGTCATGGGGGAGAGATCCAGCCCGCGCACCTGGTAGGTGCCTTCGGTCACCTCGTACAGGCCCTGCCTGGCGCGGAGTCGGGCCTGGCGCCGCAGGCTCGGGTGGGCCGTGCCGGGGTGTTCGGCCTTGAGGAAGTCACCGGCGTCGTCGTCCCGGATCGCCCTGGAGTCCGCCGCGGTGACGACGCCGGACGAGAGGCCCCCCGGAAAGCCGCGGTCGGCGTTGCCGAAGTCCCGGGTGTCGGGGAAGGGGGGATCGCTCATGCGCCCAGTAGACCGTAAATGACTTAAAGGTGCATTTGGGGCATTTTTACCTACTGGTCGGCGGCGACGCACGGCTCCGGCAGCAGAGCCTCCGGCTCCGCCGCACGGCCTCAACGGCTGTTGAGCATGCTCCGGGGGAGTGGCGGACGTGTCCTGTGCTGTGGTGCGGTACGGGTGACGAGGGCAGGCCCGGACGGAACGGATACGGGGGCGCGGCGGACGCGGGCCGCGCGGGCCGGCTAGGCCACTTCGACGACCTCGCCGCGCATGGCCGCGTCCCACTGCAGAAGCAGCAGTTCGTACTCGTCCGCAGGCCATGAGCCGTCCGTGCGCGACTCGACCAGGGCGCGGATCGCCTCGTTCGCCTCGGTCAGGGGCCGCACGGAACCAGACGGCGGGGGTGAGCGGTACATGCGACAAGACTACGGCGAGGCACTGACGGCGGGCACCAGTACGGCAGTGGCTTTCCTCGCACTGAGGTGGGACGCCGGGTGCCGAGCGACGGTGGCCGCCACCCCGCCAGGAGGTCGCACACCTTGTCCGAGCAGCCCGTTCCCGCGATATCCGCCTCCGGCCGAGGCGGCCTCGGCCTGCGGGCCGACTGTGCGAACTGCTTCGGACTGTGTTGTGTCGCACTCGCCTTCACGGCCTCCGCGGACTTCGCGATCGACAAGGACGCCGGGCAGCCCGGCCCGAGCCTCCAGGCCGATTTCCGCTGCGGTGTCCACCAGCGCTTGAGGCAGCAGGGCTTCCAGGGCTTCCAGGGCTTCCAGGGCTGCACTGTGTACGACTCTGTTTCGATGCGGGGCAGCGGATCTCCCAGGTCACCTACGCCGGACAGGACTGGCGGCAGGCCCCCGACACCGCGCGGCAGATGTTCGCCCTGCTCCCGGCCGTGCGGCAGCTCCACGCACTGCTCTGGTACCTGAACGAGGCGCTGGAGCTGGAGCCGGCCCGCGCCCTCCACGGCGACCTCCGCACCGCCCTCGCCGCCGTCGAGCGCCTCGCGCAGGGCAGTCCGGACGAGCTGCTGGCACTGGACGTGGCAGCACACCGGCAGGGCGTCAACGCTCTCCCCCTGCGTACGAGCGAACTCGTGCGCGCAGGCGTCACAGGCGGCGGAAAGGGCGGCGGAAAGGGCGGCGGAAAGGGCGGCGGGAAGGACGGCGGGAAGGGTGGCGGCACGGGGCAGAGGGGGCAGGACAGCGGCAAGGGGAAGAAAGGGCGCCGGAGCAAGGACCGCAGGGGCGCCGACCTGCGGGTGGCCGACCTGATCGGAGCCGATCTCCGCGACGCCGACCTCTCGGGCGCCGACCTCACCGGAAGCTTCTTCCTCACCCAGTCACAGCTGAACGCGGCGAAGGGCGACGCCGGCACCAGGCTTCCGCCCGCGCTGACGCGCCCTTCGCATGGGTGAGACGGGTGAGACGGGTGAGAGGTACGGGTCAGCCCGCCGACTCGCCCGCGTGCGGGCTCAACGTGTCGGTGCCGACCAGGACGAACAGCGCGATGCCGAGCAGCACCCGGTAGATCACGAACGGCATGAAGCTCTTGGTCGTAATGAACCGCATGAACCACGCGATCACGGCATAACCGACGATGAAGGCGATGATCGTCGCGAAGATTGTCGGGCCCCACGACACATGGCCGCCCTCACTGGCGTCCTTGAGCTCGAAGACGCCGGAAGCCAGCACCGCGGGGATGGCGAGCAGGAACGAGTAGCGCGCCGCCGCCTCGCGGGTGTAGCCCATCAGCAGGCCGCCGCTGATCGTCGCGCCGGAGCGCGAGACGCCCGGGATCAGTGCCATGGCCTGGCAGATGCCGAAGATCAGGCCGTCCCTGACGCCCAGCTCCCTGAGCGTCTTGCGCTCCCTGACCGCACGGTGCTTGCCGCCGGCCTCGTCGCGGGCCGCGAGGCGGTCCGCGATGCCCAGGACGATGCCCATGCCGATCAGCGTGGTGGCGATCAGCCGCAGGTCGCGGAACGGACCCTCGATCTGGTCCTTGAAGGTGACGCCGAGCACGCCGATGGGGATGGAGCCGACGATGACGAGCCAGCCCATCTGGGCGTCGTGGTCACCGCGCATCGACTTGTCGACGAGGGACTTGGACCAGGCGGAGATGATCCGGGCGATGTCCTTGCGGAAGTAGATGAGGACGGCCGCCTCGGTGCCGATCTGGGTGATCGCGGTGAAGGCCGCACCCGGGTCGTGCCAGCCCGCGAAGGCTGCGGTCAGCCGCAGGTGGGCGCTCGACGAGATCGGCAGAAACTCGGTGAGCCCCTGGACGAGTCCGAGGATGAATGATTCGAACCAACTCATGGGGCCAGTGCCGTCCCGGATGTGATTGTGCAGCAGCGTGCAGATGCGGTCAGGTCAGTCGCTGGGCAGCGTATCGTCCGCGGCGACAGCCCCCGCGGGAAGCCCCCGTCCGCGTACCCGGCCGGGCCAGGACCGGAACCGTCGGCACTACTCGCCGGACTTGCCTGACTCGCCGGGCTGGACAGGCTTGCCGGGCTGGACAAACGTGCCGGGCTCGCCGCGCAGGCGGTGGCGCTTGCGCCAGGCGACCACCGCCGCCCCGAGCCCCGACAGCGCGATGAACCCCATGGCGATCAGGAACGCCGGTGACGTCGGGGACGAGGCGCTGCTCCCCGCGATGACGTACGCCGCCGTGTTCGGGACCGACCCGATCCCCGTCGCCAGGAGGAACGGGAGCCACCCCATGCGGGAGACCGCGGCGCAGTAGTTGGCGGCGGCGAAGGGCACACCGGGGAACAGCCGGACGGCCAGCATCGTACGGAAGCCGTGCCGGCTCAACTGGCCGTCCGCCGCGAGCAGCGCCCGCCCGCGCAGCAGCGGACGCAACGCGTCCTGGCCCAGCACCCGGCCGAGGCCGAAGGCGATTCCGGCGCCGACGACCGTTCCCGCGACGGCGGAGACGAGCCCCGCCTGCGAACCGAACAGGGCGCCCGCGGCGAGATTGAGGATCGGCCGCGGTACGAACGCCGCTGTGCACACCCCGTACGCGAGGCCGAACAGCACGACGGCCGCCGCACCGCTCAGCTGGGGCGGCCAGCCCGCGCTCAGCAGCCGCTGCGGTTCGAAGACCAGCACCGTCGTCACCGCCGCCGCGAGCATCACCACGAGCAGCGACAGCCGGGACCAGGGGGAGAGCAGCGTCCTGGTGCACCGGACGGTGAATCCTGCGGGCGAAGCGGCGGGCTCGAGCATCCGGGGAGACTAACCGAGAACCGCGTGTGATCGCTGTAATGCGCACCGCACGGCTCCGTGACAGCTCCGTGAGCCTCCTCCCCGCGTCTCTTCCCTTTTTCTCCCCGCCCCCAGCCTCAAAGGGACGGGGAGGGAGACGGAGAGGAAAGGAAAACCGTTCGACGCGAGGGCGGCCGTCGGCGAGGATCGACGACATGTCCAGGCACGCCTTCCTCGCAGCGCAGACCGCAGTCGCGGATGCGCCGAAGGCTGCCGCGAGCATCCCCGCAGCCCTCGCTTCCGCAGCCGCGGCAGTCGCTGCCGCAGCGCCCTTCGGCGGCGCCCGAAGCTGACCCTTCCCGGATCGTCCGGCGGACCCCGCAGGGGGAGGGTCGGCAAGGCCCAGGGGTCCCCATCACGCTTCGACCTTCCGAGGAAGATCACCATGCCCAAGACGGCATACGTGCGCACCAAACCGCACCTGAACATCGGCACCATGGGCCACGTCGACCACGGCAAGACCACCCTGACCGCCGCCATCACCAAGGTCCTGAGCGAGCGCGGCACCGGCACTTTCGTGCCGTTCGACCGCATCGACCGGGCCCCCGAGGAGGCGCTGCGCGGCATCACCATCAACATCGCGCACGTCGAGTACGAGACCGGCACCCGGCACTACGCGCACGTCGACATGCCGGGCCACGCCGACTACGTCAAGAACATGGTGACCGGAGCCGCGCAGCTCGACGGGGCGATCCTCGTCGTGTCCGCGCTCGACGGGATCATGCCGCAGACGGCCGAGCACGTCCTGCTGGCCCGTCAGGTGGGCGTCGACCACATCGTCGTCGCGCTCAACAAGGCCGACGCGGGCGACGAGGAGCTGACCGACCTGGTCGAGCTGGAGGTACGCGACCTGCTCTCCGCGCACGGCTACGGCGGCGACACCGTGCCCGTCGTGCGGGTGTCCGGGCTCAGGGCGCTGGAGGGAGACCCGCGCTGGACCGCGGCGATCGAGGCGCTGCTGGACGCGGTGGACACGTACGTACCGATCCCGGAGCGCTACACGGACGCGCCGTTCCTCATGCCGGTCGAGAACGTGCTGACCATCACCGGGCGCGGAACGGTCGTCACCGGCGCCGTCGAGCGCGGCACGGTCAGGGTCGGCGACCGGGTGGAGGTGCTGGGCGCGGAGACCGAAACGGTGGTCACCGGCCTGGAGACCTTCGGGAAGCCGATGGAGTCCGCCGAGGCCGGGGACAACGTCGCGCTGCTGCTGCGCGGCATGCCGCGCGACGCCGTGCGCCGCGGCCACGTCGTGGCGGCGCCGGGCAGCGTGGTGCCCAGCAGGCGCTTCACCGCGCAGGTGTACGTCCTGTCGGCACGGGAGGGCGGCCGTACGACACCCGTCACGAGCGGCTACCGGCCGCAGTTCTACATCCGTACCGCGGACGTCGTCGGCGACATCGACCTCGGCGAAACGGCTGTCGCGCGCCCCGGCGACACGGTCACGGTGACCGTCGAGCTGGGCCGTGAGGTGCCGCTGGAGCCGGGGCTGGGCTTCGCGATCCGCGAGGGCGGACGCACGGTCGGCGCCGGCACGGTGACGGGCATCGTGGCCTGAGCGGCGCCGGGGCGGGGCCGGGGCGGGTGCCGGGGAGCTGTCCCCGGGCCCGTCCCTTCCCGCCGTGACACTTCGCGGCTCTGCAAGGGCTCGGCACTCCCCGGCGCCGGGTGGGCCGGCCGGCGCCGCACAATGGTGGGGTGGACGAGCCGATACCCGTGACCCGGGACGTGGACCGGGGCACCGCCAAGCTGATGCCCGACGTGGACCGGGAGCGGGCCTGGCTGCTCACGGTCGACGGCGCGCCCCAGTCGTACGTCGACCTGGACGATCCCACCCATCTGGAGTTCGAGTACGCGCGGCGCCTCGCCCATGTCGTCGACTGCGCCGCCGACGGGGGCCTACCCCTCGACGTACTGCACCTCGGCGGCGGCGGCCTCTCGCTGCCCCGCTACACGGCGGCCACCAGGCCGGGCTCGCGCCAGGACGTGGTGGAGGCCGACCGGGGCCTGCTGGCACTGGTCGCCGAGCACCTGCCGGTGGCCGAGGGGTCCGGGATACGGGTGCACGGCGCCGACGCGCGCCAGTGGCTCGAAAACGCCCCGGCCGCCTCCGCCGACGTACTCGTCGCCGACGTCTTCGGCGGTTCCCGGGTGCCCGCGCACCTCACGTCCGTCGCGTACGCGCGACTGGCCGAACGCGTCCTGCGCCCCGGCGGGGTCTACGCGGCCAACCTCGCGGACGGCGCGCCGTTCGCCTTCCTCCGATCCCAACTGGCCACCTTCGCGGCGGTCTTCGAAGAGCTCGCCCTGATCGCCGAACCGGGCGTGCTGCGCGGCCGCCGTTTCGGCAACGCGGTGCTGGTCGCCTCGCACGCCCCCATCGACACGGGGGCCCTGGCCCGCAGGGCCGCCGGGGACGTCTTCCCCGCGCGCGTGGAGAGCGGTCCTTCGCTGACGCGCTTCATCGGTGGCGCGACGGCCGTACGGGACGAGGACGCGGTGGAGTCACCCGAGCCGCCCGGTGGTGCCTTCGGCATCGGCTGAGGGCACGTCGGGCGCGGGCGAGGGCGGGAGGGAGGGCGCGGGCGCGAGGGAGGGGGCGGGCACATCCGCCTTCGCCGTCCCGTGCGTACGCCGGGTCAGATTCCGTACGTCGGGCACGAACAGCACCGCGGCGGTGACGAGCACCACCAGAGCCGCGCAGCCCCACAGCGCCTCGTGGCGCCCGACGAGGCTCTCGACGGGACCGGCCACCGCCGTGGCCAGCGGCAGCATCGCGACCGAACCGAACCAGTCGTACGCCGACACGCGCGAGAACTTCTCCTCCGGGATCTCCTGGTGGAGCGCCGTCATCCAGGAGACGCCGAACACCTCGATCGCGACACCGCTGAAGAACATCACCGCGGCGAGGCCCGCCGCCGGCAGCGGCACGGCGAGCGCCGCCGACGGCAGGGCGAGCGGGAAGACGCACAGGGTTCCGACGAACAGCAGACGCCGGGGCTTCCACCGCATCATCACCAGCGCGCCGCCGACCGTGCCGAGACCGAAGGCGGCCAGGGCCAGGCCCCAGGGCGCGGCGCCGCCCAGTTCCTCCTCGGCGACCAGCGGCCCGTAGACCGCCTCGGCGGCTCCCACGACGGCGACGACCACCGAGAACTGCGCCACGATGCTCCACAGCCAGGGCCGGCCGACGACCTCCTGCCAGCCTTCGCGCAGATCGGAGAGCATCCCGCCGCCGGCCTCGCGGGGCTTGATGTGGCTCACGTCGAGGAAGGCCCGCAGCGCGCCGGCGAAGGCGAACGCCGCGGCGTCGATGGCGAGGACCCAGCCCGGCCCCACCGCGGCGACCAGCGCGCCGCCGAGCGCCGCGCCGCCGATGCCGGCGCCGTTCATGGCCATCCGGAAGAGCGCGAAGGCACGGTTGGCCTGCTCCCCGCTGACGCTGGACAGGAGCATGCCCTCGGCCGCCGGGTTGAAGAACGCCTGTCCCGTACCGCAGAGGGCGGTCAGGACCATCATCTGCCACAGCTCGGGATCACCCGTCAGGACCAGCAGCGCGAAGGCTCCCTGGGAGAGGCAGTTGAGCGCGTTGGCGGCGACCATCACATGGTGGCGCGGCAGCCGGTCGGCTATCGCGCCGCCCACGAGGAGGAACAGAACGAGCGGCAGGGTGCGGGCCGCGGCCACCATGCCCACGTCACCGCCGTCGCCGCCGGACTGGAGGACGGCGAACGCCGCCGCGATCAACGCACCGTGGGTGCCGAGGTTCGTCACGACCGCGGCGGCGGTCAGCAGCGTGTAGTTGCGGCCGGCCCACTCGGGGCGGCGGGCTCGGCGGGGAACGGCGGCAGGAGATGTCACTTCCGGACTATCGCTGGCGCCGGCCGCCGTTGCCAAACCGATGTGCCGTCGGCGGCAGCTCTGCTCAGGACTCGGAGCTGCGCGGGACTCGGAGCTGCGCGGGGCTCAGTGCTGCGCGGGGCTCGATTCCGCTCAGGGCTCGATCAGCCGGACCGTTCCGAGGATCCGCCGGACGGTCGCGTCGGGGAGCTCGCCGTCGACGCCCTTGGAGGTGTAGAGGCTCCAGACGGCGAAGTCGCCGTCGGCGTCCTTGAAGGCGAAGGCGATCGACTTGCCGTCGGTGTCGCACTTGTCCTTCTTGGCGACGCCCGTGACGGAGGCGACGGACACACTGCCCTTGAGCCCGGACGCGGAGGTGAACGGCGTGGCCCTGGAGACCTTGAACGTGCCGGTCTCCTTCTGGTCGTACGCGGCGAACACCCAGTTGTCGGCCACGGCCTCGGCCTCGGTGCTCGTGGTGCGGGCCCCGTTCGCACCCCGGGTCCCGGCCGCCCCGAGGAACGTGTTCTTGCCGCACCACCCGTTCTTGAAATACGCCGGTGCCGACATCCCGATGAGGGGCTTGCCCGCCGGGTCCTCGGTGTCCGAGATGCTGAGGGTGATGCCGGGCGCCTGCACCTCCCACTCCGGCGGTACGTCGAACCGGGTCCCGTGCTTCGGGTTGGAGACGACCTTCCAGCCGGGGATCGTCGGCTTGGTCTTCTCGACCGAGCCGCCGCGCGGATTCTCGGGGGGAGAGGCGGGAGGGGCTGGGGTGGAGGGGGCCTCGGAGGTGGCGGAAGGCGACGACGCCTTCTTGCCGTCCGCCCGGGTGCCGCCGTCCTCGTCGTCCTTCCCCAGCACCACCGCGCCGGTGATCACGGCCGCGGCGACGACGGCGGTGGCCGCGGCGATCGCGACGAGCGTGGTCTTCTTCCGGTTGCCGTCCGGCGGCTGCGGGCCGCCCGGCGGCACCGAGGGCGCGTACGGGGGCGCGGCCGTCGGCTGCTGATAGGGGTTGGGCTGCTGGTACCCCGGTTGCTGATGGCCCGGCTGCCGGTAGGCAGGTGGCTGGTACCCCGGCTGCTGGTACCCCGGCTGCCGGTACGGGTTCTGGTGCTGCTGGTCCTGCGGGTTCTGCTCGCCCCCGGGCGGCTGCTGTCCTGGCCACATGGCCAGTAACGATAGAGGGGCGCGGCCGGATCCGCTGCCTCCGTCCCCGAGGGGGATGGCCAAGCGTGCCTACTCGTGGGTAACCTGACGCCGCATGAGCGCAGATCAGATGTCCGTCGGCGACATGCTCGCGGCGACGGTTCCCATGGCCCGTACCCTCAACCTCGAGTTCCTGGAGACCACGGAGGAGCGCGCCGTGGTCCGCCTTCCGGACCAGGCCGGCTACCACAACCACGTGGGAGGCCCGCACGCCGGCGCGATGTTCACCCTCGCCGAGTCGGCGAGCGGCGCGATCGTCCTCGCCGCCTTCGGCGACCAGCTGTCGCGCGCCGTGCCGCTCGCCGTCAGGGCGGAGATCGGCTACAAGAAGCTCGCCATGGGACCGGTCACCGCGACCGCGACGCTCGGCCGCCCGGCGGCGGACGTGGTCGCGGAGCTCGACGCCGGACAGCGCCCCGAGTTCCCCGTCGTGATCTCCATCCGGCGTGAGGACGGCGCCGTGACGGGCGAGATGACCGTCGTATGGACCCTGCGTCCCCACAGCTGACCGCGGGCCCGGTGTGACGGGGGCGACCTCCCGGACGCCGTCACGCCGCGGTGAGGTGCGGGTAGGCTGCCCGCCGTGCGCCACCGGTGTACCGTGCTCGTCGTCGATGACGACGCCCGCAACCTCTACGCCCTCAGCGGCATCCTGGAGCTCCACGGCATCAAGGTCCTGCACGCGGAGAAC
>NZ_JBSFTV010000055.1:0-39541 GCF_053591455.1 Streptomyces sp. NPDC003016
TCCAGAACCCCCACCGTCACCCTCGCCGCATAACCACCCCAGACAGCCTCAAAACCGTCACCACATCCTTGACGAAGGACATAGAGACACCCCCCTCCTCCCCCGTCCCCGGCTCATGCCACGGCGTGCCGTCAGGTGTGGACGATGCTGTTGTGACCGTCCTGGTCGTCGGCGTGGCCGTCGTTGAACCAGTAGTCGCCGTGGGCGAGGTAGCGGAAGCCGTAACGCTGTTCCCTGGGGAGGGTGACGGTGACGGAGCGAGTGCCGTCCGCCCGTTCCGTGAGGAGGTGGGCTCCCGGCTGCCAGTCGTTGAAGTCACCGACCACGCTGACCTGCCCGCAGGCCTGGCCCGCCGGGATGACGAAGGTGATCTCTGTGTGCTTCTTACGTCGGCTGCGCTCCAGCATCGTTGAACCTTTCCTCGGGGGGAGTGACTCAGGATCCCCACCGCGTCGGCCTTCCGGCACCTCTTGTTGAGCCGACGGCGCCGCCCGTCGCCCGTATGGGCTCGGACATTCACCCTCGGCTCCGACAAGGAAGTCCGCCGGGGTCGGCCGGCGGCCGCCCGGCAGGGCGGGGCCGACCGCCATGACCAGGGCCGCGCACCCCGGTGGCCAGATCGTCACCGATGTCCGGGAGTACGTTCGCCAGGTGTACGCCGACCCCGAGCAGCGCCGCGGGGGCGACGGTCCACCAGGCCGGCCAGGGCCGCCCCTCCGGCCCCAGCGCGACGAAGGCGGGAAGCGCCGCGCACCCCACCGCGTACGGCAGTCAGGACAGCGCGGTCGTCTTGAGCCCGAAGTCGTACGCCCGGGCCTGTACGTCCGGGCCGCGGCGACTCCGAGGAGGTGGACCGTCCCCGCCAGCGGCCCGCCGGCCAGGGGCAGCGGGCCGCGCAGGGCCAGGGCGGTGACCGCTGCGGCGCGTACGGCGCCGTCGCTCCAGCCGACGCCACGAGTCCGTCGGGGAAGTCACGGGAGAGCGGTCGCGACCGGACCCGCCGCGCGGAGTACCTGAGCGGTGAACTCGTCGAGGGGGTAGAACAACTCGATCGCCAGCTCCGACAGCGTCACATCGGCCGGGGCTCCGAACGTCGCCATGGTGCTGAACATCGACAGCTCGCCCATCGGGGTGCGGACTCTCAGCGGTACCTGCACCGGACCCGGCCGCGCGGCCGGGTTGCCGGGCCCGGCCGTCCCCTCGTCCGCGCGTACGGGGTACTGGCTCACCTCGTCGTACAGCGCGCGCAGTTCCGCGTCCCCGGTGGCGTTGACCTGGCGCAGCAGCCGTTCCAGGAAGAGGGCCCGGACCTCGGTGAGGTTGACCAGTCGCGAGGCCAGGCCGTCGGGGTGCAGCGCCAGGCGGAACACGTTCGGCCGCGGGCCGAGCAGATGCGCCGGTACGCCGTCCATGAGTACGGACATGGACCGGTTGCCGGCCAGCACGTTCCAGCAGCGGTCGACGACGACGGCGGGATACGGCTCGTGCGCCGTCAGCATCGTGTCGAGCGCGGAACGGACGGAGGCCATGCTCTCGTCGTCGAGACTGCTCTCCCGGTATGCCGGTGCGTAGTCGGCGGCCAGCAGCAAGGTGTTGCGCTCGCGCAACGGGACGTCCAGGGCAGCGGACAACCGGAGCACCATCGCCCGGCTCGGGCGCGCCCGGCCGGTCTCCACGCAGGACAGGTGACGCGCAGAGGTGTCCGCCAGGAGGGCGAGGTCGAGCTGACTGAGCCTGCGGCGCCGGCGCCACTCCCGCAGCAGGGCGCCCACCCGGGACAACTGTTCCGCATCCATGGCCCGGAGGGTATCCACCCACAGGTCACGGCGGCCATGACCCGGGAGGTCATTGAGTCCGGGAACCCCGTGATGCCACGGTCTTCCCCGGCGGGGCCCGGCCGGGCCCCGCCGCCCACCGCGACCGGGGAGCCCGTATGCCCGTTCCGACCACGACAGCCTCGCGCCGCCCGGCCGGCAGCGCCGCACCGGACCTGCTGCGTACCACCCTGCGCGTCGACAGCTGGAGCACCGCGGTCTTCGGCGTCGTCATGCTGGCCGGCGCCGAGTGGCTCAGCGGCCCGCTCGGCCTGCCTGTCGCGTGGTCCGTCCCGTTCGGGGCCGCCATGCTGGGCGGGGCCGCCGTGCTCGCTCTCCTCGCCCGCCGTCCGCGGGTCCCCGCACGCCCCGCCGCGGCCGCCGCCTCGGTCAACGCGGTGTCCTGCCCGGCGCTCCTCCTTTTCGCGTTCACGGACGTGGCGCCGCTCACCGGCCCGGGAACCGTCTTCATGACCGTCGGATCGGTGGTGGTCGCGGTCTTCGCCGCACTCGAGTTCACCGGCCTGCGCCACTCGCGGGGAAGGCGGTGAGATCGTCTGCATCAAGCATCCGATGGAGGGCAGGGGCAGAGAAGCCGCATCGTGGCCCGTCTGTTCCCGTCATGACGTGAGCCGTGGTGCGGTGCATCAGCAGATCCACAGCATTGCGCCCCGGCTCCCATCCGGCCGGCCGCAGAGAGGCAGACGACGTGCGTAGTGTCGGAGTGGAGGAGGAGCTCCTCCTGGTGGACTCGCGGACCGGCGAGCCGCAGGCGTTGTCCGCGGCGGTACTGGCCTCGGTGTCCCGGGAGGGCGGCAAGGAGGCCGAGATCTTCGAGGCCGAGCTGCACCGCCAGCAACTGGAGTTCGGCACCCGGCCGCAGACCGGCATGGGGGATCTCGCGGAGGAGATCGTCCGCTGGCGGGCGGAGGCCGCGCGCCACGCCGAAGGCCTGGGCGCGGCCGTCGTGGCCCTGGCCACGTCGCCGCTGCCGGTCAGCCCGGCCATCGGAAGCGGTGAGCGCTACCAGTGGCTGGAGGAACAGTTCGGACTGACCACACAGGAACAGCTGACGTGCGGTTGCCATGTCCATGTGTCGGTGGACTCCGACGAGGAGGGCGTCGCCGTCCTGGACCGGATCCGGCCGTGGCTGTCCGTCCTGCTCGCGCTGAGTGCGAACTCCCCCTTCTGGCAGGGCAAGGACAGCAAGTACAGCAGTTATCGCAGCAGGGTGTGGGGCCGGTGGCCCTCTGCCGGACCGGTGGAGATCTTCGGCAGCGCCGACCGGTACCACGAGCAGATCGATGCCATGGTCGGCACCGGCGCGCTGCGGGACCAGGGGATGATCTACTTCGACGCCCGGCTCTCGCACCGTTACCCCACCGTGGAGATCCGGGTGGCCGACGTGTGCCTCGACCCCTCCACGACGGTGCTCCTGGCCACGCTGGCCCGCGCCCTGGTGGAGACGGCGGCCCGGCAGTGGCAGGCCGGCGAACCGCCCGCGCGGCACGGGGTGGGCCTGTTGCGGCTGGCCGCGTGGCGAGCCGGACGGTCGGGGCTGGAGGAGGAGCTGATCCACCCCGTCACCATGCGTCCCGCACCGGCCGAAGCGGTGGTGCGGGCGCTGTTCGAACATGTCCGGGACGCCCTGGAGGACAGCGGGGACGTGCTTCCCGTCCAGGAAGGCCTCGCGACGCTGCTGAAGGGGGGAAACGGGGCGCGCGTCCAGCGCGATCTGCTGCACCGCAGCGGTGACCTGCGGTCCGTGGTCACCGAGTGCGTGCGCAGGACCCGCGGGTAGGCCGCGGGTCCTGGCGCCTGCGCGCGTGCGCGCCCTCTCGGGCCGCGGTCACGGACTCACGGAGTTGACGGACGGGGACGCGTCACGGGTGGTCGGGCTGCTGGTCCGGAGGCGTGCCGCCGCCCTCTCCGCCGCCCTTGTTTCCCTTGTCGGTCCCGTGGGCGTGCTTGCTTCCGTGGCTCCCCGCCGAACCGGGCTGGCCGGCCTTGAGCTCCGCGCTGTCCTGCGGGGTGGCGCCTCCCTTGTCGCTGCGCCGCTGTTCAGGCTGTTGCGGGTTCGACATTCCGATCCCTGCTCTCCGATCGAGACGTACCTGCTTCCACCCTGCGCGTTCCCAGGCAGAAAGAGACGACACATCCACCAGGGCCGGATGTGGGAAGCGCCGGCCGACGGGTGACGTCGGCCGGCGCTTTCGCGGTCACGGGCTCAGGGAGCCGAAAGGATCAGAGAACGCCGGACTCAGTGATGGTGATCTTGGCCTTCGGGTTGCCGTTGGACGTGCCGTAGCCCTCGATCTTCTTGACGAGGTCCATGCTCGCCTGGTCGGCGACCTCGCCGAACACGACGTGCTTGCCGTCCAGCCACGACGTCACCACGGTGGTGATGAAGAACTGGGAGCCGTTGGTGTTCGGGCCGGCATTGGCCATGGACAGCAGGCCCGGCTTGTTGTGCGTGAGCTTGAAGTTCTCGTCGGCGAACTTCTCGCCGTAGATGCTCTTGCCGCCGGTGCCGTCGCCCCGGGTGAAGTCGCCGCCCTGGAGCATGAAGCCGGGGATGATGCGGTGGAAGGAAGAACCGGCGTAACCGAAGCCCTTTTCGCCGGTGGCCAGCGCGCGGAAGTTCTCCGCCGTCTCGGGAACCACGTCGTCGAACAGGTTGAAGGTGATCCGCCCCTCGGGCTGGTCGTTGATGCTGATGTCGAAGTAAGCCTTGATCGTCATGGTTCTATCCTGACATCCCGGGCGGCCTCCCGTGCATCCGGCATCCCGGCAAGCGGGTGGGCGTCGCTCCGGGCGCCCCCACCGAGGCCCATGGCATATGCCAGAAGCACCACCGTATCGAGTGTTGCCGAATCCCTTACGGGCTTTTCCCGGCTGTGCCAGAGTCGTAGGCGGTCCATCCACCAGAGCTGGCCCGGCCGCGCCTGTATCGGAGTACGACATGCCGTCCCATCCGTTCGCGGACTCCCCTGCGCCACAGCCTCCCCCGCGGGGCTCCGTCGACGCGCTGATTTCGCAGACCCGTCGGCTGCGCGGCGACGTGGCCGCGGTGCGCCGGGACGCGGTCGTGGTGGAGGACGAGGATCCGCACGGGCGCTGGCAGCGGGCCCTGTGCGATCTGGCGGTTCACCAACTCGACGACCTGGGCGCCCACTTGGGGCAGCTCAAGGCCGGTCTGCCCCCCGAGCCCGAGGAGGTGCCCGCCGACGTTCCCCCCGTCGCGCCGGGCACGTCGTTACTCAGCCGGGCCGGCAGCGCGGAGTGGAACCTCCTCACCGACGAGGTGGACTGGTCCGACGAGCTGTACGAGATCTTCGGCCGTACGCCCGGGGACGGCCCGCTGTCGCTGGACGAACTGCCGTCCGTGCTCCTCCCCGAGGACCAGGGGTTCCTCGCCTCGATGGTGACGGACTGCCTGGTCGACGGGAAGCCGATCGACGGCGAGTTCCGTATCGTGCGCGCCGACCGCACCGTACGGACCCTGCACATGATGGGTGAGCCGGTGCTCGACGCCGACGGCTGCACCGCCTCGATGTGGGCCGTGCTGCGGGACGTCAGCGAGGTGCGCCGCAGCCGGCGCGCGGTGAGCGAAACCCGTGACTCACTGCGGCGCCAACAGCACATCGCGCAGACCGAGCACCGGATCGCGGTCGAGCTGCAGCAGACCGTACTGCCGCCGTGGCGCGGCCCCCTGCGGCTCCCGCACGGCGGTCCCGCCGCGCTCGACCTCGCCGCCCATTACCTGCCGTCCGCGTCGAGCGCACTGATCGGCGGGAACTGGCACGACGCGCTGGAGCTGCCCGGCGGGCAGACACTGCTGACCGTGGGCGACCTGGCCGGCCACGGGGTGGCCGCCACCTCCGGGATGGCCATGCTGCTCGGAGCGGTGCGCGGGATGGCCGTGGCCGGCATCGAGCCCGGTGCTCTGATGGGACACCTCAACCAGCTGCTGGAAGCCTCGACCCAGCCCGCGCTGGGCAGCGTGATGTGCTGCCGCTACGACCCGGTCACCCGGCTTCTGACCTGGGCGCAGGCGGGCCACCCCGCCCCGCTGCTGTTCCGCGACGGGACGGGGCGCCCGTTGACGCCGCCTGAAGGGGTGCTGCTCGGAGCGACGTCCGGCGCCGCGTACGAACAGGTCGAGGTTCAGCTGCGCCCCGGCGACCTGCTGGTTCTGCACACCGACGGCATCTCGCGCCGCAGCCCCACCGACGGTGCCGGTCCGTCCAGGCTGCTGGACCTCGCGCCGCGCTTCACCGAGGCCCGTAGCGCGCAGGAGTGCGTGCGGCTGGTCGTGGCGGAGTTCGGCGAGGCGGAGCGTGAGAACGACGCGTGCGTGCTGATCGCCCGGGTCGCGGCGTAGAACGGAGTGGTTGCGGGACGCCGGTTCTAGACGCTGGTGCTCCTGTTCGTCTTCTTGGCGGGCAGTACCAGCTGAATCTCCTCGCGCAGATCTTCGATCTTCGGGTAGTCCGCGTACTGGCCGGTGAGCCGGTACATCTGCCGCAGCCGGTCCCAGGTGCGGTGCGAGGAGGTCTCCCCCATCGACATCAGCGCGAGGCGTGCGTACCGGTCGGCCTGTTCCGGGTCGTCCGCGATGAAGCACGCGGAGGCCAGGGAGAGGTAGTCGAAGATCTTCGACCGCTGCCTGCCGCCCGCCCGGAGATCGAGCGCCTGCTTGGCGTGGCGCTGCGCCGCGACCGCCGCCGCGGGCTCGTGCTCCGCGAGCGTACGGAAGGCCAGCGCCTGCATCCCGTGCAGGTCGGCCTCGTCGAACATCTGCATCCAGCTCGGCGGCGGGACATCTCCCTTGTCCGACACGAACAGTTCCTCCGCCTCCCCCAAAGTGCGCCGCATGGCCTGACCGCGGCCCAGGGACGCCTGTGCCCATGCCTCGATGGTGTGCAGCATGGCGCGGGTACGGGGCAGCATCTCGCCGCCGGATCCGGACTTGGCCAGCTTCATCAGGTCCAGGGCGTCGTCGGGCTTTCCGAGGTGCACCATCTGGCGGGCGGCCCGGGAGAGGGCCTCGCCCGCGCGGGGGCGGTCGCCGCCCTCGCGGGCCGCATGGGCGGCGATGACGAAGTACTTCTGGGCGGTGGGTTCGAGGCCGACGTCGTGCGACATCCAGCCGGCGAGGACCGCCAGGTTGGCGGCGACGCCCCACAGCCGGCGCTGGAGGTGGTCGGGGTGATGGTAGGCGAGCATGCCGCCCACTTCGTTGAGCTGGCCCACCACCGCCTTGCGCTGGAGGCCGCCGCCGCGGGCGGCGTCCCAGGCACGGAACACTTCGACGGAACGCTCGAGTTCTTCGATCTCCTGCGACCCGATGGGGGCGGCCTCGTAGCGGTCGTACCCGGCGGGGTCGGCGTGCAGGGAATCGTCGGCGCGTGGAGCGCCGTCCGTCGGAGCGGGGTCGGTGTGGAGCCAGTCGTGCATGGCGCTGCTGAGTGCGGAGCCTGCGGCGAGCGCGGCGCCCGCGCCCACCAAGCCGCGTCGGTTGAGCATGAGGTCCATTCCCGTGAATTCGGTGAGGACCGCCGCCGTCCGTTCGGGCGCCCACGGAAGGCCGTCGGGATTCTCTGCGCTCCTGACGTCCCGCCGTTTTCCCGTGCGCCCGTGCCGGTCGAACCCGAGGTCCTCGATGGTCACGACACGGCCGAGTCGCTCGGTGAACAGAGCTGCCAGCACTTTGGGCACGGGATCACGTGGGGCTTCCCCCATGTCGATCCAGCGTCGTACGCGCGAGGTGTCGGTCGCCAGCTGCGCATGGCCCATGGCCGCCGCCTGCCGGTTCACCAGTCTCGCGAGTTCGCCCTTGGACCAGCCGGCGAGGCCGAACAGGTCTGCCAGGCGGGTGTTGGGTTCTCCGGTCACATCAAGCCCCCAGGGTCTCGGCTGATTCGACAGTAACCCCGTGTCAGATGCGGTGGGAATATTCGCCAGGGTTCGCCAGGGTCCGCCACATGGTGTGCCACCCGCAGGCGGGTGTCAGGTAAGAAAGCGCCACCCCGCTCCGGCAACCGAGCGGCATTCCCCAGGGTGTTGACCGGTTGCCGGGACGGGCGGCGCACGTAACTCGTCGGCGCGCGAAGGGATCTGTATCGCCCATGTACACAGCATCGTCCTCCGTGTCCGCCCCGCCTCGGCCGTACCGTCCCGTGGCGACGGGCAGCGGACCGTATCTCGACCCCCATCACGCCGGCGCAGCGCCGCTGGGCGCCGGCCGGACCCGGCGAGCGGCAGGGCTGGGCTCCCCGCCGCCCAGCGGGAGACTCGACCTGTCCGGCCCCCAGGGAGCGCAACTGAGGATGGCCATCACCTCGGTGCACCGGATCTGCCCGGAGTTCAACCCGGTGCAGGTACTGCGCCGCAGCGGGCGGTCCGTACTCCTCGTCGGCACCACGGGCCGCACCACCGCGGTCGCGAAGTGTTTACTGGACCACTCCCCCGCCTGGACGGAGAGGTTCCGTCACGAAATAGCTTCTTATCGCACCTTCGTCCGGCACCGTCCACCGGTGCGGGCGCCGCGGCTGATCGCGGCGGACCCCGACCACTGCGCCCTGGTGATCGAGCGGATGCCGGGCCGGGTCGCCGCTCTCACCCGGCATCCGACCGAGGCACCGCCGCGCGCCGATCTGCGGGCCGTCCTCGGCGCGGTCAAGCGGGTCAACGACTGGCAGCCGCCGGCCGACGTCTTCGAGACGCCGCTCGACTACTCCTCGCGGATCTCCCGGTACCACGCGCTGGGTCTGCTCACCGACCGGGACCTCGACGATCTGCAGAAGCTTCTGCACGGCTTCGCCCAGGCGACCGGGGGGCGGCAGAGCAGGCGGCAGTTCTGTCACGGTGACGCGCTGCTCTCCAACATCCTGCTGTCACCGGCCGGGCCCGTCCTGGTCGACTGGGAGCACGCGGGCTGGTACCTGCCGGGGTACGACCTGGCGACGCTGTGGGCGGTGCTGGGCGACGCTCCTGCGGCGCGACGTGAAATCAGCAAGCTGGCGCAGGCGTCGGGCACCGCGGCGCGGGACGCGTTCCTGGTGAACCTGATGCTCGTACTGACGCGGGAGATCCGTACGTACGAGACCGCTGTCCAGCGCACCATGCGGGAGGCGCCTGCGGTGACCGGGGCGACGGGGCAGGCCCCGGCGGGCGGGATGTCGACCGGTGAGGAGCAGCGGTTGCTGCTGCGGCGGCTGCACGACGACTGCGCGATGGCCCGGCGGGCCGTGCGCGCGGCCGTCGGCACCCGCTGAGGGGGAGGGGGAAGCACCGGCCCACCCGGTGACGATCATCCGGGTGGGCCGGTGCTCTGTCATGTGCCGTGGAGCCCAGGGACTCCGGAACCCGACGGTGTCCACGTCGAACGAGTTGTTCTGCGGTGACGTGGAGACGGGACAGAGCTTGCGGGTGCCCGCGAGGGCCTCGACCGGGACGGCCGGGGTGGACCGACAGGTGTCCCGGCCACCGGTGTCCGGTACCGGGGTGGACCTCGGGGCTTCGCACCGCCGAGTGGCGCTGATGGACATCGGCCGGGCGACGCTCGCCGCGCGGGAGGACCCGGTGGTGCTCGGCGGGGCGCCGGCCGCCGAGCACGGCCAGCTGCTCGCGGGCGTACGGGAGGCGGTGTACCGGCGGTCGCGTCCGTCGGCGACGCACGTGCTGCGGATCGAGTCGAGCCGTACAGGCGAGAACGCGGCGGCGGCCGGCGCCGGGGTCCTCGCGATCGGGCACGCGCTGTCACCCGCGGAGGCGGACCGGGCGCCGGCACGGGCGGCCCCTGAGGTTTCAGGAGGGCGCCTCCTGCAACCTCAGGTGCCGGCGGCAGAAGCGGTTCACCCGCCTGCGCGCCGGACGGTGCGGTCTCGGGGGCGACGACGGGGAAGGCTCTCCGTCGGTACGAGCAGAACGCCGTCCGGCACCGGCCCCCGCCGGGAAGGGAAGTCACGATGAGCCGCACCCACGACGACACGGACGGCAACGCCGCGTACGGGAAGAAGTCCTTCAAGCGGGCGAAGAGCCACTTCGCGGACCGCGTCACGGCCGGCGGCAAGGACGGCTGGCCCGTCGAGGCCGGCCGCTACCGGCTCGTGGTGAGCCGCGCCTGTCCGTGGGCGAGCCGCGCGCTGGTCTCACGACGGCTGCTCGGCCTGGAGGGTGCCGTGTCCCTCGCCGTCGCGGATCCGGTCCAGGACGATCGCAGCTGGCGGTTCACCCTCGACCCCGGGGGCCGCGACCCGGTACTCGGCATCCGGTACCTCAGCGAGGCCTACGAGGCGCGGGAGCCGGGCTACCCCGACGGAGTGAGCGTCCCGGCGATCGTGGACGTGCCCAGCGGCAAGCTGGTCACCAACGACTACCAGCGGATCACACTGGACTTCGCCACCGAGTGGAAGGCGCTGCACCGGTCCGGCGCACCCGATCTGTATCCGGAGGCGCTGCGCGCGGAGATCGACGAGGTGATGGAAGGCGTCTACCGCGACGTCAACAACGGGGTGTACCGGGCGGGCTTCGCGACCCGGCAGAGTGAGTACGAGGACGCGTGCCGGGGTGTGTTCCGGCGGCTGGACCTGGTGGCGCGGCGGCTCGCGGACCACCGCTATCTGGTCGGGGACACCATCACGGAGGCGGACATCCGGCTCTTCACCACGCTGGTGCGCTTCGACGCGGTCTACCACGGCCACTTCAAGTGCAACCAGTGGAAGCTGACCGAGCATCCCGTGCTGTGGGCGTACGCGCGTGATCTCTACCAGACGCCCGGCTTCGGGGACACCGTCGACTTCGACCACATCAAGCGCCATTACTACCAGGTGCACACCGGCATCAATCCGACCGGAATCGTGCCACTGGGGCCCGGTCTCTCCGGCTGGGTGACACCGCATCACCGCGCGGAGCTGGGCGGCCGCCCGTTCGGCGACGGTACGCCGCCGGGGCCGGCGCCGGCGGCTGAGCGGGTGACGTCCGGCGACTGAACCTCCCTGCGGCCGGGCAGACGAGGGGAGAGCGCGTGCGAGCGCGAGCCGTCCGGGAGGTCCCATGAGCACAGAGGCATGGACGCTGCTCGTCGTCGCCGTGGCGCTGGCGGTGGCGACGCTCGCCGTGGCGGTCGCCGTGCTCGTACGGCTGGTGCGCGCCCGCCGGAGCCTGCGGCGGGCGGGGCTGCCGGAGGGGCGCCCCTGGGCCTTCTGGGCCGCTGTCGCCTACCTCGTCCTGCCGACGGATCTGATGCCCGACCCGGTGTATCTCGATGACATCGGCGTACTGCTGCTCGCCCTGAAGTCACTGCGCGCCGATCGCGGCCCGAACTGATCCGACGGCAACTCCGCTCCCCGGGGCAGCCATTGGTTCACACCACTGACGCGTCGCAGGCCCGCGTACCGCCGTGGCGAAACGCTCCGTCACACCCGCGCTGACGTGCGAAGTCCCCGCGGCCGAGCCTCATTGACGGATCGTCCGGGAGCCGATACCCCTTGTCATCGCGTCCCGGCCCGCAGGCCCTTCGTGTACCACCCGTCCCTGGAGGCTGCATTGCAAGGATCCGTCACGCCACGATCCACGAACGCGCGCAGACGTGCCTGGCAGGCGGGGGGTTTCGTGGTGTCCGCCGCGCTGGTGCTGCCACTGCTCTCGGCCGGGCCTTCCGCCACCGCGGAGCAGCCCGCACGGTCCGCGTGGTCCGCCCAGCCCGCGTCCGCTGCGCTGCAGCGCGACTTCGCGGCGGCCGCCGCGCAGTACCGGGTGCCGCAGAGCGTGCTGCTCGGGGTGGCGTATCTGCAGTCCCGCTGGGACGCGCACGGCGGCGCGCCGAGCGTGACCGGCGGCTACGGCCCGATGCACCTCACCGACGCCGGGGCCGCGCTCGAAGAGGCACCGCACCACACGGACTCCGGGGAGGACCCGCGCGGTGACGACGCCCGCCCCGCGCGGACCGGCGGTGAGGCCGGGGTGCCGGAGGTGTCCGGACTCCCGGCCCGGCTGAAGACCCTGGAGCGGGCCGCCGCGCTGACCGGGCTGCCGGCCGCGGAGCTGCGGCAGAGCCCCTCGGCGAACGTCCGGGGCGGGGCGGCGCTCCTGGCCGCCGCACAGAAGCAGCTCGGGCAGCCGCTCAGCGCCGACCCGGCCGACTGGTACGGCGCGGTCGCCCGCTTCTCCGGAGCCGACGACACCGCGACCGCGACGACGTACGCCGATGACGTGTACGACGTGATCCGGACGGGTGAGCGGCGTACGACCGACAGCGGCCAGCAGGTCTCGCTGCCCGGCTCCCCCGGGCTCGTGCCCCACCGTACGCGGGCCGCGGGCCTCGGGCTGCGGACCGCCGGCACGGGACGCACCGAGTGTCCGAAGACGGTGGCGTGCGAGTGGATCCCGGCCCCGTACAAGGAGTTCGGGGACGGCGACTACGGCAACCACGACAAGGGCGACCGCCCCGCGGGCCAGGGCATCGACTACATCGTCGTCCACGACACCGAGGCCACCTGGGACACGACGCTGAAGCTGGTCCAGAACCCGGAGTACGTGTCCTGGCAGTACTCGCTGCGCTCGTCGGACGGGCACATCGCCCAGCACGTGCCGCTCAAGGACGTGGCCTGGCACGCGGGCAACTGGTACATCAACTCCAAGTCCGTGGGCCTGGAGCACGAGGGGTTCCTGACCTCGCCGGACGCCTGGTACACGGAGGCGATGTACCGCACGTCGGCGCGGCTGGTGAAGTACCTGGCGAAGCGGTACGGCATCCCGCTCGACCGGCAGCACGTCCTGGGCCACGACAACGTCCCGGGAACGACCACCGCCACCATCCGCGGGATGCACACCGACCCGGGCCCGTACTGGGACTGGGCGCACTACTTCGAGCTGCTCGGCAAGCCCTTCACCCCGTCGGCGGGCCCCGGCAGCGGTGTCGTCACCGTCCGGCCCCGGTACGCGAAGCACCAGCCCCTCTACACGGGCTGCGTGAAGGCCGGGCAGCCGTGCGCCCCGCACGGCTCGGGCGCCGTCCGGCTGCACACCGCGCCCGCCCAGGACGCACCGCTGGTGAAGGACGTCGGTCTGCGCCCCGGTGGCCAGGACTCGACGAACGGCGTCAACGACACCGGCGCGCGTGCCTCGACGGGGCAGCAGTACGCCGTCGCGGAGCGCAGGGGCGAGTGGACCGCGATCTGGTACCTGGGGCAGAAGGCGTGGTTCCACAATCCGCGCACCCAGCCGACCGCGGTGAACGCGCGCGGCCTGCTGCTGACGCCGGAGGACGGGGCCGCCGAAGTACCGGTGTACGGGCGGGCCTACCCGGAGGCGGCGGCGTACGCCGGAACGTCCGTGCCGGTGCAGGCCGTTTCACCACTGCCGTACAAGCTGCTCGCCGGACAGCGTTATGTGGTCGGCGGCCGTGCCCCGGGCGAGTACTTCTTCGCTCCGGCGTTCGATACCGCCGGACACCGGGTGATCCGTGGCAAGGAGGCGTACTACGAGATCCAGTTCGGCCACCGGGTCGCCTATGTGAAAGCCTCCGACGTGCGCGTACTCCGGCCGTAGCGGGTCGCGGAAGACGACGGGGCGCCATCGGCCGCAGTCGGCGATGGCGCCCTTTCGTATGACTAATCGGCGCGGGGAGTGGGCCGTACGGGCGACGGGTAGGGCTGGGCGGAATTGACCGGTCCGTGCGACGGTGGACGCGCGGACGTCCTGGAAAGGCCGGACCCGTACATGGCACAACAGCCCTTCACACTGCCGGACTTCTACGTTCCGTATCCGGCGCGGCTCAACCCCCACGTCGAGGAAGCCCGTCGGCACACGCGGGAGTGGGCTCGCCGGATGGAGATGCTGGAGGGCTCGGGCATCTGGGAGGAGCGCGACCTCGAGGCGCACGACTACGCACTGCTCTGCGCGTACACCCATCCCGACTGCTCCTCCGACGTGCTGGCGCTGGTCACCGACTGGTACGTGTGGGTCTTCTTCTTCGACGACCACTTCCTGGAGACCTTCAAGCGGTCCCTGGACCGGGAGGGCGGGAAGCGGTACCTGGACCGGCTGCCGGCGTTCATGCCGATGGACCTGGCGGACGGTATGCCGGAGCCGGAGAACCCGGTCGAGGCGGGGCTGGCGGACCTGTGGACGCGGACCGTGCCGAGCATGACCGGCGCGTGGCGGGAACGGTTCGCCGAGTCGACCAGGAACCTGCTCAACGAGTCCCTGTGGGAACTGTCCAACATGGACGAGGGACGGATTGCCAACCCCGTCGAGTACATCGAGATGCGCCGGAAGGTCGGCGGCGCGCCCTGGTCGGCGGGCATCGTCGAGTTCGCGGCGAACGCCGAGGTCCCGGCGTCGGTGGCGCGCTCCCGGCCGCTCGCGGTGCTGCGCGACGCGTTCTCGGACGCGGTGCACCTGCGCAACGACCTCTTCTCGTACCAGCGTGAGGTCGAGGAGGAGCACGAGAACAGCAACGGCGTACTGGTCCTGGAGAATTTCCTGGGCTGTACGACGCAGGAGGCTGCGGAGGCGGTGAACGATCTGCTGACGTCCCGGCTCCAGCAGTTCGAGAACACGGCGCTCACCGAACTCGGGCCGCTGTGCGCCGAGAAGGGGCTGCGCCCGGACGAGACAGCCGCCGTACTGGCGTACGCCAAGGGCTTGCAGGACTGGCAGTCGGGCGGACACGAGTGGCACATGCGCTCCAGCCGGTACATGAACGGCGGCGGGGCGGCGGCCGGGCCCGCCGAGAGCGGCTGGGGCATGGCCGCGGCCACGATCCACTTCACGCCGAGGGCCGAAGCGGCGCGTCTGCGCACCCACAGCCATGTGCCGTACCAGCACGTCGGTCCGTCCATCGTGCCCGATCTGGACTTCCCGTACGCACTCCAGCTCAGCCCGCATCTGGCGGGCGCCCGGGAGCGGAACATCGCGTGGGCGCGGCGGATGGGGATGCTGGGGCCGCGGCCGGGGCAGCCGGCGTCGCACGTGTGGGACGAGCGCCGGCTGCGGAACATCGATCTGCCGCTCTGCTCGGCGGGTCTGCAACCCGACGCGACGCCGCAGGAGCTGGACCTGTCGTCGAACTGGCTGACCTGGGGGACGTACGGCGACGACCTCTACCCCGTCATCTACGGCCGCACCCGCGACCTGGCCGGCGCGCACGCGGCCAATGAGCGGCTGCGGCTCTTCATGCCCCTGGCCGGGGAGGCCACGCCCGAGCCGGTGGACGCGATGGAGCGGGGGCTGGCCGACCTCTGGCAGCGGACGGCGGGGCCGATGAACGACGCTTCGCGGCGTACGTTCCGCAAGTCGGTCGCCGACATGATCGCGAGCTGGGAGTGGGAGCTGGCGAACCAGGCGCTGCACCGTGTTCCCGACCCGGTGGACTACGTCGAGATGCGGCGGTTCACCTTCGGCGCCGACATGACGATGCGGCTGTGCCGGCTGTCGCACGGGGACCGCGTTCCGGACGAGATCTACCAGAGCGGCTCCATCCGGTCGCTGGAGAACTCGGCCGTCGACTACGCCACCCTGCTCAACGACCTCTTCTCGTACCAGAAGGAGATCGAGTACGAGGGCGAGGTGCACAACGCCGTCCTGGTCGTGCAGAACTTCTTCGGCGTCGGCTATCCGACCGGGGTCGAGATGGTGCACGAGCTGATGAAGGGGCGGATGAGGCAGTTCCAGCACGTCATCAAGGTCGAACTGCCCGTCCTGTACGACGACTTCGGGCTGGGCGCCGAAGCCCGGGAGATCCTCGACGGCTATGTGCGTGAGCTCCAGGACTGGATGGCCGGGATCCTGAACTGGCACCGCGGGTGCGTCCGCTACCGCGACGAGGACCTGCGCAGCGGGGCCGGCGGCGCGCCGTGGCACCTGAGCGGCCCCACCGGGCCGGGCACTTCGGCCGCCCGGGTCACCGCTCTGCTGGGCCGGCCGGCCGCGGCGCACGCATAACACCGCCCGCACACCGCCCGCCGTCGGTGAACGGGCCGCCGCATACGGCCTGTTCACCGGGGGCGGGGCGGGAGAGGCGGCGGAAGCGGTCAGCGCCGCGCGTCGGTGCCCGCGCGGTCGAAGGTGGCGGGTACCGGCAGGTTGTCCAGCCGGCCGACCGGCCAGGCGACCACCACCGCGCGTCCCACCACGTCGTCCACGGGCACCATGCCGGCGCCGGGCTGGTGCTGGTGGTAGCGGGAGTCTCCGGACGCCTGCCGGTGGTCACCCATCACCCAGAGGTGGCCGGTGGGTACGGTGACCTTGAACTGCCCGTCCGGGTCCGTGCTGCAGGCCGTGTTCCCGGGGAAGACGTACGGCTCGTCGAGCGCCTTGCCGTTGACCTTCAGCGGGCCCGCGCCCTCGCACTCCACCGTGTCACCGCCGACCCCGACGACCCGCTTGATCAAGTCCTTCTCCTCGGCGGACGGCATGAGTCCGACAAAGCCGAGCGCCTTTTGCACCGCGCCGGGCCGGGGCGTCGGCTCGTTCTTCAGCCAGTCGCCCGGGTCGTGGAAGACGACGACCTCACCGCGCTCGGGCTCGGAGCCGAACCACGGGGTCAGCTTGTCGACGAGTACCCGGTCGCCCTTCTGGAGCGTGTTCTGCATGGACTCCGAGGGGATGGAGAACGCCTGCACCAGGAACGTCTTGACGAACAGGGCCAGCAGCAGCGCGATCACCACGAGGAGCGGGAACTCCCTCCAGAAGGGGCGCTGCTTCTTCACCTTCGGATGCCGTGTTTCCGGTACGCCGACTGCCACGTCTCCCACCACCGCTCCTCGCCTCGCACGGAACTCAACCCTGCTGGAAAAGCTCCGGGGGCAGGGGCTTCAGCAGCGCGTACAGGTCGTCGGTGATCGGCCGGTCCCAGCTGGCGATGGTGACGAGCACACGGTCGCTGCGGTCGAACTGTACGCAGGAGATGCGGCTTTCGGAGAGCTTGATGCGACGCACGATCAGCAGGTTGTCGCCCTGCATCACCGGCATGTCCTCGCTGCCGACCACCTCGACGGGCTCGTCGTTCTCGAGCGCCGCGAGCAGCTGCGCCACCTCGAAGGGCACCTGCCCTTCGGCGAGCTCCCTGGCCGGGGAGCCCTCCGGCAGATTGCCGATGATCATCGCGGGGCCGCGGCCGCCGAACAGGTCGTAGCGCAGGAAGACACCCTGGCAGCTGCCGTCGGGGGCGGGCAGCAGGCCCGCTCCGAGGTTGCCCGGCCAGTCGCCCGGGTCCATGGCCAGGACGTCGAATTCCGGGCCCTCGGGCGTGGCGGAGGGGCGGCGGCGGAGGAAGGACATGCCGCCATGGTACGTGGCCCGGGCGGGCTTCCGGCGCCGGGGCGGACCGGTGCGCGGCTCGCTCCCGGCCGCTCGGGGCGCGCGGCCGGCGGATCCGGGGGGCCACCGTACGGGCTGGAATCCAGCCCGTACGGCGAGGGGCGGAGCGTGGTCGCGGGCCCTCAGGTCAGATCGAAGGCGCCGTCCCGCGCGTTCCGCACGAAGGCGCGCCATTCGGCCGGGTCGAAGATCAGTGACGGGCTGCCGGGCCTGGCGGCGTTGCGCATCGCGATGAATCCCTCGACGAACGCGATCTGAACGTCGCCGGCCCCCTGACCGCCCGGCTGCCAGTCCGCTCGGCTCAGGTCCAGCTCCGGCTTGCCCCAGTCCGCACGCCGCTGCGCGGTGATGCTCTCGGCCACGTCCCTGCTCCTCCCGGTTCGTCGTCCGCCGGTCAGCCTAGCGATCGTCCCCGGCGACGGACAGGCCGCGACGGGAGTGCGCGGACCGTGGGCGTCGGGCGTCGGCGACGGGTGTCGGCGGCCCGGGCGGCGGGGCCCGGGCGGCGGGTGTCGGGCGGCGGGTGTCGGCGGCCCGGGCGGCGAGTGTCGGGGGCCGGGCGGCGGGTGTCGGCGACGGGTGTCGGGCGGCGGGTGTCGGGGGCCGGCCAGGTGTGCCGGGTGCCGCTCGTGCCGTACGTGCGCCTCGGGGCCTCCACCCGCCCAGCCCCTACGCCCCGAGCAGGCCCTTCACCGCCCGGCCGAAGACCATCCGTCCCACCCGTACGATCACCGCGTCGAGCGCCCGGGGAAACCCGCGCAGCCGCAGCTCCTCCGTCCAGACCACCACGGCCCCGTCCCGGGCGGGGCGTACGTCGATCTCGGCCCACCCCAGGACCACCCTGCCCCGCTTCTCCAGCCGGCAGTGGCCGGCGCCGTCCCGCACCGGCGGATCCCAGACCATGACCTCCATCGGATCGTCGAAGCCCAGGCGTCCCAGGGCCGTACGGGCCACGAGCACCGTCCCCTCGCTGGTCGGCGGCGCGGTGGTGACGGTGATGCGGGTGAGCGGGACCTGAGCGGCGTGGTGTTCCCACACGGTCAGGCGCCGCCACGCCTCGTGGGCCGGCAGCGGCGTTCGGTGTTCGATACGGAAGAGGGCCACAACCCGACCTTAGAGCTGTGCAACGGCGCGCGCCGTTGCAGGATGGAGGGCATGCTGCTGGTCACACTCGCCCGGGTCTCGCGGGAGATCGCCTCGACGTCGGCGCGCTCGCGCAAGACCGCGCTGCTGGCGGAGCTCTTCCGGAGCGCGGGGCCCGACGACGTACCGATCGTGATCCCCTACCTGGCGGGCCGTCTCCCCCAGGGACGTATCGGGATCGGCTGGAGCCTGCTGCGCGAGCCCGTCGCTCCCGCCGCCGAGCCCACGCTGACCGTGGGTGGGGTGGACTCGGCGCTGACGGGGTTCGCGGGGGTCTCGGGGCCCGGCGCGCAGGCGCGGCGGGGGCGGCTGGTGCGGGAGCTGATGGCGGCGGCGACGGACGAGGAGCAGCGGTTCCTGATCGGGCTGCTCACGGGTGAGGTGCGGCAGGGGGCTCTGGACGCGCTGGCGGCGGAGGGGCTGGCCGCGGCGGCTTCGGCGCCCGCCGCCGACGTGCGCCGGGCGGTGATGCTGGGCGGTTCGCTGGTCGAGGTCGGCCGGGCGCTGCTGGCCCGGGGGCCCGCGGCGCTCGCGGAGTTCAGCCTCCGGGTGGGCCGCGCCGTGCCGCCGATGCTGGCGCACCCCGGGCAGGACGTCGGCGCGGCGGTCGACAGGCTCGGGCCGTGCGCCGTGGAGGAGAAGCTGGACGGCGTCCGGGTTCAGGTGCACCGTGACGGGGCGTGGGTGCGCGTCTTCACCCGCACCCTGGACGACATCACGGACCGCGTACCGGAACTGACCTCGGCCGCCGCCGGGTTGGCCGGTGACCGGTTCATCCTCGACGGCGAGGTCATCGCGTTCGACGCGGAGGGCGGGCCGCGCCCCTTCCAGGACATCGCGGGTCGCGTCGGCTCCCGCCTCGACGTGGCGGCGGCCCGTGAGGCGCTGCCCCTGTCGCCGGTCTTCTTCGACGTACTGGCGCTCGACGGCGAGGCCCTCCTGGACCTGTCCTACCGCGACAGGTACGAGCGGCTGGCGCGCCTGGTGCCCGAGCCGATGCGGGTACGCCGGACGGTGGTGACCGGTCCCGACGACGCGCCGCGGGCCGAGGACTTCCTGGCGCGGACGCTGGGGCGCGGTCACGAAGGGGTGGTGCTCAAGGCGCTGGACTCGCCCTACCAGGCGGGGCGGCGCGGCGCTTCGTGGCTCAAGGTGAAGCCCGTGCACACGCTCGACCTGGTGGTCCTGGCCGCCGAGTGGGGGCACGGCCGCAGGACCGGCAAGCTCTCGAACCTGCATCTCGGGGCACGGCGGCCCGACGGTACCTTCGCGATGCTCGGCAAGACGTTCAAGGGGCTCACCGACGCGATGCTGGACTGGCAGACGGAGCGGCTGCGGGAGCTGGCGACCGACGACAGCGGTCATGTGGTGACCGTACGTCCGGAGCTCGTCGTCGAGGTCGCCTACGACGGGCTCCAGCGGTCCACGCGCTATCCGGAAGGGGTGACGCTGCGTTTCGCGCGTGTGGTGCGCCACCGCGAGGACAAGCCGGCCACCGAGGCGGACACGGTCGCCACCGTCCTCGCCTCGGGTCCGGTGCGGGCGGCGGACTGAACGCTCCTGCTCGCCGTCGGCGGGCGCGGCCGTGATCTGTTCGCGCCAGTCCGTGCCGAGGGACCGGTTGCCGGGGCGGGCGTGGCCGGCGGCGTACCGCAGGGCGGGGACCGCCGACGTGCTCATACGGACCAGCCCCTCGCGTACGGACCAGCCCCTCGCGTGCCGACTTGCCCACGACGGGGTGCGGGCGCTGGAGCGTGTCCACCACGGCGGGGATCACGGGTTCCCCCGCCGTGCGGGTTCCCACGCCGCGTGGCAGAGCGTCCGGATCGCCATACGCGCCACGTCGGGCCGGGGGTCGTCCAGCAGGACCGCTGTGTGGTGGAGGCAGGTCTGCCGCCGGGCCTCGTCCGCGAGGTCCGGCGGGCGTGGAGGCGGACCTTGGACCTGGGGTGTTTCAGCAACTCACCGACCAGGGCCTTCAGATCCGAGTCCGGGTGCGGGTGCGTGTCCGGTCCCGTGCCCGGTCCCCGGTGCTCCTCGGCCAGACGGGTGAGAGCCCGGCGCGTCCGCCCCGGGTCGCCGGTCCGGGCCAGGGCCGGCAGTTCCTTCCGGGACGGAGGGCGTGGAGCGCCGGCCGCGCGGCTCGCGCGCGCTCGCGCGGCCCGTCCGACACGGCGGTGTCCCGGGGCCCGGCGTCCGGGCCCCGCAACGGGCCGTCGACGACGGCGGAGTCCGTCCTCAGGTCGTCACGGCCTTCGGCGCGCAGCCAGGCGGTCTTACCCCTGTCGGCAGTTCGGCCGTACGCCACGACGGCGGGCGCCGCCCGCCGAGGTGCGGCCGCGGGCGCTCGTACAGCCCCGCCGGAACGAGCGCCGCCTCCGGTGGCTCCGCCACGGACGCGGGCAGCGCCTCCGCGAACCGCGCCAAGTCCGCTTCGCCGGTGGTGGGTCCGTCTCCGGCCGCTCGGCCAGGAGCACCGGTCCCCGGTACCTCCGTCGGGGATCCTCGTGCGCGGCGAGGCGGCGTACCGCATCGTGCGGGGGTCCGTCCGCCGGTGTCGTCACGGTCGGACGGTACGGGGGGCAATCGCCGCACCACCGAGGAGCTTTCCCCCGCGTCACGCACCGGCCGGGGGCATGGTGCGGGCAGGACGGGACACCCGTACAGCCTCGGATCCCCTCCTCCAAGGACGCCGGCCATGCCGATCACATTCCGCAAGAGCTTCCGGATCCTCCCGGGGGTGCGGCTGAACATCAACCGTCACTCCTGGTCCCTCACCACGGGCGGCAGGAACGGCCCCCGGCACACCTTCAGCAGTACGGGCCGCCGCACCACCTCCATGGACCTGCCGGGTCCCTTCGGCTGGCGCAGGACCACGCGCAGGCGCTGAGCCGCGCCGCACGGGATGACTCAGCGCGTGGCGTCCCGGCCGGTCCTGGCCGCCCACAGGACGAGCGGGACTTGGAGCGGGAGCCGCCCCCAGGCCAGGGCCTTGAGCGGGGCGGGCTTGTGGCGCCAGTCGTACGCCATCTTCACGTTGGCCGGGAAGACGCCCGCGAAGAAGCACGCGGCGGCGACCGCGCTCGCCCGCCGGGTGCGGGGCAGTGCGATCCCCGCCGCCAGCACGAGTTCGGCGACGCCGCTCGCGTGCGTCCAGGCGCGGGGGCTTCCCGGCAGCGTCCGGGGCACGATCGCGTCGAACTGCCTGGGCGCCACGATGTGGGCGGCGCCGGCCGCCGCGAGAAGACCCACGAGCAGACGCGCGGAACGGTCGGTCGCGGTCAACCGGGGCCTCCAGGGCAGACGTGGCAGTTGCGGCAGACGTGCCGGTCGTGGCAGTCGTGGCAGTTCGGCAGGATGATTATTACCAGCCGGTACGCCGCATTGCCAGACACCGTGTCAGTAGCAGCCGGGGATCAGCTCCGCCGTCCGCGCCGGCCGGTCCTGCGGTATGTGGCTGGTGGGGCCGCCCGCGATCAGCAGGGCGGGTGAGGTGATGGAGGTCGCCGCCGCCTCGTTCAGCTGGAGCGGGCTCGCGGCGGCGTGCGCCCGGGCGGCCGCGTCCCAGCGTCCGTAGAGGAACGGACGGACCGAACCGGGTGCGTCGACGCCGCGCAGCCGGGCTTCGCCCGTCAGCGGCACCCCCGCCGTCCATGCGGTCGGTGTGACGAGCGCCAGGCGGCGGATACGGCCGGGGTCGGCGGCGGCGTACAGCATGGCGGGATTGCCCGCCGCCGAGTGCGCCGGCAGGTCCATCCGCTCCAGGCCCAGGTGTTCGCGCAGCGCCTCGGCATCGGCGACGAGCCGCTCGCAGCGGTACGTCGCCGGGTCGGCCGGGACCGCGGAGTCGCCGGTGCCGCGCAGGTCGAGGAGGACGAGCTGCCGGTGCGCGGAGAGGGCGCCCAGGTCGCCGAGGCAGGTGGAGGCGCGCATGGCGCCGCCGGGCAGGCGGACCAGCGGCTCCCCCTCCCCCACGAGGCGGTAGGCGAGCGTGGTCCCGTCGTACGCGCCGAATGTCCCCCTGCGCAAGATCATGACAACTGCCGGACGTCCCGGGCAACGCGTTCCCTTGACGTCCGACCGGGCTCCTGGATTACTGGCCCACGGAAGATCAACCGAATGATCGGTTGTCCGATCGGTGCGGGAGGGTCACCTATGACGGTTTCGCTGGACGCGGCGGAGCAGCTCGGCCGCGAGGAGCTCGGTGCGCTGCAGCTCGGGCGCCTGCGGACGACACTGCGCCACGCGTACGAGAACGTCCCGTTCTACCGGCAGGCGTTCGACAGGGCCGGACTCCGTCCCGAGGACTGCCGTTCGCTCGCCGATCTCGCCCGCTTCCCCTTCACGGTCAAGACCGACCTGCGCGACCACTACCCCTTCGGCATGTTCGCCGTTCCGGAGTCGGACATCCGCCGCATCCACGCGTCCAGCGGCACGACGGGCCGCCCGACGGTCGTCGGCTACACCGAGCGCGACCTGGACATGTGGGCCGACATGATGGCCCGCTCGATCCGCGCGGCCGGCGGCCGCCCCGGGCACAAGGTGCATGTGGCGTACGGATACGGCCTGTTCACCGGCGGCCTCGGCGCGCACTACGGGGCCGAGCGGCTCGGCTGCACCGTCATCCCCGCGTCGGGCGGGATGACCGCGCGCCAGGTGCAGCTGATCCAGGACTTCCGCCCCGAGGTCGTCATGGTGACGCCCTCCTACATGCTGACGCTGCTCGACGAGTTCGAGCGCCAGGGCGTGGATCCTCGTACGACATCCCTCGAAGTAGGCATCTTCGGCGCCGAACCGTGGACCGAGGAAATGCGGCGCGAGATCGAGGAACGGTTCGCGATCGACGCCGTCGACATATACGGGCTGTCGGAGGTCATCGGCCCCGGAGTGGCGCAGGAGTGCGTGGAGACCAAGGACGGCCTGCACATCTGGGAGGACCACTTCTATCCGGAGGTCGTCGACCCGATCACAGGCGAGGTGCTGCCGGACGGCGAGCAGGGCGAGCTGGTCTTCACCTCGCTCACCAAGGAGGCCATGCCGGTCGTCCGCTACCGCACGCGCGACCTGACGCGGCTGCTCCCGGGAACGGCGCGTCCGGGCTTCCGGCGGATGGAGAAGGTCACCGGCCGCAGCGACGACATGGTCGTCCTGCGCGGCGTGAACCTCTTCCCCACCCAGATCGAGGAGATCGTGCTGCGTACGCCCGGTGTCGCCCCGCACTTCCAGCTGCGGCTGACCCGCGAGGGCCGGATGGACCACCTGACCGTACGGGCGGAGGCGCGGGCGGAGGCCACCGGGGAGCAGCGGGCGGCCGCGTCGGCGTCGATCGCGGCCGCCGTGAAGGACGGCGTGGGGGTGTCGGTCGGGGTCGAGATCGTCGATCCCGGGACGCTGGAGCGGTCGGTGGGCAAGCTCAGGCGGATCGAGGATCTGCGGACGAAGCAGGCGAAGTAGACGAAGCAGGCGAGGTGGGCGAGGTGAACGCGCCGAATCGGTCGCGCAGTTCGCGCTTGAGGATCTTCCCGCTGGCGTTGCGCGGCAGTTCGTCCACGAACAGCACCCGTTTCGGGGCCTTGAAGTGGGCGAGCTTCTCGCGGGCGTGTGCGAGGAGTTCCGCTTCCGTCACCTCGCCGCGCGGTACGACGACGGCGGTGACGGCCTCGATCCAGCGCTCGTCGGGCAGTCCGACGACCGCCGCCTCCGCGACGCCCGGGTGGGTGTAGAGCACGTCCTCGACCTGCCGGGAGGCGACGAGCACGCCACCGGAGTTGATGACGTCCTTCACCCGGTCGACGATCGTGAAGTACCCCTCGCGGTCGCGCACCGCGAGGTCTCCGGAGCGGAACCATCCGTCGCGGAACGCCTCCCTGGTCTCGGCCGCCCTGTGCCAGTAGCCCTCGCACAGCTGCGGTGAGCGGTAGACGACCTCGCCCGCCGTCCCGTCGGGGACCTCGTCGCCGTTCTCGTCGACGACCTTCGCCTCGACGAAGAGCACGGGCCTGCCGCACGAGTCCATCCGCCCCTCGTGCTCGTCCGGCCCCAGGACGGTGGCCAGCGGGCCGATCTCGCTCTGGCCGAAGCAGTTGTAGAAGGCCAGACCGGGCAGCCGTTCGCGCAGCCGCTCCAGTACCGGTACGGGCATGACGGACGCGCCGTAGTACGCCTTGCGCAGTCCGCCCAGGTCACGGGTGGCGAAATCCGGGTGGTTCGACAGACCGATCCAGACCGTGGGCGGTGCGAAGAGGCTGTCCGCCCGCCCCGCCTCCACCAGATCGAAGACCGTCTTCGCGTCGGGCCCGTCGATGATGACGTTCTCCGCGCCGACCGCGAGGTACGGCAGCAGGAACACGTGCATCTGCGCGGAGTGGTAGAGCGGCAGCGAGTGGACCGGCCGGTCGCTCTCCTCGAGGTCCAGCGCGGTGATGGCGCTGACGTACTCGTGGACGAGTGCGCGGTGCGTCATCATCGCCCCCTTCGGGAGCGCCGTGGTGCCGGAGGTGTAGAGGAACTGCACGACGTCCCGGGCGTCCCGGTCAGGGGCGAACGGCCGTGGGGTGCCCAGCGCGGCGAGCAGCGAGCCCTCGGCGTCCCGCAGCGGGCGTACGGCGACGCCCGCGGGAACGCGGTGCGCGAGGCCGGGGTCGGCGAGGACCAGCGCGCTGCCCGAGTCCTCCAGGATGTACGCCAGGTCGTCACCGGTCAGATTCTGGTTGACCGGCACGTGGACGAGCCCGGCGCGTGCGCAGGCGAGGAAGGCGATCAGGTACACGTCCGAGTTGTGGCCGTAGGCCGCCACCCGGTCGCCGTCCTCCAGCCCGCGGGCGACCAGTTCGGCGGCGGCGGTGGACACCGCGGCGTCCAGCTCGGCGTAGGTCCAGGCCCGGTCGGCGTACCGCAGGGCGGTGCGCTCCGGGGTCCGCCGCGCGCTGCGGCGCACGATCCCGTCGACTGTGCTGCCGCGTACGTCTGTCGTCATGGCGTGATCCTGGGGCGCGGTGCCGGCGGGGTCAAGTGGCCGCAGGGCCGGATACCGACCGGGATGTTGACAGGGGTCCACCAAAGTGCCTGCATGGACCATCACTCGGCCGACCCCCTTGCTCCGCCGTCGCTCTGGGAGGCACGTTGCACTTCCGTACCCGCTTGAAACAGCTCACGCTCACCGGGATAGCCCTGGTCACCGCGGCGGCCGTGCTGCCGCCGGCCACCGCCGGGGCCGTCTCCGGGTCCACTGCCGGAACCACCTCCGGGACCGCCACCTCCGGGACCGCCGACGCCGGTTCCCGCGACCGGCATCCGTCGTCCGGCAAGCTGTCCGCTCTCATCCGCTACACGGAGTACGGCATTCCGCACATCGTGGCCAAGGACTACGCGAACCTCGGCTTCGGCACCGGCTGGGCCCAGGCCGCCGACCAGGTGTGCACGCTCGCCGACGGGTTCGTGACCGTGCGGGGCGAGCGTTCGCGTCACTTCGGACCGGACGCGGCGCCCGACTTCTCGCTGTCGTCCGCCACCAAGAACCTGTCCAGCGACCTGTACTTCGCCGGCGTACGGGACGCGGGTACGGTCGAGAAACTGCTGGCCACGCCCGCCCCCGCCGGCCCCAGCCGGCAGATCAAGGACTCGATGCGCGGCTGGGCCGCCGGGTACAACGCGTGGCTGGAGCAGAACCGCATCACCGATCCGGCCTGCAAGGACGCCGACTGGGTGCGCCCGGTGACACCGCTGGACGTCGCCAGGCGCGGGTTCGCGGTCTCCGTCCTGGGCGGCCAGGGCCGCGGCATCGACGGCATCACGGCGGCAGCGCCGCCGAGCGCCGGGCCCACGGGCGCCCCGCCCGTGAACACGGTCGATCCGGAGCGGGCGGCCGGTGCGGCGCGCGAGATGTTCGCTCCGCAGAACGCCGACATGGGGTCCAACGCCGTCGCGTTCAGCGGGAGGACCACCGCGAACGGGCGCGGGCTGCTGCTGGGCAATCCGCACTACCCCTGGCAGGGCGGCCGGCGCTTCTGGCAGTCGCAGCAGACCATCCCGGGCGAACTGAACGTCTCCGGCGGCTCGTTGCTGGGCACGACCGTCGTCAACATCGGCTTCAACGAGAAGGTGGCCTGGAGCCACACGGTCGCGACGGGCGTCACCCTCAACCTCCACCAGCTGACGCTGGATCCGGCCGACCCGACGGCGTACCTCGTGGACGGCGAGCGGGAGCGGATGACGAAGCGGACGGTGTCCGTGCCGGTCAAGGACGGGGCTCCGGTGACGCGGACCCAGTGGTGGACCCGGTACGGGCCGGTCGTCACCTCGCTCGGCGCCTCGCTGCCGCTGCCCTGGTCGGTGACGACGGCGTACGCCCTCAACGATCCGAACGCCGCCAATCTGCGGGGCTCCGACACCGCGCTCGGTTTCGCGAAGTCCCGCTCCACGCGCGACGTCCAGGAGACCCTGCGCCGTGTCCAGGGGCTCCCCTGGGTGAACACCGTCGCGGCGGACTCGGCCGGGCACTCCTTCTTCAGCCAGTCGCAGGTCCTGCCCCGGATCACCGACGACCTCGCACAGCGCTGTTCGACGCCGCTCGGTAAGGCGACGTACCCGGTGTCCGGGGTCGCCGTACTGGACGGCTCGCGCGGCGACTGCGCGCTCGGCTCGGACAAGGACGCGGTGCAGCCGGGGATCTTCGGCCCGTCGAAGATGCCGGTGCTCAAGGACGCGCCGTACGTCGAGAACTCCAACGACAGCGCCTGGCTGACCAACGCGGACCGGCCGCTGACCGGTTACGAGCGGGTCTTCGGCACCGTCGCGACGCCCCGTTCCCTGCGCACGCGCGGCGCGGTCGAGGACGTGTCGGCCATGGCGGAGAAGGGCCGGCTGACCGTCGGTGACCTGCAGCGGCAGCAGTTCGCGAACCGGGCGCCCGCGGGTGATCTGGCGGCGGCCGGCACGGTGAAGGCGTGCACGGCGCTCGCCGCGGTCCGGCCGGACCGGCCGGACCTCGAGGACGCGTGCGAGGTGCTGGGGCGGTGGGACAGGACGGTGAACAGCGACAGCAGGGGCGCGCTGCTCTTCGACCGGTTCTGGCGCAGGCTGGTGGCGTCCGTGCCGGCGGCCCAGCTGTGGAAGGTGCCGTTCTCCCCCACCGATCCGGTGCGTACGCCGCACACGCTCAACACGGCCGCACCCGGCTTCGCCACCGCCCTCACGGGCGCGGTGGAAGAGCTCGGGGCGGCGGGCATCGCGCTCGACGCGCCGCTGGGCGAGCACCAGTTCGTCGTACGCGGCGGCAAGCGCATCCCGATCCACGGTGGTACGGAGTCGCTCGGCATCTGGAACAAGATCGAGCCCGTGTGGAACGCGGCGGGCGGCGGCTACCCAGAGGTGACGGCCGGCTCCAGCCACATTCAGGCGGTGGGCTGGGACGGCGGCCGCTGCCCGGTGGCGCGCACCCTGCTGGCCTACGCGCAGTCGTCGAACCCGGCCTCGCCGCACTCCAGCGACCAGACCGAGCTGTACTCGGGCGGGCGCTGGGTGACGTCGCGGTTCTGCGAGAAGGACATCCTCAGGTCGCCGGAGCTGCGGGTGGAGCGCGTGCGCGAGCGCTGACCTCGGCGAACACACGGCGGCGGGCCCCCACCGGTGCGGTGGGGGCCCGTCGCGCGCGGGGCATCCGCCGACGCGCCGGTTGATCACTGTGCGGGGCGGGCACCTCGTCGTGCGGTCGTCGAGACGGTCCGTGAGCATGTCAGGTCCCAGTCGCCGGCGAGGCCGTTCTCGTACGCCGTCGGCGCCTCGGCGGACCTCTTGCGCCCGGCCGCGGTCAGCGGGGCGAGCGCGGCGCGCCGGGCGGCGGGCTCCCCGGCCCGGCCGGCCGTCGACCGAGGCCGGCGCGGACACCGGGCCGTCGCCGGGACGCCGGCGGACCTCGAAGCTCTGCTCGCCGGGGCGGCCGACGCCACGGGACCCGGCGAGAGCGCTCGGCCCGGGCCGGGCCGGAGCGGCTCGCGACCACCCTGGAGGATCACTTCGCCCACGAGGAGGCCGGGCTGCTGCCCGTCCTGCTCCCGGCGGAGGACCGGTCCCGCTGGTCCCGCCCGTACGCCCCGGACCGGCCCGGGGCTTCCCGGATCAGCCCGGAGCGAGCAGGGACTCGATCAGGGCGTCGACGGCGAGGCGTCGCGTTTCCTCGGTCGCCGGTACGGCCGCGAACGCGTGGGCGAGGAAGCGCTGGAGGCCGCGCCGGTCGAGTTCCACCACGGCCGCGCCCTCCGGCGCCGTCAGGCTCACCGTGACCCACCGCTCGTCGTGCGGCCCCACCTGCACATCGCCCACCCCGGCCCGCGTGTGCAGGCCCGCCGCCAGCAGACCGCGGGCGAAGGTCCAGGTCGCCGGGGCGTCGTTGCGGGACGCGTCGGCCGGGAAGGTCAGATGGACGGCCAGCGGATCGTCGCACGCGTATGTCAGAGAGACGGTGACGGTATACCGGACGCCGATACTCGACGCGCAGAGCCGGGCCGCGACCAAGTGAGTCATGCTGGCGAGCAAGGGACTCTCCTTCCCCTCATACCGGTGCCGACATGCACCGCTGTCCTTCCGGACACCTGCCCGGCCGAGTCCTCACGCGGCGCGCGGTCATATCACCTGTGTGGGTGACACGAAGGGGCTCCGCGGAGGTCAGCGGGCGCGGCCGGTCCGGTGCCCGCGTACCCGGAACCGCACGCTGAGCACCAGCCGTTCACGGCCCGCGGCGGTGCGGGCGGCCCGCAGCTGCTCCCCGGCGAGGCGTTCCAGTACCGCCGCGGGACGGGCTTCCGGCTCCAGCAGTACGGCCATGGCCAGCCGGGGGCGGGCGGCCCTTCCCGAGAGGCGTACACGCGCCCTGACCACTCCGGGGACCGCCTCGGCCTCGGTACGGACGGCGCGCACCAGTGTCCTCGTACGGAGGTGGAGCGCCGGGTGGGCAAGCGCGAGGCGACGCGGTCCGCGCCCGGGTCCCTGCGCCACGAGCCACCCGAACGAGGCCGCCGTGACCGCGCCGGCCAGCGCGATCACGGCGGGCGAACCCCAGTCGGGGACGGAAGGCCGGAGACCTTCTCCCGGCAGCGGCCACCACGGGGGGACCTCCCGGGCCGGGCCGGTGACGGCCAGCCAGGTCCCCGCTGCCAGCGCCGCCGCGCCCAGGAGCGCCAGCAGTGCGCGGTTGAGACCGTCACGCAACGGTCTTGTGCGGCGCGCCGGTTCCATGCCGCCCCCTCTCGTGTTCCTGATCGTGCCCGTGCCCGTGCCCGTCCTCGTGTCCGTGCCCGTCCTCGTGCGTTTCCGGCTGCTCTTCCTCCCCGACGGGTGCGGGTGCGCGCCAGTCGCGGTCGCGTACGGCCCCGACCCGTACCCGTTCGGGCCGTGCCGTGCCCAGGGCCGGGAGCGTCGCGCACAGCCGCTCGTGCACCGCCGTACGCACGGCGTCCGGATCCCCGAAGGCCACCGTGACGCGCGCGCGGACGCGGTGCGCGCGGCGCAGCCGTACGCGGGCCGCCGCCACGCCGGGTACGTCGAGTGCCGCGTCCCGCAGCAGCGTGCGGGCGCTGTCCCGGGCCAGGGCGGCCCGTACACCGGAAGCGGGCACGGCCATCGGCAGGCGGCGGGCGCCCGGGGTGAGCGCGAGCACGACCAGCCATGCTCCGAGGAGAGCCAGGCATGCTCCTGCCACCACCGGCCAGACGCTGCCGCCACCGCCGCTCCCGGCGTCCGCGAGCCGGTCCAGGACGCCGTCCTGGACGCGTGCGGCCGTACGGCCCCCGGTCGCCGCGATGTCGTACAGCAGTGCCCCGCCCGCCGCGGTCCCCGCCAGGGCGGCGAGCGCGGCGGGCAGCCGCCGGGCCGACCACTCCCGGCGGCCCGCGTCCGCAGGCGCCGCACCGGCCCCCTCGACGACGGCGGGTGCCGCTCCCGGCCGGAAGGGGGCGGGGTCCGGTCGCAGCCGGCTGACCGCCACCTCCGCCGTCGAGACGGTGAACCCGGTCAACTCGGCGGTACGGGAGGCCACATGCGCCTGTACCCGCGCCCCGAGTCCGGTGGAGTCCGCCGGATAGCGCAGACCGATGCCCAGCGAGACGCGGACGGAACTCCCGCGCCTCGTGACGGCGGCGTGCTCCGCGTTCCCGTCCTGTCCGAGGCTTTCCCCGGCGGCGCGCGACACGACGCGGCGCAGCGCCCGGTCGGTGATCACCGTCGTACCGCGGTCGGCGGCCCGTCCGCCCGGCTCGGCCGGCACCATCAGCGCCTCCGCTCTGCGACGCCGTCCAGGAACCGCCGCAGGTCCGGGCCGCCGGCGCCCCCGTCGAGGGCCCGGCCGGCCGCGAACCCCGCGCCGCCGAGCGCCCCGACCAGCAGGAACGCGCCGAACCCGCCGAACCACGCGGCGAAGGCGAGCGCCATGCCCGCCACCAGTCCCAGCTGTGCTGCGCTCATCGCCGCGAAACCCTTCACTCCACGCGGGATTCGGTGTTCGAGCCGCCCTCGTCGGACTCGTCGGGCAGGTGCACGTCGTCGACGGAGATGTTCACCTCGACGACTTCCAGACCCGTGGTCCGCTCGACGGCGGAGATCACGTTCTCCCGTACGTCCCGCGCCACGTCCATGATCGGTACGCCGTACTCGACGACCAGGTCGATGTCGATCGCCGTCTGGCGCTCGCCGACCTCGACCTTGACCCCGCGCCCCACGTTGGGCCGCCCGCCCGGCACCCGGTCGCGTACGGCGCCGAAGGTGCGCGACAGGCCGCCCCCCATGTCGTGCACGCCCGGGATCTCGCGCGCCGCCATGCCCGCGATCTTCACCACCACGACATCGGCGATCGACGTCTTGCCGCGGGTCCCGGCGGGCTCGGCGGGGCCGGTCGCCCCGGCGCCCACGGTCGTGGTGTGCCCCGCGTCCGGTCCCTTGCGTGCGGTGGAGGCGTTCGGCGATCCGGCGGACACTGTGTTCGACGTCATCGGATTTCCCCTCGGAGTTTCGGAGTTCTCAGTACATGTGCCCTGTCACTTCGTTGGACACCGGGCCCGGTGAAGTGTCACGCGGATCCCAACCCTCTTTTCCGCCGGGCCGTCACGGCGGGGGCGTGACACCTTCGCCATGACACGTTCGCCGTGACACATCCACCGCGGCCGTGTCCAAGTAGCAGACGCACAGGTGTAAGGCAGGAACGAGAGGAGCCGCCGAGTGCCCGGGGACGGGGATGAACCGCCGCAGCGTACGCAGGACCCGTCGGAGTCCGACGAGGACGCGCTGCTGGCCGTGCGGGCCCGCGAGGGCGACGAGGAGGCGTTCGAGGTCCTCGTCCGCCGCCACGGGCCGCCGCTCCTGCAACTCGGCCTCCGTATGCTCGGCGACAGGACCGAAGCGGAGGATGCCGTGCAGGACGCTTTCGTCAGCGCCTGGCGCAGGCTGCCGGAGTACCGGGGCGAGGCCGCCTTCCGTACCTGGATGTACCGGATCGTCACCAACCGCTGTCTGAATCTGCTGCGCGCCCGCAGGCCGGTGACCGACCTGGACGCCGTCCCCGAGCCGGCCGCGCCCGAGCACACCGGGTCCCCGGCGCGCGCCGCCGAGGCCGGAGCGGCCCTCAAGGAGCTGTCCGCGGCGCTGGGCCGGCTCTCGCCGGAGCAGCGGGCCTGCTGGGTCCTGCGCGAACTGCACGGACTGCCGTACGAGGAGATCGCGGACGCCGTCGGGATCAGCCACCAGGCGGTCCGCGGCCGGATCTTCCGGGCGCGGCGCTCCCTGACGGAGGTGATGAGCGCATGGCGCTGAACGCACAACCGGCGGGCGGTCCCGATCCCGCGGACGACGAACTGCTGCTGTGCGGACGCTCCCTTGCCGACGTCTGGGACGCCCGCCTCGCCGAGGAGGACCAGGCGGGCCAGGAGGGTCAGGAGGACCACCGGGACGACTGCCCGCACTGCGCCGCCGCGCTCGACGAACTGCGGGTACTGGACGAATTCGTCAGCCGGGCCCGCGCCACGCAGGACACGGAGTCCGACCAGCCGGACGCCGAAGCGGTGACGGCCCGCGTGATGGACATCGTGCGCCTGGAACTGCGGCCCGGCCGCACGCTGCCCCTCGGTGGGCCGGACGAGGACAGCTGGGTCTTCGAGGCCGCCGCGGCGAAGGCGCTGCGGGCGGCCGCCGACGCACTGCCCGGGGTACGCACGGGAAGTTGCCGCATCGCCCCGGTGGGCCACGCGGCGCGGGTGGAGATCGAGGTGGCGGTGGCCCTGTCCTGGACCCTGCCGGAGGCTTGCGACGCGGTACGCGCACGGGTCGCCGCGGCTGCCGGAGAGGTACTGGGCATGCCGGTGCGGACCATCGACGTCCGGGTGATCGACATCCTCGACGAGCGGGACGGGAGCGGCCGATGACGGCGCGGGCCGGCAGGACGCGGCTGGAGCGGGCGGCCGCCGAGGCGGCCCTCGCGGTGCCGGGCGTGGCCTTCCTGCGTCCCGGGATCGCCGATGTCCTGCGCGGCGCGACGGGGCAGCGGCCGGGGGGCTCCGGTGGCGTGCGGGCCAGGGCGGCGGAGGGCTCGGGCGGGTGGCGGATCGACGTACAGCTCGCGGTCCTGCGCGGTCACCGGGCGGTGGACGTGACGCGCGCGGTCCGTGCGGCGGTCGAGGCGGCGGCCGCGGAGACGGCCGCAGGGGCGGCCGCGGCGGGCGGACGCCCCGTCAGGGCCGCTGTGACGGTGACCGTGACGGGCATCGTGTGAGTGCGGGGACGGTTGACAGCACCCTCCGCCTGCAAGAAAGTTTCGCTTGTTGAGCGCGTGGCGGAAGTTACTTTCACAAGGGGTGGCTCGTGACCGACGGTGCGACGGACAGAGGGATCAGCCGGCGCAGGCTGGGCGTCGGCATCATGGCGCTGGGCGGCGCCCTGGTGCTCGCGCCGCCGGCCGCCGGGCGGGCGGTGGCAACGGCGGCGGCGAAGGAAGCCGGCGCGGACGGCGGGCGGCCCACGCTGCGGCGTGGTTCGCCCGAGCGCGCCGGGCTGCTCCCCGACCCCCTGAAGCAGCTCGTCACCGACGCGGAGCGCTACCTCGGCCCCTCCCCCAAGCACCCCTGGTACGCGGGCGCGGTCCTGCTCGCCGGGCGGGGCGGCACGGTGGCGCTGCATCAGGCGATCGGCTCGGCGGTGCGCTACTCGGCGTACGACGAGAAGACCGACACGGCGGTGGAGTTCCCGGCGGACCAGCGGATCGCGATGGCCGAGGACACGGTCTTCGACCTGGCGTCGGTCTCGAAGCTCTTCACCTCCATGCTCGCCGTGCAGCAGATCGAGCGGGGCGCGCTGGAGCTGGAGGAGAGGGTCGCCGCATACCTCCCGCAGTTCGGGGGCGCGGGGAAACAGGACATGACGGTGCGCCAGCTGCTCACGCACACGTCCGGGTTCCGTGCGTGGATTCCGCTCTACAAGGAGCCGACGCGGGAGGGGAAGCTGCGGCTTCTGTGGAACGAGGCGCCGGCCAGTGCGCCGGGGACCAGGTACCTCTACTCGGACCTGAACCTGATCTCGTTGCAGCTGGTCCTCGAAGCGATCACCGGTCGCACTCTGGACGCCCTGCTCCACGACGAGATCACCGCTCCGCTCGGGATGCACCGCACCCGTTTCAATCCGCCCGCCTCCTGGAAGCCGAAGATCGCCGCCACCGAGGACGCCCGGCTGCCCTGGTCCGGTCTCGACCGGGGTCTGGTGTGGGGCGAGGTGCACGACGAGAACGCGTACGGCTTCGGCGGTGTCGCGGGACACGCCGGGGTGTTCTCCACCGCCTGGGACCTGGCGGTCCTCGCCCGTACGCTCCTCAACGGCGGCGCGTACGGGCGGGCGCGGATCCTGGAGCCCGAGTCGGTGGAGCTGATGTTCACCGACTTCAACACCGCCTTCCCCGGCGACGAGCACGGCCTCGGCTTCGAGCTCCACCAGCACTGGTACATGGGTGCGATGGCCACTCCGAAGACCGCCGGCCACACCGGGTTCACCGGCACCAGCCTGGTCCTCGACCCGTCGGCCGACTCCTTCCTCGTCGTACTCGGCAACTCCGTCCACCCCGTGCGCAACTGGCGCTCCGGCAGCGCCCCGCGGGTGGCCGCGGCCAACAACCTGGCCCGCGCCGTCGCCGTACGCCCGGCCCACGGCCGCACCGCCTGGTTCTCCGGCATGGCCTCCGCCGCCACGGCCACGCTCACCCTGCCCGCCCTCCCCCTCGCCTCGGACCGCCCCCGCCTGCGCTGTTCGCTGTGGTGGGACACCGAACCCGGGTCCGACCGGCTCTTCCTCGAAGCCTCGGCGGACGGGGGCGCCACCTGGCAGGCGGTGCCGTTCACGACCGTACGCGAGGGCCGGGAGCCGCAGACGCACCCGGCGGGCGCGGTCACCGGCTGGTCGGGGCGCGTCTGGCACCGGCTGAGCGCGGACCTCGCGGCCTGGCGCGGCAAGGAGGTGCGGCTGCGCTGGCGGTACCGGACCGACACGCTGTACGTCGGGCGGGGCGCGTACGTCGACGGGCTGCGGGTCGACGACGGCCGCCGCGTCCTCTTCGACGAGGCCAGGCCCGCGGACGCCGCCCGCGTCGAGGCGACGGGCTGGACGGCCTCCGAGGACTGACCGGAAGCCGCCGGGCCGGATGCGGCCGGCCTCAGGTCGGCGCCCGCGCGCGGCCGTCGCCGCGTTGCGGCCGCCGGCTCCGCCGCCGCGTACGGCTCCCGCGCCGCACAGCAGGACGTTCGCGTGCGCCGTCCCGACGCCCCACCGGCCCGTCCCGGCGGACTCGTCGGCGTACGGGAAGGAGAGCGCGCGGTGGAAGATGCGGCCACCGGGCAGCCGCAGTTCCCGGACGCGGCGATCCGGTGGCCTGGCGAATCAGTGGCCTGGCGACTCAGTGGCTCCGCGCTCCGCCCGTCGGCGCAGATCGGCCACCCGCCGGTACAGCTCGACGGCCTCCGCGCCGCGCCCGAGCTGCTCCAGGCAGTGCGCCTCGTCGTGGCGGCCGGCCAGGGCGTCGGGGTGGTCGGCGCCGAGGACGCGTTCGCGGGCCTCGGCGACCTGCCGGTAGACGTCGAGCGCGTCGGCCCAGCGGCCCAGCCAGCCGAGGCCGACGGCGACCTCGCGGCGGCTGACGAGCGTATCGGGGTGGTCGGGGCCCAGGACGCGTTCGCGGATCGCGCAGACGTCGCGGGCCTCGGCCAGGGCCTCCTCCCAGCGGGCGAGGCGGCCGAGGTTGACGCCGAGGCCGTGCCGGGCGCGCAACGTCTCGGGATCGGCGGGGCCCTGCACCCGGGTGCGGTCGTCGACCAGGTCCCGGTAGAGCTCCAGGGCCTCCGCGCTGCGGCCGAGCCGCCCGAGGCTGATGCCGATCTCGTAGCGGGCGGCGAGGGTGTCGGGGTGGTCGGCGCCGAGCGTCTGCGCGCGGGCCCGGGCGACCTCCCGGTATGTCTGGAGGGCCTCCGTCCAGCGCCCCAGCCGGCCGAGTGCGTACGCGACCTCGTACCGCGTGACGAGCGTGTCCGGGTGCGTCGCGCCGAGCACCCTGGTGCGGGCCGTGGCCACTTCGTGCGCCATGCGGTACGAGTCCTCCAGGCGCCCCAGCCTGCTGAGGTTGAACGCCAGGTTGTGCCGGCAGCGCAGCGTGTCGGGGTGCTCGGGCCCCATGGTGCGTTCCCGGGAGGCGAGCACGTCCGCGTACACCTGGTGTGCCTCGTCGTGGCGGCCGAGCTGGCCCAGTACGTACGCCGTCTCCTGCCGCGCGGCGAGCGTCTCGGGGTGGTCGGGGCCCATGGTGCGCTCGCGGCCCTCGGCCACGCGGCCGAACTCGCGCAGGGCTTCGGCGGCGCGCCCGGTCCTGCTGAGGGTGAAGCCGACCTCGTAGTGGCTGGCGAGGGTGTCGGGGTGATCCGGGCCCAGGGCGCGTTCGCGCTCGGCGGCGACCGCGCGGTGCACCTCGCCCGCTTCGTTCCAGCGGCCGAGGCGGCCGAGGCTGAGGCCCGCGTCGTGCCTGCTGGTGAGTACGGCCAGTACCCCGGGCGAGGCAGTGTGCCGCTCCGGCCGGGCCGCGGCCGGGGCGGCGGGCACGGCCCGCGGGCCCACGCCGGTGGTCCACTCCCCCGTCAGGCCCGCGGAGTGGTCGGGCGGGGTGGACGCGAGGGCCCATGTGCCGCTCGCCTTGTGGCCGGTCGTCATGCCGCGGGTCCAGGAGGGCAGGCGGGGGGCGCGCGACGGCGGCTGTTCGGGGCGCCCGGCCGGCGGGCGCAGGACGGGCGAGGACACGGGCGCGGGCGCGGGCAACGGCACCGGCACCGGCACGGCGACGGAGCCCGACGCGCGTGCCGCGGTCAGGCGGTGCGCCAGGTCCTTGGCGTCGGCGGGCCGTTCCCCGGGCGTCTTGGCGAGCAGGTCGAGGACGACGCGGTCGAAGAACTCGGGAAGTTCGGGGCGGTGGACGCGCGGTGGCTGGGGCTGCGTGTCGCGGTGTCCGACGAGGACCGCCCAGGCGTCGTCGAGGTCGAACGGCGGAACGCCGGTGGCGATCTCGTACAGCACACACCCCAGCGAGTAGAGGTCGCTGCGGTGGTCGACGTGGTCGCCGCCGATCTGCTCGGGCGACATGTAGTGCGGGGTGCCCATCGCTATCCCGGTGCCGGTGAGCCGGGAGCTGAAGCCGATGTCGTGGCCCAGGCGCGCTATGCCGAAGTCGCATATCTTCACCGTGCCGTCGGTGAGCCGCATGATGTTCGCGGGCTTCAGGTCCCGGTGGACGATGCCCTGGTCGTGCGTGTAGGCCAGGGCCCAGGCGACCTGCTCGGCGATGTCGACGACATCGGCGACGTCGAGCGGACGCGCTTTGTTGTCCTCCAGGAGCTGGCTGAGGTTGCGCCCTTCGAGCAGTTCCATCACGAGGTAGAGAACGCCGTCGTGCTCACCGAAGTCGTGGACGACGGTGACACCGCGGTGCTGGAGGGCGGCGGCCACGCGCGCCTCCCTGCGGAAGCGTTCGCGCAGCACCCTCGTGAAGGACTCGTCGTGCTGAGGCCCCACCGGTTTGAGGCACTTGACGGCGACCCGGCGGCCCAGCGACTCGTCGCGGGCCCGCCACACCTCGCCCATGCCCCCGCGCCCGATCAGGTCGAGCAGCCGGTACCGGCCCTGGATCAGCCTGGTGTCCGCCATCTCGTGCTGTCGCCCCCGTCATTTCGCTGCGCCCTCCCCGGACCGCCCAGTATGGCCGCCTGTCTGCGGAGTTTGTACGGGGCGGGGCGCGCGTCGGGGCCGAGACGCTCCACCGCCCTCGGAATGTGCTGGGGCGGCAGTTGCCACCGCACACGGGAGGGGACGCAGCGCAGGGCGGTTCCGGTCATGGCGAGCCTGCGGGTCACGGCCTGCGGTGCGGCGGCGGGGCGGCCGTACAGCTCGTGGGCGTAGGGAGGCAGTGAGGCGTAAGCGAGGGCGGCCACGCGCCGCCACAGCAGTGCGCGCGCCGGTACGAGCAGCGGATGCACCGGGGGGCTGCGGAGGAAGTCGTCGACTGCGCGCGCTTCGGGCCCGGCGGCGAGCTCCGGCCCCACCCGCTCGAAGTAGGCGGCGAGTCCGGCCGTGGACGCCGGGACCCGGGCCGGGTCGAGGCCGACCAGGCGGGCGCTTTCGCGCTGTTCGTCGAGGTACTGGTCGGCCTGGGCGTCGTCGATCCGGAGGCCCGAGCGGCGCGCGACGTCCAGGTACGAGCCGACCTCGGCGCAGTGCACCCACAGCAGCAGCTCCGGCTCGTCGACGCCGTAGCGCTCACCGGTGGCCGGGTCGGTGGCGCCGAGCATGCTGTGGATCCTGCGGACGCGGGCACCGGCCCGCTCGGCGGCCTCCGTGGTGCCGTAGGTGAGGGCGCCGACGAAGGAGGCGGTGCGCATCAGCCGGCCCCAGGCGTCCTTGCGGAAGTCGCTGTTCTGCAGGACGCCTCGGACGGCGCGCGGATGCAGTGCCTGGAGGTAGAGCGCGCGGAGGCCCGCTATCCACATCACCGGGTCGCTGTGCATCTGCCAGGTGACGGATTCGGGCCCGAAGAGGCCCGGGTCGGCGTCGCGCATGTCCCCACCTCCTGCCGGTACGGCCAGGCTAACCGCGGCGGCCGGCCGACGGGAGGGGCCGGTGTGTCCTCACCACGCCTGTCAGTGATTCCTGCGCCGAAGAAGCGGGCCGGGCTGAATCCGCTCCGTGGCGCGCGGGCCGCTGGCGAGATCCTTCCACGGGGACAGGTGCTGAGGGGCCGAGAACGTGGTTGACCGGTCTGGACGACCACGTGCTCAGGGAACTACTGCTGGTTCCTGGGCTGTTGTCCTCCATGCCGGGGATCGGGACACCGGCGAAGGGCGCCTCCCCCGGATCGGCGCCGTGGGCTGCTGGGTGTCCGGGCCTGGCTGAGCCGCGCACCCGCCCGGGGTCTCGGCGACCGTGCTCCGGGGCTCCCGCAACCGCCCGGCGCACCGCACCGCCCTCGAGGAAGCCCGCCTGCAGCTCCTCGTTACCGAGCTGTGCACCTGATGCCGTGACACGCCGCAGCACACGATGCGCGTCCGGGGGAGGCGCTTCAGGAATCCGGCGGAGTCTCACGCACTCCTTCCTCCTTCCCCTTCGCGTCCTCCCGCTCGCCCCGCTCGTCCGCCAGCAGTTCGCACATCGTCCCGGCCGCCTCGACCGACGCCTCGGCGCAGCAGTTGTTGAAGAGCACGTGGACCTGTTCCGTACGTTCCGCGAGCGCGCGGATGCGCGGGAGCCAGCCCCTGAGTTCCTCATGGGTGTAGCGGTGCCGGTAGCGGTCCTCCTTGCTGCCGGTACCCCACTGCGGGCTGCGCCCGTGGAACCGTACGACCGAGAGCGCGGGCTCCGTCGCCTCCGCGACGGGCGGCACCGACTCGGGCAGCCCCTGGGGCGTGTCGACGGCCACCAGGGGGATGCCCTTGCTCCGCAGGAAGCCGGCCGTCTCATCGATGCGGTCCGGGGCGAGCCACCCGGGGTGCCTGAACTCCACGGCGATCGGGGTCCCGGCCCGCTCCCCGCACTCCTCGATGTACGCCCGCGCGCGGGCGCCGGGAGCGAACCAGGGGGAGAACTGGAACAGCACGGTGCCCAGCCGGCCGGCGTCGCGCAGGGGCGTCGGTGATGACCGGCGGCCGGCCGCCGTGCTTGCCCTTGCGGGCCGCGGTGTCGAGCCCCTCCAGGGTCGACTCGCG
>NZ_JBSFTV010000056.1:0-39438 GCF_053591455.1 Streptomyces sp. NPDC003016
CTCGCGGACGGGCTGCCTTCCCTGGTCGGTGCCGTGGTCGGCGCCGCTGTGCTCTACGTACTGATCGGCAGGCTCACCGCACGGCGCCGCCCGGACGCTTCGCCGGGCGCCGGCAACGGGTGGGACCGGCGAGGATTCCTGATCGCCGCCTCGGCGGCGGCAGCCGTCTCCGGTGGTGCCGGTGTGCTGGGCCGTACGCTCAACGGTGGTCGCGCCCGGGACGCGGCCGCCTCGCGCGCCCAGGTGGTGCTCCCGCCGCCCGCTTCGCCCGCACCGCCGGTACCCTCCGGCGCGCAGCTGCGGATCGCGGGCATCAGCTCCTTCACCACGCCCAGCAAGTCCTTCTACCGCGTCGACACCGCTCTGGTGGTGCCGAAGGTCGATGCCACCAGCTGGCGGCTGCGCATCCACGGCAAGGGCGTCAAGCGCCCGACGACCATCACCTTCCAGGACCTGCTGGACCGGGAGCTGATCGAGCGGGACATCACCCTCACCTGTGTCTCCAACGAGGTCGGCGGCCCGTATGTGGGCAACGCCCGCTGGATCGGGGTGCGGCTGGCGGACCTGCTGCGCGAGGCCGGGGTCAAGCCGCCGTCCCGGGGCGGCCCCGCCGACCAGCTGGTGGCCCGCTCGGTGGACGGGATGACACTGGGCACGCCGGTCGAGGACGTCATGGACGGCCGCGACGCGATGCTCGCAGTCGGCATGAACGGTGAGCCGCTGTCCTTCGTGCACGGCTTCCCCGTCCGGATGCTGGTGCCGGGACTGTACGGATACGTATCCGCCTGCAAGTGGATCGAAGACATCGAACTGACCACGTTCGACGACTACGACCCGTACTGGGTCAAGCGCAAGTGGTCCCGCAAGGCTCCCATCAAGACACAGACGCGCATCGACACCCCCAAGCCCTTCGCCCGGCCCAAGGCGGGCACCGTCATGGTCGCCGGCGTCGCATGGGCCCAGCAGCGCGGCATCGAGAAGGTCGAAATCCGTATCGACGACGGGCCCTGGCGCCCCGCCGACCTCGCCGCCCAGGACACCGTCGACACCTGGCGCCAATGGTCCTTCCCCTGGAAGGCCACCCCCGGCGGCCACACCCTCACCGTGCGCGCCACCGACCGCACCGGCCAAGTCCAGACCGAGAAGCGCACCCGGACCATCCCCGACGGCGCCAGCGGTTGGCACTCGGTGGTCGTCACCGTCGACTGACCGGGCCACGCGGGGAGCCACTGAACTCCGGCTCCGTGTGCTGACCCTCCGTTTCCCGGTGGTCAGCGGATTGGCTGGTCCGGACGGCTGTTGCTGGTCAGATGTGGAGTTCGGGCGGGAAGCCCGTCCAGCGCAGCTCTGCGGGCAAGTGCCGCATGTCGTTGTACAGGAGCACACTGGACGGCCTGCCGGGCGTGTACCGGATGACCGTGAGGGCCGCGTTGCCGTGGTTGAGGCCCATCCAGCGCCATTCGGGCGCGTCATGGGCGGCTCGGACCAGCCATCCGATGAGGAAGTTATGGGTGACGACCAGTTCATGACGGGGCCGGTCGCCCTCGACCGGCCCCGTGAACTCCGCACGTGCTTGCCGGGCCAGCGCGGGGCCCCGCTCACGGTCGTCCGCCGGAAGCCGGGCCAGGAAGTCCAGCATGAGATCGACCGAGTCCGGCGGCAGTTCCTGCTTCTGCGGCACGTGGGGGACGTAGTCCCCCGCCGGCTCCGACGGATGCAGCGGGACACCGTCGAGCTGTTCACCGATCAGCCGGGCCGTGTGCTCCGCCCGGGGCAGCGGGCCATGGTGGATCGCCGACAGAGGGGCACTACGGAGCCGTTCACCGAGGAGAACAGCTTGACGGCGACCGTTTTCGGTCAGAGCCGTCTCGTCCGCTGACGCCTCACCGTGCCGAGTGAGGTAGAGATATCGAGTGGCCATGTCCTTCATGTCCCGGGTCCCCTGTCAACGTCGTTGATCTTGCGCATTGCGCAGGTGGACGCGGGAACCCTGCCCCTCGGTTCCCTCCAGAAAGGTCCTGGGGGCCAGGGCCGGCTCTTCGGCTTCGGCTCGGCTTCAGCTTCAGCTTCAGCTTCAGGCGAGAACGATGTTCACTGCATGCGGGGCCTTGGGGCCCGGCCTGAGCTCGAAGGCAACCTCCTGGCCTTCGAGCAGCCCGAGAAGACTGCGATCGGCGAGGTACGAGAAGTGAGCGAACACGTCAGCGCCGCCGCCTGCCTGCTCGATGAAGCCGAAACCCTTGGCTTCGTCAAACCACTTCACGATTCCGGTAACCATGTCGTACCTCCTTGTGAGCGGTTTCAAAGCCTGTGCTGTGCGATCCCCGTGTCGCCGCGCGGGATTCCCCGCCCGAAAGTGCACCATGAGCAGAAAAGCTCATTCAACAACCATTACCCATGACTACCAAACAGTAGCACGGCATAAGCGCCCGGGAGCCTGACGCAATATCATCACGACCGTCAGGCCATAAACCTTCGTCGCGCATTGCCTAATTTTCTGTGCCTGCAAAGCGACATATTCGGATTCACCGACACCCCTATACCGAATTACGGCGTCTGGGGCCGGGCCCCAGACCGGGAACGCGGTACGCTCCGGAGGGGGCACATCCGGGAGGGGCACAGGCGCTCCGCTCCTCCGGGCCGGACAGGGGCCCGCCTCGTCGGCGTCCGCAAGTCGGCCTACCGGCGCGAGGTTCAACGGTAGTAAAATCACCTGCCATGTCGAACCCTGATGATCTGCTCGTTGACGTCGCCGCGACGGTGGAGTCCGAGCACTGCAATCAGATGTCACTCACCGTGGTTGCCGGTGGAGCTGTCATCACTGGACGGTTGGCTCCCGAGGCCGTGTGGCGGGAGCGAGTCGCCGAGGTACTGAAGGATTCGGATCGGCTGGGTCCGTTTGCCGGCATCTTCATGGCCGCCGACACGGATCTCCGTCCGAAGCAGGACCGGCCCCCCACCCATCTGCATTTTCATGTCGCGAGGATCCTCCAGGGCAGTGTCGGGATTCCCGAAACCGGCGGAATGTACCGCATCGCCATCGAGGACGTAAGCGCATGGACGATAGGGGACTTCAGCTACTCGGACCGTTGAGTTTCCACCCCCGCCCGGGCCCTCGTCACCGGCCCGTACGGGGTGATACCACAGAGCACGGCGTGGCCGCACCGTTCACGGAACCGTGACAGCGCGCGCATCAGAACCGCGACAACGCAACGAGCTGGGGCCCGCACCCAAAGGTGCGGGCCCCAGCTGCGTCGTACGCTTCAGCGTCAGGCGGGAACGATGTTCTCGGCCTGCGGGCCCTTCTGGCCCTGCGTGACGTCGAAGTTCACCTTCTGGCCCTCCTGCAGCTCACGGAAGCCCTGGGCGGCGATGTTCGAGTAGTGGGCGAAGACGTCGGGGCCGCCACCCTCCTGCTCGATGAAGCCGAAGCCCTTTTCCGCGTTGAACCACTTCACGGTGCCAGTAGCCATGTCATATCTCCTTCGGGGCAATGCCCAAGGGCTCGCACTGTGCGAACCCCGAGTCGCCGCAATGATTGTCCCGCCCGGAAAACAACACCGGCAATACAAAAGTGCACCTACCGGCACAGGAGCCGGTAAGGGCACTTGAAGTCTTTGGGAACCACAACTGCAACTGACATCAACATAGCACAGTGCAAGCGGCGAAGCGCGGCACGTAATATCACTCCGCCCGGTGCGTCATAAACTCTCACCGCGTATTGCACAAATTTCTACTGCCGCGGCAATAGATATCTGAGGGCGCGGGGTGCAGGGCCCGGCCGAGGAGGCGCCGCCGTCCACTCCTCGGCCGGCCCGGGCTCCGCTCCCGGCCGGGCGGGCAGCGCCCGGTTCGCGGGCCCAGAGCTCACTGCCCGCGAGGCTGGCTGAAGCGCAGCATGTTGCCGGAGGGATCGCGGAAGGCGCAGTCGCGGACGCCGTAGGGCTGGTCGATCGGCTCCTGCAGCACCTCGCCGCCCACCATGCTGATGCGCTCGAAGGTCGCGTCGCAGTCGTCGGTCGAGAAGATGACGCCGCCCAGCAGGCCCTTCGCCATGAGCTCCGCCATGGCCTGCTTGTCGGCCGGCGAGGCGTTCGGGTCCGCCACGGGCGGTTCCAGGACGATGTTCACGTCCGGCTGCGAGGGCGACCCTACGGTCACCCAGCGCATCCCCTCGAACCCGACGTCGTTGCGCACCTCCAGGCCGAGAACGTCCCGGTAGAAGGCGAGCGCCTGGTCGTGGTCGTCGACGGCGACGAAGCACTGCGAAAGCTTGATGTCCATGCGTTTCACGCTATGGGCCGGGATCGGGTTCGGCTTCTCCATTCCTGACCGGTCGCGTGTGGATCTTGGCGACGCAGGCCGGGACGGCGGCGCCCTCGTCATGGCGGCGGGCCCGGTATGAGCTCGGGCTCTCACCGACCAGTTCGGTGAACCGCGAGCTGAACGATCCCAGCGATGTGCAGCCGACCGCGAAGCAGACCTCCGTCACCGACAGGTCGCCCCGCCGCAGCAGTGCCTTCGCCCGCTCGATCCGGCGCGTCATCAGGTAGCTGTACGGCGTCTCGCCGAAGGCGGCGCGAAAGCTGCGGGAGAAATGGCCCGGCGACATGAGGGCGACGCGCGCCAGCGCCGGAACGTCCAGCGGCTCCGCGTATTCGCGGTCCATCAGGTCACGGGTCCGGCGCAGCCGGACGAGATCCTCCAGGGTCACGCGACCACCATCCCACAGCGCCCGGCGCCGCAGCAGAGAGCCGGGGCTTCCCGCGTGAGCACCGGGCCGGGCCGGCGGACAGCCGTCGGTTCCCCCTGCGCCCTGCGCCAAACCGTGGCCGTCCGGTGGTCGTGCCGAAGGACGAAGGCGGACTTCCTGTTCCCGCGGACCGACGCCTGCTCGGCCATGGGGCCCGGAGAACGGCCGGTGTCCACCGGCGGCTCCGGAAGGACAAGGCCGTGAGCTGTCAGTTCCGGGACCTACGCAGCGACCGCAGGGGGCCGGGGAGTGGCCGACGGCGCATCAGCTGGTTCACGCCGCTGATGAACTCCTGGCAGTCGATGTCGCTGTCACCGACGTCCACCATGCGGTAGCCGTTGCTGAGGGCCTTCTCGTGCTCTGCGTCCTGGACGTGGAAGAGCGGGTAGCGGTCGGGTTTGGCGAGGACGTGGCCGAAGGGGCGGGGGTGTCGTCCGGCCGCCTGCCGAAGCGGTGCTGTGCGACGTATGCCCAGAAGATGTCCCTCTCCAAGTGGAGGAACTCGGGGGCGCCCTCGGCGAGCAGGACGTCGTGGAGGCGAACGTCGGGCCGGTCGCTGGTGAACCCGAACTCGTCGGCGTGGGTCGTGCTGGTGGAACTTGATGCCGCGTTCGCGGGCGGCGGCGCCGTAGCGGTTGAAGTCGTGGGCGGCGCGCTTGATGGCGCCGGCCGTGTTGCCGGAGCGCCACGGGCCGCCGGCGATGCCGACGTGCTTCAGGCCGTTGTCGCGCATCAGGAGGTGGATCTCGGCCAGGCTGGTGGCGCCTGCCGAACCCTGCGCGTAAACGGCGGACCCGGCCTCCTCGTAGCCGTAGCGGGCCGACTCCTCGAAGACGCGGGCGAAGCCTGTGGGGTGTTGGTCGCGCAGGGTGTGGAGCTGGATGCCGATGCGGCCGTTCGGCAGCAGGGGCCGTCCTCGGCGGCGGTGCCCGCCGTCGTGCCGGTGGCAGCGGTGGCCGGACCGGCAGTGGCACCCGGCATGGCGGCGACCGAGGCGCCTGCGGCGACGCCGACTTCCCGCGCGGGCGCATCGACGGACGGGTGGGAGAGGGGGACCGTGTGCGGCCGCGGGCTCGTGAGGAGGCGCGTCAGCCGGCCCGTCCCACGGTGCTCTCCCTGACGAGCAGCCGGTAGGGGGCCTCGATCTCACGGCAGGCGGCCGCCCCTCGCCCCGCCCGCCGGCCGGCGTCGATGCGGGTGTCCAGCAGCTCGACCGCGGTCTTCGCCACCCGGTCCTTGTCCGGCGAGACGGTGGTGAGGGTGGGCGTGCTGTACCGGCCGTCCTCGATGTCGTCGAACCCGGCGATCGCCACGTCTTCGGGCACCCGCAGCCCTTGCGAGAGGGCCGTGCGCAGGGCCCCCAGGGCCAGGAGGTCGTTGAAGCAGAACACCGCCCGGGGCGGCTCGGGCAGGGCGAGCAGCCGGCGCATCGCCTCCGCCCCGTCGGCGCGCCGGTAGGCCGGGGTGGGGGCGACCAGCTCCTCGTCGTACGGCAGTCCGGCGGCGGCGAGTCCTTCGCGGTAGCCGGCCAGCCGCAGTCGGGCGGTGCCCATGCCGGGCCGGTGCTGCGCCCCTATGGCACCGATCCGTGTGTGGCCGAGTCCGGCGAGGTGGGCGGTCATCTCACGTGCGGCACTCTGGTTGTCGACGGCGATGTGGTCGGTGGGGCCGTCGAGGACGCGTTCGCCCAGCAGTACCAGCGGGGTGGCGTCGGTGCGGGCCGCGAGGTCGTCACGGCCGATCGCCACCGGGCTGAAGATCAGCCCGTCGACCGACTGCTCACGGACGCCCTGGAGGAGTTCGCGCTCGCGCGCGGCGACGCCGTCGGTCTGGTCGATCAGCACCATCCAGCCGCGCTCGGCGGCCGCCTTGATGACGGAGCGGGCGAGCTCGGCGAAGTAGGGGGCGTCCAGCTCGGGGACGGCGAGCGCGATGACTCCGGTACGGCCGCGGCGCAGGTTCCGCGCCGAGAGGTTGGGCCGGTAGTCCAGCTCGGCCAGGGCCAGTTCCACCTTCTCGCGGGTCCCGGACGCCACATAGGCGTACCCGTTGACGACGTTCGAGACGGTCTTCACCGACACCCCGGCCCGCTGTGCCACGTCCTTCAGGCTCGCCACCGCACACCCACCTTCCGTTCATGTCCCAAGATGCCCGTCCGTGAGGTGAACGACCACCGTCGCACACCTGATCACCGGGGGAACGCCCGAGTCCGGCGGGCAGGCCCGACGGCGGGAAAACCATGGCACACGACCTATTTACAACGCTGTTCCAACGATGCAAATCTTACGCCCAGCCGCAGCGTCCGGACGGTCGAACGCCACGGGCCACGCCTGCCGGAACGTCTCCGGACCGGGCGCCTCCGGAGCTCGCACCCCTCGCTCACCCCGGCACCGACACCTGGAGTCCCGCACATGGCCACGGCCCGTCTCACCCTCGACCCCGGCTTCCGCGTCGGGGGCCTGAACCGGCGTCTCTTCGGATCCTTCGTGGAACACATGGGGCGCTCGGTGTACACCGGGATCTACGAGCCCGGGCACCCCGCCGCCGACGCCGACGGCCTGCGCCAGGACGTCATGGACCTCGCCCGCGAGCTCGGCGTGACACTGGTGCGCTATCCCGGTGGCAACTTCGTCTCCAACTACCGCTGGGAGGACGGAGTCGGCCCGGCCGGGGACCGCCCGACCCGGCTCGACTACGCCTGGCGCAGCATCGAGAGCAACGCCTTCGGCCTCAACGAGTTCATGACGTGGGCGGGCCGCACCGGCGTGGAACCGATGATGGCCGTCAACCTCGGCACCCGTGGCGTGGCCGAGGCCCTGGACCTGCTGGAGTACGCCAACCACCCCGGCGGCACCGCCCTCTCGGACCTGCGCCGTTCGCACGGCGTCGCCGAGCCGCACGGCATCCGGCTGTGGTGCCTGGGCAACGAGATGGACGGCCCGTGGCAGATGGGGCACAAGACCGCCGAGGAGTACGGCCGGCTCGCGGCGGAGACGGCCCGCGCCATGAAGCGCTTCGACCCCGCCCTCCAACTGGTCGCCTGCGGCAGCTCCAACGCGTACATCGACACGTTCGCCTCCTGGGAGGCGACGGTGCTGGAGCACACGTACGAGCACGTCGACATGGTGTCGCTGCACGCGTACTACCAGCCGGTCGACGGGGACGTGGACTCGTTCCTGGCGAGCGGCGCGGAGATGGACCAGATGATCGGCTCCGTCGTGGCCACCGCCGACCACATCGGTGCGAAGCTGCGCAGCAAGAAGAAGATCAAGCTCTCCTTCGACGAGTGGAACGTCTGGTACCAGAGCCGTTTCCCCGGTGAGTCCGCGCTGGAGTGGCGCCCCGCCCCGCGCCTGATCGAGGACGTGTACGACACCGTCGACGCCGTGGTCGTCGGCAGCCTGCTGATCACCCTGCTCCGGCACGCCGACCGGGTGGACCTGGCCTGCCAGGCCCAGCTGGCCAACATCATCGCGCCGATCATGACCGAACCCGGCGGGCCTGCCTGGCGCCAGACGGTCTTCCACCCCTTCGCGCTCACCGCCCGCCACGCCCGGGGCACGGTCCTGCGCGTGGAGCCGCAGTCGCCGGTGGTCGAGACGGCGCGGTACGGCGAGGTCCCCGCCCTGTGGGCCACCGCGACGTACGACGAGGAGAGCGGCGACGTGGCGGTCTTCGCGGTCAACCGGGACCGGACCTCGCCGCTCACGCTCACGCTGGACCTGCGCCCGCTGCCCGGCCTGCGCGTCGCCGGGCACGTGGTGCTCGACGGTTCGGGAGCGGCGGCAGCGGCGGCGAACACCCGTGAAGAGCCGGATCGGGTACGCCCGGCCGCCGTCGGCGGCACCAGGACGGAGGGCGGCCGGCTCACCGTCGAACTGCCCCCGGCCTCCTGGTCGATGGTCCGGCTCGTCACCGCCTGACCACTTCTCCCCTCCCCCTCTCCCCCCTTCACGGCGGCGGTTCGGTTCGCCGCTCCAGGACACCCAAGGCCCCCAGCGAAGGAGCACACCATGAGCACCGTCCCTCTGTCCCGCGAACACCTGCGCCGCCGCACCTTCCTCGGCCTGGCCGCCGGCACCGGCGCCGCCGGGCTGCTGACCGCGTGCAGCGGCGGCACCGAACTCGGCGCGGACCAGGGCGGTTCCCAGAACGCCGGCCCCAGCTTCGACGGCGGTGAGTACCAGGGCCCCAAGGTCACCCTGGAGTACTGGAACGGCTTCACCGGCGGCGACGGCCCGCACATGAAGCAGATGCTCGCCGCCTTCAACAAGGAGTACGAGGGCCGGATCAGCGTCCGCAACACGACCCGCCAGTGGCAGGACCTCTACCCGGCGATGCCCACCGCGATCACCGCGGGCAAGGGCCCCGACGTCGCCGTCATCCACAACGACTGGGTCGCCACCTTCGCCGCGCGCCGCACCCTGGTGCCGCTGGACGACGTCGTCTCCGCGCTGAAGCTCACCGAGTCGGACTTCATCCCCGCCGTGTGGCAGGCCGGCGTCTACGACGGGCACCGCTACAGCGTGCCGCTGGACGTGCACTGCCTCGCCGGTTACTGGAACGAGAGCCACCTCGGGCGCATCGGCCTCAAGGAGGCACCGGCCGACCGCGCCGGTTTCGAGGACGCGCTGACCGCGCTCACCGAGAAGGGCGTGACCAACCCGTTCTGGATGCCCAACAAGTGGCCCGGGCACCTGATGTTCATGTCGCTGCTGTGGCAGTTCGGCGGCGAGCTCTACAGCGAGGACGGGACGAGCGCGCAGTGGGGATCCGACGCCGGCGTCGAGGCGCTGGAGTGGATGGTCGCCCAGGTCGACAAGAACTTCAGCCCGGACCAGGTCGCCCAGGACGCCCAGTACAACGCCTTCAAGAACAACAAGGTCAGCTTCACCTGGGACGGCATCTGGCAGATCAACGACCTCAAGGACAACGCCCGGAACCTGCGCTGGGGCATGAACGCCCTGCCGAACATCGGCGGTACGGCAGCCATGTGGAGCGCCTCGCACAACTTTGTGCTGACCTCGCAGGGCGCCAAGGACAAGAACAAGGTCACCGCAGCCAAGTTCTTCATCGACTACATGAGCAAGCAGTCCACCGAGTGGGCCGAGGCCGGCATGATCCCGGCGCGCAACTCCGTCCGCCAGGACCCGGCCGTCGCCGGTCTCCCGCAGGTCGCGCTGGCCGGGGACGTGAACGCCTTCCGCTTCCTGCCCGCGCTGCCGGGCGTCGGCGACGTACAGAGCAAGGCGCTCGAACTCGCCGTCCAGCAGGCCGTGCTGAAGAAGGCCGGGCCCGCCCGGGCGCTGCGCGACGGGGTGGCCACCGCGAACAAGCTGCTCGCCGAGAACAAGAAGAAGTACGCGAAGTGAGGGCCGCGCGTCTCGCCACCCGCTCCTACCGGTGGTGGACCCCGTACGTCTTCCTCACCCCGTACCTGGTCCTCTTCACCGCGTTCATGGTGATCCCGATCGGCTGGGGGCTGTGGATCAGCCTCCACGACTGGGACATCAACTTCGCCGCCAAGCCGTTCGTGGGGCTGGACAACTACACCGAGCTGATGGACAGCGGCAGTGTGGACGGCGGCCGGTTCTGGATCGCGATGAGGGCGACGGGCATCTTCACCGTTCTGTCGCTGCCCTTCCTCCTGGTCGTGCCGCTGCTGGTGGCGCTGCTGATGAACGGCAAGTTCCGGGGACGGAACTTCTACCGGGCGGTGTACTTCGCACCGTACGTCCTCGGGGTCGCCGTCGTCGGTCTGCTGTGGCGCTTCCTGCTCGACGGCAACATCGGCATGGTCAACCACTACCTCGGCGCGCTCGGGCTGCCGGACGACACCCAGTGGACCACCGACACGCCCGCCGCCTGGTGGGGCCTGGTCGGGGTCACCGTCTGGTGGACGCTCGGCTTCAACGCCGTCATCTACCTGGCGGGACTCCAGGACATCCCGGCGGAGCTGTACGAAGCCGCCAAGGTGGACGGGGCCGGCCCCTGGCAGCGCTTCCGCCACGTGACCGTGCCGGGACTGCGGCCGGTGGCCCTGTTCGTGGTCAACTCCACGCTCCTGGCGTCGGCGAACATGTTCGGCCAGTCCTATCTGATCACCACGGGCGCGCCGGCGGACGAGACGAAGACCGCCATCTTCCTCATCGCGGAGACCGGCCTGCGCCGCTTCGACATGGGCACCGCCTCGGCGATGAGCTTCCTGCTCGCCCTCACCCTCATGGTCACCAGCGCGGTCGTCTTCCGCGTCTTCCGTGACCGGCAGGAGACGTCATGACCCTCGCACCGCCACGCTCCGACGCCACGAACCGGCCGCCGGCCGGGCACCGGGTGCGCCGTTCGCTGCTCCACCTGGTCCTGGGGGTGGTCGCCGCCCTGTATCTGAGCCCGCTGCTCTACATGCTCGTCACGTCGTTCAAGGACCGGGAGTCGGCCGGAGCGAGCGCCCCGGAGTGGCTCCCCGGCCCCGCGACCCTCGACGCGTACCAGGAGATCTTCAGCGCGACCGACAGCCCGGTCCTGCGGTGGCTGGTCAACAGCCTGCTCGTGGCCACCGCGCACGCCGCCCTGGTGCTCGCCACGGCCACTCCTGCGGCGTACGCGCTGGCCCGGCTGGAGTTCCGCGGCCGGGGTGCGATCTTCACCTGCGTGGTGGCCACCCTCTTCGTGCCGCCGGTGATCCTGCTGGTGCCCAACTTCCTGCTGGTCAACGAGCTGGCCTGGATCGACACGCTGCCCGCGGTGATCGTGCCGGGAGCGGCGAGCGCGTTCGGCGTCTTCTTCCTGCGGCAGTTCTTCCTCTCGCTGCCCGGCGAGCTGGAGGAGGCCGCGGAGATCGACGGGTGCAACCGCTGGCAGATCTTCGTACGGGTCGTCCTGCCGCTGTCCCGTCCGGCGCTGGCGACGCTGGCCCTGCTGGCCTTCCTCGCCAGTTGGAACGACTTCCTGTGGCCGCTGTACGTCCTTCTCGGCCCGGAGTCGCTCACGCTGCCCGTGGGCCTCGCCAACTTCCAGGGGGCCAACAACATCCGGTACGACCTGCTGATGGCCGGGGCGGTCGTCGCGAGCCTGCCGGTGCTGCTGCTGTACGTGGTCGCCCAGCGGTGGGTGATCGAGGGCGTGTCCCGCTCGGGGCTCAAGGGCTGAGCGGGGTTCCAGGGCCGGGCGGGGTTCCAGGGCCGGACGGGGTTCCAGGGCCGGACGGGGTTCCAGGGCCGGACGCGTGCGAGTTCGCGGATTCCCGCGAGGAAGTGCCCCCGAATCCGTACGCCCGGTGGCCGCGGCCACCGGTACGGATTCGGGGCCGGCCGGCCAGGGCCGCGACCACACACACGGCCGAGTCCGGCCGGGCGGCTGAAGCGGGCACCCCCTCCCCCCGACGGACTGCGCATCCTCCTCTCCTGGGCGGCCGACCGGCACCACTGCGCCGCACCCGCCGACCGAGCGGAGCGGTGATGCCCGCCCACGGGCCGGGTCCGCCCGCGGGCCTGTCCGCGCGCAGGTCGGGTCCGCCCGCGGGTCAGGTCCGTCAGGCGATCTCGATGGAGTCCAGTTCCGCCCAGTGGTCGCCCTTGGCGAGGCGGACGGTGTTCCACCCTTCGGTCAGGGTGATTTCCCTGTTGACGTAACGCCAGTTGTCCCAGCCCGTGTGCGGATAACCGACCGGGTCCGCCGCGTTGCCGTTGACACTCAGCCGGTGCGAGGAGGTGACGGGCGAACCGCCGCTGGAGGAGCCGTTGCCGTAGCGCACGGTCAGGGTGTGCCGGCCGGCGGAGGCTGCGAAGACGGTGAACTCCACGAAGCTGTCGGCGTGGTCGATGTGGCCGACCGCCCTGCCGTCCAGAGCCCCCGCCGCGTCCCGTACCACCGCGTTGTTCACCCGGGCGTTCTCGGCCTGGTAGATCACCTTGCTGCCGCGCACGACGGGGTGGTCGTTCGCCCAGCCGAGGTCGGCCACGTACATCGCGCGCCTGGAGTAGTCGCCGCTCCAGCCGTGGAAGACGATCCGGTCACGCCCGTCCGGGCCCGTCACCACGTCCTGTCCGCCCGGTCCGCGCACGGAGCCGGCGAAGGTGTCCGTCGTCATCAGCGGGGAGGGGGCCTTGGTGTACGGGCCGTTCAGCGAGGTCGCCGTGGCGTAGCCGGTCTTGTAGGAGGCGTCCCCGTAGTGGCCGGCCGAGTAGAGCAGCACGTAACGGCCGCCGTGCTTGACGAGCGTCGGCGCCTCGACGAGCGCGCCTTCCCAGGAGCGGTCCTGCTTGATCAGCCCGGTGGCGGCTCCGGTCGTGCGCGTACCGTCCCAGGAGAGGGGCTGGAGGTACAGCCAGGTGTCCTGGCCGCAGCAGTTGCCGTCGTTCTTCCACAGCACGTAGCGCCGGCCGTTCTCGGTGTACGAGGACGCGTCGATCGCTCCGCCCCGGTCCCCCGGGCACACCAGCGGCGCACCGTCGGCCGGCTGGAACGGGCCCTGCGGTGATGCGGACAGGGCCGCACCGATGCACTGCTTGTCCGTGGCCCGGTCGCGCGCGGTGTAGAGCATGGTGAAGCCGTTGCCGTTGTCGAAGACCTCGGGCGCCCAGACCAGCGAGCGTTCCGGCACCGCCCAGTTCCCCACGCGGGGCAGCGGGTCCGTACCCGCGACCGACCAGTTGACCAGGTCGGTGGAGGTGGCGCGCTGGATGTTCTTGCCGTCGCCGTTGGTGGCGTAGGCGTGGTAGGTGCTGCCGGCCTTGACGATGTCCGGGTCGGGGAAGTTCCGGTCGAGGACCGGGCCGCCCACGGCTGCGGCCGCGGGAAGCACGGCGAGCGAGGTCCACGCGAGGACGAGGGCGAGCAGCGCCGCGAGGGCCCCGGCCGCCGAACGTACGGACCGTGGGTGTGCTGTCCTTCGTGGCGTCCGCTTCCGGTCTGTCAGGTGCTTCATCAGGAGTACACCTCGGCTCGGTCGATGCTGACATGAGCGGCCTGCGACTGCGGGTTGCGTTCGCCGGTGACGCGCACCCTGAGGGTGTGCGGTCCGGAGGGCAGCTTCGGGCTCAGGTACTGGAGCACCTCACCGGTGCGGAGGGCGCCGTGGAAGTCGACGCGGGTCTCCAGGCCGCCGTCGACGCTGATGGCCGCGTAGCCGTTGCCGACGTCCTCGACGGACAGCAGGGCGATCCGGGTCCCGGTGAAGGAGAAGGTGGCGGTCGCTCCGGCGCGGTCGCTCCAGTGGTCGTCGCTCCAGAAGCACTGGGTGGCGCAGCCCGTACCGGAGTTCCACCGGCCGCCGTAGGTGACGCTCCCCGGGCCGCTGGAACGGCCGTCGTCGTTGATCCAGTAGTTGCCGGACCCCGGATCGCCGGAGGGCAGGTCCTGGGTGGCGCCGAGAGCGAGCGGCCGGCCGAAGCCGGGGCTGCCGTCGGCCTTCCAGGTGAACTTCTGGGCCCGGGTGGTGCGGTTGCCGTAGGTGTACGCCGACGTGGTCTTGGCGTGGTGGACGATCCAGTCCTCGGTGCCGTCCGGGGAGCGGAAGAAGGCGTGGTGGCCGGGGCCGTACACGCCCCGGTCGTCGGCGCGGGAGAAGACCGGGCCGGAGTGCTGTGTCCAGTTGCCGGGCACCAGCGGGTCGGCGGTCTGCGGCAGGGACATCATCCACACCTGGTAGTCCGGCTTGCCGGTGTCACAGGCCGAATACGTCATCCAGGTACGGCCGTTCCGGTGGAGGAACTCCGGGCCCTCGCGGACCTCCGGGCATCCTCCGGCGGCGTCGATCGCCACGGCGTCGCCCGAGACGGTGTACGGGGTGGACATCGGGGCGATGTTCAGGCCGTTGTGCTGGTACTGGTTGATCCCGCTGTACGCGAGATACAGCCGGCCGTCGTGCTGGAGGACCCCGGCGTCGATGGAGAAGTCGTCCTGGTGGTTGGGCGGAGCGAGCTTCGCCTTGAAGTGGTACGGACCGGCCGGGTCGTCGCGCTCCGACTCCAGGACGTACAGCCGGTGATGGTCGTCGACGCCGTCGTCGGCCGTGTAGTACAGGTACCAGCGGTCGCCGAAGCGGTAGAACTCCGGCGCCCAGATGTTCTTGTTCCGGGAGGCGTCCGTGTCGGTCCACACGGTGATGGGGTCGGCGGTGAGGAGGGTGCTCAGTGAGGGAGAGCGCCACATCGTGATGCGGTCGTTCTGGCTGCTGGTCAGGTAGTAGGCACCCTTCCAGTGCGTCATGAACGGGTCGGGGCCGGTGTTCAGCGGATTGCGGAAGGTGCCTGCGGCAGCCGCCGTCGCCTCCGGTCCGGGCGGGGCGGCCGGGGCTGCGGCCGGTGTTGCGCCCCGGGCGGCCGGAGCGGCCGGGGCCAGTCCGAGGAGCAGGGCGAGGAGCAGTCCGAGGAGCAGGGCGAGGAGAGCGGTCGGGAAGACGACGGTTCGAGCGGTGCGTCCTGGGCCGTCGGGTGAGTGCGGGGGCATGGTGGTCCCTTCGGCGTGGCCCCGGTGAGGGCGTGGGGAGGGCGTGGGGAGAACGCTCTTTACATCGATGTAACGGTCGGGCGTCACCGTAGGAAAACGCAACCCCGCTGTCAACGGCCGCGCCACAAAAGGCCGTTGGCGGCTTCCACGCACCGCACCGCCCTGCCCGGTACCTGACTGCTCGAACACCGTGTGAGGAACGTCAGAACCGGTTGCCTCTCACAAGCCGGGGAGAGACGAACCCGAGCCGCCGAACCGGATCCGGACGGGAGGGAGGATCAATCCCGTCGACGACGCCGCGCCGCGCCGCCTACGCTCGATCCCATGAGTGACAAGGGCACGGCACGGCGGCCTCTGGTCGCCGTCCTCAGCGGAGCAGGGATCTCCACGGACTCCGGCATCCCCGACTACCGGGGGCCGAACGGCCTGTGGCGGCGTGACCCGGAGGCCGAGAAGCTCGTCACGTACGACTTCTACATGTCCGACCCCGACATCCGGCGCCGCGCCTGGCGCATGCGCCTGAACAGTCCCGCGCTGCGCGCCCGGCCGAACGACGCCCACCGGGCGATCACCGAGCTGGAACGCTCGGGGGTTCCGGTCCGGGTCCTCACCCAGAACGTCGACGGCCTGCACCAGATGGCCGGGCTGTCCGCCCGCAAAGTGCTCGAACTCCACGGAAGCGCCCGGTCGTCGGTGTGCACCGACTGCCACATCCGCGCCCCGATGGAGGAGGCGCTGGCACGGGTGGAGGCGGGTGAGGAGGACCCGCAGTGCCGCGCGTGCGGGGGCATCCTCAAGTCGGCCACCGTGATGTTCGGGCAGCGGCTCGACCCCGTGGTGATGGGTGAGGCGCTGTCGATCGCCAGGGCGAGCGATGTGTTCGTGGCCGTCGGCACCAGTCTCCAGGTGCAACCGGCCGCCTCGCTCGCGGGGATCGCGGCGGAGTACGGCGCGCGGCTCGTCGTCGTCAACGCCGAGCCGACCCCTTACGACGAAGTGGCCGACGAGGTCGTGCGCGAGCCGATCGGAACGGCGCTGCCGGCCCTGTTGAAGCAGTTGGCGGCCTGAGGCCGGGTCCGTACGACTCGGGCCGTACGGTCTTCCGGCCCCTGCGGAGGCCCTCCCGGCGGGCGGCGCCGACCGACTGATGGCGTCCGGGTCGCGCGGGCCTCGGTCGACGGCGATGCCGCCCACCGTGGACACCGGCCCGGCTCCCGACGCGGCGTTCTCCCCCGCGCCTGCGCCGGACGCCCCTTGAACCGCAAGACGGCTACGGCTACGGCTACGGCTACGGCTACGGCTACGGCCCAGAGGTACGCCGACGCATCAGGAACCATCGATCCATGATTTCCTGAATTCAGGTTCGCGTGTACTGTTGGGGTGTGCTGACAATCGCCGCTGACATCGAAGTGCTGGCGCGGTTCGGTCGTGCGCTGGCCGACCCCATCCGCTGCCGCATCCTGCTCGCTCTGCGTCAGGCCCCGGCCTACCCGGCCGATCTCGCCGACGCCCTGGAGATCTCCCGTACCCGGCTGTCGAACCACCTGGCCTGCCTGCGGGACTGCGGCCTGGTCGTCACCGTGCCCGACGGCCGGCGCACCCGATACGAACTCGCCGACGAACGCCTCGGGCACGCCTTGGACGACCTCCGGAACGCGGTGGTCGCCGTCGAGGCAGACCGTACCTGCGCGGACGCGGACGAGAAGGGCTGCTGCTGAATGACGGCGACATCCCTCGGACCGAGCCCGGTCCGCCGCGACGCGCTCTCCCGGCGCATACGGTTGCTGGTCGCCGCGACGATCACCTACAACGTCGTCGAGGCCATCGTCGCGATCACCGCCGGCACCCTCGCGTCCTCCACCGCGCTCATCGGCTTCGGACTCGACTCCGTCATCGAGGTCTCCTCCGCCACAGCCGTCGCCTGGCAGTTCTCCGCCCGTGACCACGCCACCCGGGAAGCCCGGGAGAAGCGGACACTGCGGATCATCGCCGTCTCCTTTTTCGCTCTCGCGCTCTACGTCACCGTCGACTCCGTACGCGCGCTCACCGGCACCGGTGAAGCCGGGCACTCGCTCCCGGGCATCGTGCTTGCCGCCCTCTCCCTGGCGGTCATGCCCTTCCTGTCCGCTGCCCAGCGCAAGGCCGGCCGGGAACTCGGCTCCGCTTCCGCCGTCGCCGACTCCCGGCAGACCCTGCTCTGCACGTACCTCTCCGCCGTGCTCCTGGCCGGCCTGCTGGCCAACCTGCTGCTCGGCTGGTCCTGGGCCGACCCGATCGCCGCCCTCGTCATCGCCGCCGTCGCCGTCAAGGAGGGCCGTGACGCCTGGCAGGGCAAGGGCTGCTGCGCGCCCACCACCTCCCCTGAGACGCCGACGGCCGTCACGGAAGCCGACCCTTGCGGCTGCCGCCCCGGTTACTCCCTCGGAGTCAGCAAGAGCCGACTATTGCATGTGCCCTGAAACCGGCCACCGGCGAACGGCCCGTCAGGTGACGGTTGTTCACACGCCGGTCGGGGGCAGCCCGGCGTACCGCTCGTTCACTTGGAACGGCGCTTCGCCGGGCTTCGCTTTCTTCTCCTCGCCGGTGCGGGTGCCGTGGATGACGAAGCGGATGCCGGTCTCGCCGCGGACGGCTCCGCGGAGGACAGCCCAGGCCCCGCCGAAGATCGCACCGAGGACGTCCACCATCCGCTCGCACCCGTGCGCCCGCCCGTACAGGAGGCCGGGACGGCGTCCGGATCTTTGTGGCTTCTGCCAGTACACCGGTCTGCCGGGGCCCGTAGAGACTGCCGACCAGAGGCAGCGGCATGCCACGGGGAGGGAGCCGTGGCCAAGGACATGAGGACGCACAGGGGAGGACAGCACGGTGAGCACGCAGCAGTACGACGAGATCGGTGAGGCGTTCGAGGGTTTCAAGGCCCTGCCGCTGGCGCAGTACGGGGAGGTTCCCAGCTTCCTGGGCATGGTCGGGGACGTGCGCGGCAAGTCGGTCCTCGACCTGGCCTCCGGCACCGGTTTCTACAGCAGGGAGTTCAAGCGGCGTGGCGCCGCGGAGGTGCTCGGAGTCGACATCTCCGGTGAAATGGTCGCTGCGGCGCGGGCGTTCGAGGAGCGCGATCCGCTGGGTGTGCGTTACGAGGTGGGCGATGTGTCCGAACTGCGGCCCCTCGGGCGGTGCTTCGACCTTGCCGCAGGGGTTCAGCTGCTCAACTACGCGCAGGACATCGCCGCCATGGAGCGGATGTGCCGCAATGTGCACCGGAGCCTGGCGCCCGGCGCCGAGTTCTTCGTGCTCGCCCAGTCACCCGACTACCGCTTCGACGGGCCGTCCCTGGACAAGTACGGTTTTCTCTGCGAGCCGACCGGCGAGGAGATCGAGACCGGACCGCGAGTCCGGATCACGGCTCTGCTCGACCCGCCGATCTCGTTCGTCACCGCCTGCCCGCGCCGCGAGGTCTACGAACAGTGTCTGCGGGCGGCCGGATTCGGTGAACTGGCCTGGGTCCCGCTGGAGGTGTCCGACGCCGGCGTGCGCGAGTTCGGTGCGGACTTCTGGGCGGACTGCCTCGCCAACCCCCCACTGGAGATGCTGCGCTGCCGCGCCTGACGACCGACCGGACGTCCCGGTGGCCCGACCTCCGGAATTCGCCCGACCGGAGGCCGGGCCGTCGGCGGCGGGAGGTCCTTCTTCGCCGAACGCAAGGCCGATCCCGCCGGAGTCGGGGTGGAGAGCCTGCCGGCCGAGGTGAACAAACCGCGCCGCCTGCGTGTCCGCCGGCTACCCCTCCGATCTGTTCACGGAGACTTCCGAGAAGACCGTCGAGACCTTGGCGGGCTCGCGCGGCCACCGGACGCACGGGGCGCGGTCACACGGTCACACGGTCACACGGCGAGGTAACCGCCGCCGACCGGGAGCACGGCGCCCGTGATGAACCGCGCGTCGGAACCGCACCGGAAGGAGACGGCTCCGGCGACGTCGGCCGGCTCCCCCCAACATCCCATCGGCGTACGGTCCGTGATCCTGTGGGCCGAGGCGTCGCCCTCCTGCAACTCGGAGGCCAGGGCGGTACGTATCCAGCCGGGCGCGACCGCGTTGACCCGCACCCCGGCCGGCGCCCACGCGACGGCCGGCGCCTTGGTCAGTCGCAGGGCGCCGCCCTTGCTGGCCGTGCAGGCGGGTGCCTTGGGGCCGCCGAAGAACCTCAGCATGGACGCGACGTTGACGACGCGTCCCCGGGTGACGCGCAGCAGGTTCAGCGCTTCGCATCGCGGTCGCGGTCGCGGACATGGTGGACCCGGTTGCCCTGGCGCCGCGTTCGCCGCGTTCGCCGCGTTCGCCGCGTTCGCCGATCGGAACGCGCAGCCGCCCGGCCCGGCGGTGAGGTAGAACTCGGTTGCGAAACGACCCACTTGCCGAGGATCACAGGAGTCAGCGCATGTCACGTCCCGTCACCGTCGTCACAGGCGGCAGTAGAGGTATCGGCGCTGCGACGTGCGTCCGGCTGGCAGCCGACGGACATGATCTGGTCCTGGCGTACGTCAGCAACAGCGCGGCCGCCGAGGAGACCGCGGCCGCCGTGCGCGCGGCGGGGGCCCGCTGCGTCACGGTGCGGGCCGACACCTCCGACGAGGCGGACGTGGAGCGGTTGTTCGACACGGCCGCCGCCGAACTCGGGCAGGTGACCGGACTCGTCAACAACGCCGGCGTGACCGGCCCGCTCGGCAGGCTCACCGACGCCCGCACCGAGGATCTGCGGCGGGTGGTGGAGGTGAACCTCCTGGGCTACCTGCTGTGCTGCCGCCGAGCCGCCCGGGACATGGCGGGTGCGGGATCCGGCGCCGTCGTCAACATCTCCTCGGCGGCGGCCACCCTCGGCAGCCCCGGCGACTATGTCCACTACGCCGCGACCAAGGCGGCCACCGATGCCCTGACTCTCGGTCTCGCCAAGGAACTCGGCCCGGACGGCATCAGGGTCAACGCCGTCGCCCCCGGCATCATCGACACCGAGATGCATGCCGCCATGGGCGACCCCGGCCGCCCGGCCAGGGCGGCTGCCCAGATCCCGCTCGGACGGCCCGGCGAGCCCTCGGAGATCGCCGCCGCGGTCGCCTGGCTCCTGTCGGCCGATGCCTCCTACACCACCGGTACGGTCCTGAGGGTCTCCGGAGGCCGATAAAGCATTCCGGGCACAACGACGGCGCGTTGTGCCCGGAGGGTCCTGCCGCGCAGCGGCCGCACCCGCTCACTGCCCCTGGAAGGGAGGCTGTTGGGGGTACGGGTTCTGCTGGGGGTACGGGTTGGGGTTGTACGGGGGCTGGTTCGGCGGAGCAGAGGGGTACGCCTGGCCCTGCGGAACCGGGTGGTACGCCTGACCCTGCGGAACCGGGTACTGCGGGTGCTGGGGCGGGTAACCCCCCTGGAGGGGTGCCGCGCCGCCACTGCGGTTGCGCCGGCTCAGGATCACTGCGGCGACGATGCCGATGACTACTACGCCTACGATGCCCGCGCCGATGAGGATCATCAATACCATGGGCTGCTTCCATCCTGAAGTTGCCGGCCAGAGGGGTGGTGCGGTGCCGGCCCGGTGTGACCGCGCCGACCGGCGCCCGGTTCAGGGTATGTGATCGCCCGCCCCGGCGGACGGGGGGTTTTCCCCGGTCCGCGCCGGCGGGGGCGGTCAAGGGCTGGTGATCCATCGCAGGACGGCACCGATGGTGGTGTCGTCGAGCATGCTGAGGACGTAGATGGCTTCGAGGTCGCCGGGGAGCGGTGCGATCCCGGTGGTGGTCAGGGCGGCGTGAAGGTCCAGGCGGCGCTTGTCGGCGGCGCTCAGCGTGAAGGGCAGTCGTCGCTCGAGGCCCGGGGCGGGCGGGAAACAGTCCTCGTCCCTCTCGACGGCTCCCGTGTCGTCCTGCTGGTCGAAGTCCTGCAGACCCGGGAAGCGGTACGGGTCGAGTGCCCACTGCGGCGTCCTGACCGGAAGTGCGGAAGCCTCTGTGCCATTGCCGTTCATCGGAATCTCCTGGGTGTCGTCACTGACGGACAGGACTCCCGTGGGGCGACGCCCAGTTGCGTACGGGGCCACCCACCACCCGAATGCCCCCAATAGCATTTCGTCACAATGCAGGACAAGCACCCCCGAGCCGGAGCCCGGCCCGGACAAGAACCTTCCATCTTTTCCAAGATGCGGAATATATTTTCCGTTGTACTGTATCCGGGGGAGGGATCGCACCATGGACATCGAGAAGGCACTGCCACGCCGAGCGGCCGCCGAACTGGTGGGGACCGCGGCTCTGGTGACCGTCGTCATCGGTTCCGGCCTCCAGGCCACCGGGCTCAGCCAGGACGCCGGAGTCCGGCTCCTGGCCAACGCACTGGCCTCGGCGATCGGACTCGGCCTGCTGCTCGTCCTGTTCGGCCCGGTCTCCGGGGCTCACCTCAACCCGGTGATCACCCTGTTCACATGGTGGTCCCGGCGGCCCGACAGGACCGACTTCAGTGGCCGGGAGGCCGGTGTCTACATCGCCGCGCAGCTCACCGGAGCTGTCGCAGGAGCCCTGCTCGCCGAAGCGATGTTCGGCAGGCCGCCCGGTGTCTGGTCCACCCAAGTGCGGTCCGCCGGCCACTTGCTGCTCGGCGAAACGGTCGCCACGGCCGGACTGGTGCTGCTGGTGTACGGGCTGGACCGCATAGGCCGCGCACAACTCGCCCCGGTGGCAGTCGCCTCGTACATCGCCGCAGCGATCTGGTTCACCTCGTCGGGGTCCTTCGCGAATCCCGCGGCGACGGTCGGCCGCTCGCTCACGGACTCCCTCACCGGCATCGCCCCCGGGTCGCTCCCCGGTTTCATCGGCGCCCAGCTCCTCGGCGGCCTCCTCGGCACCGTCCTGGCGACTGTTCTCTACGGACCACCCGCGGCTCGCCCGCTCCCCTCCGGCCTGGTGCTGAGCAACGGTTCGCGAGGCCGGATCTTCTCCCGCCGCGCGTGACGCCTCCTGACGCGACGGCTTGTCAGCCGTCTCCGAGCGCCTCTTCCCGGCACGTGAACGCCTCGCAACTGTGCGACAGCCTCAAGAGGCGGGCCAAGAAGTCCGGGACCGCGGACAGGGCCAGGTCGGCGTCGTGTGCCCTGGCCGTACGGGCAGCACTCAGCAGCGCGCCCAGTCCGGCGCAGTCACAGAACCGCAGGGCCGACAGGTCCACGGTCACGTGCCCGTACCCGGCCAGCGCACCGTGCAGGGCGGCGCGGACCTCCGGGGCGGTCTCGACGTCGAGGTCTCCGGCCACGGCCACCCGGCAGCTGCCGGGCCCGGTGGGGTGGACCACGACGTTGATCATTCCGAGCACTGGGCGCTCCCTCGTGTGGTGATGCGCCGGTACGTCCAAGGGAACGCCCGAACGAACGCGCTGTCCACCACTGGCGGAACAACCGTCCGGCCCCGGCCTGGTCGAGTGGACGGCTCAGCGCCGCCTCGCCGGGGCCGGACAGCGATCGGCGTACACCGTCCCGGGCAGCCCGGGACGCGGCGCCTGGTGTGCGGCAGCGCTGCGACGACGGGCGTGCGGAACCGGAGCGCCTGGGCGCCGGGCAGCCGGACAACCCGGCCCGGGAGCCCGCAGAGACCGCAGAACCCGCGGGAAAACGTCGGCAGGCAGCCGCCCGCGGACGTGGCTAGGGTGGAAATGTGAACGGCTACGCTGCGGTATTCGAGGTCGCCATCACTGCCCAGCGGTCCCTCGGCGGTATGGGCGCAGTGGAGGACATCGGCATCGTGCACGCCGCCGAGACCGACGAGACCGGCCGGGCACCGGAGCGGCAGACGCTGTGCGGTATGGACACCACGAACATGCAGCCGGCGCCGCTCGACCAGCCGGCCACTCCCTGGGACACCTGGATTCCACCTCTCCCCGGCCCGGCGGAGGCCTGCCGGGAGTGCGACCGGCTGGCCTCCGCGCCGCGTCCCTGAGCCGTGGCCCGTCGGCGTCCGGCATCCGCCGTGCGCGCGTCCGCATGTTTGAAAACCCGTCCGAGGTCTACGCGCTCAGACGAAAACATCGTGAACATCGTGCGAGACAAGGAGACATCCATGGGCATCATCGCTTGGATCATCATCGGGCTGCTCGCCGGTCTCATCGCCAAGGCGCTGCTGCCCGGCAAGGACCCCGGAGGCATCATCATCACCATGCTCATCGGTGTAGCGGGTGGATTGCTGGGCGGCTGGCTCGGCAAGGTGATCTTCGGTGTCGACTCCATCGACGGCTTCTTCGAGCTGTCGACATGGATCGCGGCCATCGTCGGATCGCTCATCCTCCTGGTGCTGTACCGCTTGATCACCGGAGGCCGAAACCGGTCACACGCCTGATCCGCCCGGTCCGCCCGGCCCGGGGGGGCTCCGCCGCCGAACCGCTCCGGCTGCGGCGTCTACAGCGTCTCGTTGTCTTCCGGGAAGTCGATGTGCATCGCGGCTTCCTCGGCCGGTGCCGCAGCGCCGTCCATGCCGGCGTCCTGACCCGGTACGCCGGTGTCGCGCTGCGGCGCCGTCCCCTCCAAGAGCTCACCCTCGCCCTCGGGCAGATCGCCGATCTGATCGCCCACCGGCGGCTGCACGTCGGGCACTTCCTCCGCCAGTCGCTGGTCGAGGGTTTCGCCCTCGCGCTGCTCCTCGCCCGTGGTGCCGTGCTTGGTGACCGCCAGCGGCTGATCGGGCGGTGAGTACCCCTCGACCTGCATCTCGTCGGCCTCCCGCCCTCCAAGAGCGTTCTCCATGTCGAGGTCGTCGGTCGGCCGGTTGTCCGCGTCTGAATTCGCGGGCTGGTAGACGTCGTCGCCTCGCGCTGTTTCGTCGGACATTCGTCGGTTCCTCTCCTGCGGAAGGATGTGCGGAAGTTTTCCCTGAAAAGCCGGCGCAGAGGGCAGCAGCCCAAGCACCCCTCGGAGTCGGCGTGTTTCTGCGCGTACCCGGCCCGATACACAACACACCACATTTCTCGCATTTCTCACCGCGTGGCCTCACAGCACAGCGCTAGGAGTCCAGCGTTCGAAGACAAGTGCCCTCATGCGCCGGTGGTCACCCCACGTATTTCCGCGCGGTGGAGGCCCGCTGTGCTTCCTCCGGCGTTCACAGCCTGGCTTCCGGCTCGGTGGACACCGGTTCACGCTGCTTGAGGACCCACGGCAGGCCCGCGGCGGCATGGGCGGAATTCCTCCTGCTCCCTTGCTCACCCGTGCCCCTCGGCGGCGGCAGCGGTGGCGTGCGGGGTCGTAACTTTCCGCGGCGGCCGGGGTCACTCCAGAACTGGCCGTACGGTGTCCTGCTGCCCCATGGCTCGGCGGCCCGCCCGGTCGCCCGCTCGCCCCGCCGCGCCGACACGGCGGTCACCCGCTCGGGGCAGTCGGCGACTGATGCGCCGTCGCCGACTGCCGAGTGCCGGCCCCCGGCTGCGGAAGATCCCTGCCCTGGCCAACCAACATCACCGTACTTACGGTCGAGAAATGAACCTTCGCACAGCTGCGGCTGCCCTGGTACTGGCTGTCGCCGCCTCCGCACAGCTGTCCGGCGTTTCGCAGGCACAGGTCGACCTCGACTGCCGCGACTTCGCCTTCCAGGAGGAGGCACAGGCCGAGTTCGAGCGAGACCCGAGTGACCCCAACCGGCTCGATGAGGACCAAGGGCCGGACGACGGCATCGCCTGCGAGGCCCTGCCCAGCAGGAACAGCGTCGGCACGGCCACCGCCGCCCCCCTCGACACGGCCACCGCCGCCCCCGTCCGGCCCACGGAGCCCGGGCAGGTGACCGTGGCCCCGTCCCGTGGGGTCGACGCCGGCACCGGCAGTACCACAGAGGGAAGCGGCGGCGCCGAGACCGCGTACGGCCTCGGGCTGACAGCCGGAGCCGCCGCTCTGACCGCGGCTTACGTGGTGGCCAAACGCCGTAGGCACCCCAAGCGGCCGACGGAGTAGCCGTCACCGGCCCGACGTCGTCGGCGCCCGACGTCATCGGCGAAGGGGCCCGCCGCTCGTGGCCGCCCGGCCCGGAAGTGCCCATGCCCGCCCGGCGAGCAGCGACGTGGCAGCCGGCAGCAGTACGCCCCGTACGACTGTCGCGTCGGCGAGGACGGCCACGGCCAGTCCCGTACCCAGCGTCCTGTACTCGATGGCGGACGGCGTCACGAAGACCGAGAACACCCCGGTCATGATGACGGCCGCGCTCGTCACGGCCCCCGCGCTCGCCTCGATGCCGGCGACCACGGCCTCGCGGGCGTCCGCACCGGACGACCCGCGTTCGCGGGCGCGGCTGAGGACGAGGACGAGGTAGTCCGTGCTCAGCCCGGACAGGGTGATGAACATGAAGAGGGGCAGCCGGCTCACCACTCCCCCGTACGGGGTGAAGCCGAGCACCGGCTCCGGGCGGCCCTCCTGGAAGACCGAGGCCGGCACCCCGTAGGCCGCGCCGGTCGACAGCAGATCGAACGCGATCGACACCAGCGGGATGGCCAGGGAGCGGAAGGCGACGACCAGCAGGACGAACGCCAGGGCGAGGACGAAGGCGAAGACCAGCGGTGTGCGGCTGTTCACCTGGCGGGCGAAATCGTGCGGTACGGCCGTCTTTCCGGCGACGGCGTGGTCCACGTCGGGCACGGCGGCGCCGAGCGTGGCCGGCAGGGCGGCAGGGCGCGGCCGCGCAGGTGTTCCAGCGCCCGTACCGACGTCGGGTCCGTGCCGGCTCCGGCGAGCGGGACCCGTACCGCCCGGGCGTCGCCGACCGCGACCGAGGTGATCGGCTCCCTCGGCAGGCCGCCGCTGCCGGTGGCCTGCCGGTGGCAGACCGTCGACGGCCTCGTGTACGCCGGGGGTGCCCGCGGAGACCACGGTCCGGGCCGGCGTCGGGGCGCCCGGGGAGTCGGCCCGCATGCGCAGCGCCGAGTCGACCGCGGCTCAACGTGACCGGCCGGTGGCCTCGCGCACGCGCGGAGCGTGGGGGCAGCCACCGGCCGGTGTTGACGCAAGGGCGCTACTGCGGGGGGTAGATGTCCCCGCCGCCCATGCTGCTCGCCTGCTCGCTCTGTTCCTTGAGGCGGCGGGCCTTGTCCTTCAGCCGCTGACGCTGCTCCGGGTCAGTGGCACGCTCCGCGGCCTGCTCCACTTCCTGCGCCATCTGGCGCAGCTGCTGGGCACGACCGCCGGACTCACCTGCAACGCTCATGATCACTCCTCGGGTGAAGGGAAGAGCGGGCGGCACTAGCGAAGCAGTACGCGCGCACCGGCGCATTCCGAACGGTCACCCACCGCTATCCGCGCAGGCCAGGGGCGGGACCCCCGGCAGCCCGGCAAAGAGAGCCGCCCGCGGCGCGTCCGTGCGCCGCGGGCGGGAGGCTCCCGTGGCCCACGTCCGGAGTCCGTGGGCCACGTGCCGGTGGCAGGGGCGGCAGGGGTCGAACCTGCGGCATCCGGTTTTGGAGACCGGCGCTCTGGCCTCTGAGCTACGCCCCTTCGACGAGCGTCAGCTTCGCACTGCCGAGGTGGGACACGCGAGTCATTTTCCCGTGTCGGCTCCCCGGCTTGACGGACGGTCACCCGATCGCAGGAAACCGGCACACGAACACCCGCCCCGGGCGCCCGTCCCCGAGGTCCGCCCCGGCGTCCGCGCCGGGGACGGCCGACGCGCCTACGGTGGTGTACGTGCGCCTGCTGCTGACCTCCGACACCCACCTGCCCACACGCGCCCGGGAACTGCCCGCCGAGCTCCTGGCACGGGCACGGGAAGCCGACGTCGTGATCCATGCCGGCGACTGGGTGGACACGGCCGCCCTCGACCTGCTCGACGCGCACGCGCGGCTCCTCATCGGGGTGTACGGCAACAATGACGGTCCCGAACTGCGGGCGCGGCTGCCCGAAGTGGCGCGGGCCGGGCTCGGTGGGCTGCGCTTCGGCGTCGTACACGAGACCGGAGCCGCTCGGGGGCGGGAGCTCAGGTGTGCGGAGCGCTTCCCCGATCTGGACGTTCTGGTCTTCGGCCACAGCCACATTCCGTGGGACACGACCGCTCCCGGCGGGCTGCGGCTGCTGAACCCGGGCTCGCCGACCGACCGGCGGCGACAGCCCTACTGCACTTGCATGACCGCTGTGGCCGAGGACGGACGACTGAGCGAGGTCCGCCTGCACCGCCTCCCCCGCCGCCGCTGACGCCCCGAGCGGCGCCGCGGCCGCCGCTGCCGCGTCCGCTGTCGCCGGGCTGCCCGGCCACCTCCTTCCGCGGGCGTGGCGCTCGCAGGCGCAGGCGTTTCCTGCCGTTACGTTCCTTCCGGGCAGGCGGGATGAAGCCTGGAACGCCACACCGGACGAGAGACGCGATGAGACTCCGTGCCACTGCCAGTCGGCGACTGGCCCTTCTGCTGACCCTGGTCGCCGGGCTGGGGGTGACCCGGGCTCCGGCACCCGCGGCACACCAGCCAGCGGCGCCGTGCGCGCCTTCCGTGCCCTACCGGTCGGGGGCGTCCGGTTACCACACCTTCCGCATCCCGGCCGCGCTCCACGTGCCCGGGCCCGGCGGTGCGCTGCTCGCCTTCGCCGAGGGCCGGCGGAACTCCGCCGCCGACGACGGCGACATCGATCTGGTCCTGCGGCGCTCGCTCGACGGCGGATGCACCTGGCAGCCGATGCAGTTGGTCGCCGACGCCGGGAAGGACACGGTGGGCAACCCCGTCCCGGTGATCGATCCCCGCAGCGGAGACGTCGTGCTGCTGACCTGCCGGACGATCGGCGGTGCCACGAAGCGGCAAGTGATGTCCGGGAAGGCCGCCGCCTCGGTGCGCCGTGTGTACGTCCAGCGCAGTACCGACGGCGGCAGGACGTGGTCCGGGCAGCGGGACATCACCGGATCGGTCAAGTCCGCGGACTGGCGCTGGTACGCCGTCGGCCCCGGCCACGCGGTCGCCCTGCGGCACGGAAGCCACCGGGGCCGGCTGCTGGTGCCCGCGAACCACAGTTCGGGCACGACGGGACTCAGCGGCGCGCACTCGCTCTACAGCGACGACGGCGGGCACACCTGGCACGTCGGATACGTGAGCGGATCGGTCAGCGGCCCGCTCGCGCTCAACGAGAGCACGCTGGCCGAGCTCCCGGACGGCACGGTCTACGTCAACGCCCGCGACCACGACCGGACGGCCGAGGGAACCCGTGCGGACGCCTACAGCGCCGACGGCGGTCGCACCCTGTCCGTTCCCTTCCGGCCGCAGCCCCAGCTGGCGGGACCGACGGTCCAGGGCAGCGTGCTCCAGGTCTCCGGCCGGCCGGGGAAGGGGCCGTTGCTGTACTCCGGGCCGTCGCACCCGGACAGACGACTCCGGATGCAGGTGCGTGCCAGCGACGACGACGGCCGGTCGTGGCGGCCGGTGTGGTCGGTCTCGGAGGACCCGGCCGGCTACTCGGACCTGGTGCAGACGGGCGCGTCCGCCATCGGCCTGCTCTACGAGACGGGGCCGCTGGCCTCCCACGACACCATCCGCTTCACAGCGCTGCCCCGGGAACACACGGCCGCCTGGCGTGACGGCGGACAACCGTCCGGAGGGTGAAAGCACGAAGACGAAGACGCGGGAGCCCGTGGTCCGGGCCCGGTCGTGTCTGGGACAGCGCGGGCCCGGGTCCGGTCATGCGTGGGACAGCGCGAAGGACACCAGGAACCCGCTGACCGTGATCAGTCCGATCGCCAGATGGGCGTCCTCGAATGCCTCCGGGATCATGGTGTCGGCGATCATCGCCAGGATCGCACCGGCCGCCACTGCCGTCACCGCCGCCACCACTCCGGTCGGCAACCCGCCGACAACGGCGTAACCGAGCACCGCCGAGACCGTGCCGGCGGCGGCGATCGCACTCCAGATGCCGAAGACGTACTTCTTGCTGCGGCCGGCCTTCCGCATCCCCGCGGAACTCGAAAGGCCCTCGGGCACGTTGCTGATGAACACCGCTGCCACCGTCACCGTACTGACGGCCCCGCCGTCGGCCAGGCTGACGCCGATCACCGCCGACTCCGGCACACCGTCCAGCAGGGCGCCCAGTGCCAGGGCCAGGCCGGAACCGGCCTGCTGGGACTCCGACGGCTGGGACTGCCGGTGCCCGGACCGCTTGCGGTGCCGGGCTCCCCGGCGCGCCAGCCACACGTTTCCCGCCGTGTAGGCCACCGCCCCGCCCACCGTCCCCAGCGCCGCCGGAACCAGCCCGGCCTGGTCGTACGCCTCCTGGACCAGCTCGAAGGACACCGCGGACAGGAGCACCCCCGCGCCGAACGCCATGACCGAGGCCACCACCCACTGCGGGACCCGCACCCCGTACCCGAACACCGCTCCGAGCAGGAGAGCCGACCCGGCCACCAGTCCCCACATTCCTGCCTGCACCACTTCACTCATGAGCCCCGTTTACCCCACCAGCGCACATGAACAGCCGGAATGCGGCGCCGCGCACACCAACGGGCCCGCCCGGGGACCGGCCTTTCCCGTTTCCGTTGGCTTCGCAGCGCCCCGGCACGCACACTTGACGGCATGTCGGGCAAGCGAAGCGCGGGGCTCCTCCTCTTCCGGTCCTCGGGAACCGGGGTCGAGGTGCTCATCGGCCACATGGGCGGTCCGTTCTGGACCGGCCGTGACACCGGGGCCTGGTCGATCCCCAAGGGCGAGTACACGCCGGACGAGACGCCCGAGGCGGCCGCTCGCCGGGAGTTCACGGAGGAGCTCGGCCTGCCGGTGCCCGACGGTGAACCGATACCTCTCGGAGAGTCCCGCCAGGCGAGCGGCAAGATCGTCACGGTCTGGGCGGTCGAGGCGGATCTCGATCCCGCCCTGGCGGTCTTCGGGACGTTCACCATGGAGTGGCCGAGGGGGTCGGGTGTCCGGTGCGAGTTCCCCGAGATCGACCAGGTCGCATGGTGCACGCCCGAAAGCGCCCACGACCGGCTCGTGACCGGCCAGCGCGTCTTCCTGGACCGGCTCGCCCGGTACCTGCGGGACAGGCGTCCGCCGTCACCGCCGGACCGCTAGCCTCCGGTCCGTACCCGCCCGGCAGGGGGTCTCCGCGCGGGCAGGTGGCAGTGACGGGCGCCGTACGGCGGGGAGGCGCCGCCCCCTTCGGCGGGTTGCTCCGCGGTGACAGCGGCATGGTGAGGAAGGGCACAGCGGGGCTCCGACGGATGTGCCTTACCGTTGACAAGAAGAAGAGCCGTCGCCTGTGCCGCTGACGGCCTGACCGGCCGGGCCCAGGAGGTCACGGACGGTCCCCTGGCAGGCGAACGCCGAGGACAAGGCCGCGCTGCCCCACAGCCCGGCGCCGCCGCCCCGCCCGACCGATCCCCCCGCCTCCCCCGGTCATCGGACCCCCGGCCAGGGGAACGGGCCGAGAACCGGGCACACAGCCCGCTGTGAGTCCCCGCCGCGCGCCCGCGGCCCCCCGACGGCGATGCCGCTGAGCGCCGCCGGAAGTACCCGGCCACGCCGCGCCCCCACGACACCCCGCTCCGCGCGCCCCACCAGAAGGGTCCTCACCATGAGTGTGCAGACTTCCGTCCACCCCCCGCCCGTGCCCCCTCGCCAGACCGGCAGTGACTTCGCGGAGCTGTCGAAGAAGATCACCGCAGCCGGGTTGATGGGCCGCCGCCCCGGCTACTACACGGTACGTATCGCAGCGATAACGGCCCTCTACGTCGGCGGCTGGGTCGCCTTCGTGCGCGTCGGGGACAGCTGGTGGACCCTGGCGGTCGCCGGTTTCCTCGCCCTGGTCTTCGGCCAGGTCGCACTCGTGACCCACGACATGGCCCACCGCCAGGTGTTCCGGCTGCGCAGGGCCAGCGAGCGGTCCGGGCGGATCGCCGGAAACCTCGGCATCGGGATGGGCTACGGGTGGTGGCAGGACAAGCACACCCGCCACCACGCCAACCCCAACCACGCGGAGCTCGACCCGGACGTCCTGCCCGACGTGCTGGTCTGGTCCCAGGACCAGGCGCGCGCGGCCAAGGGGCTGCCCCGGCTGCTCGGCCGCTCGCAGGCGTTCCTGTTCTTCCCGCTGCTCACGCTGGAAGGCTTCAGCCTGCATGTGGCGGGCGTGCGGGCCCTGGCCAACCGCTCGCTGAAGAACCGTACGCTCGAAGGCACGCTGCTCTTCGCGCACTTCGCGGTCTACCTGGCCGCGCTGTTCCTGGTGCTGCCGCCCGGCATGGCGATCGCCTTCCTGGCCGTCCACCAGGGCCTGTTCGGCGTCTACCTCGGGTCCATCTTCGCCCCCAACCACAAGGGCATGCCGATCCTGACCGGTGACGACCGCCCGGACTTCCTGCGCCGCCAGGTGCTCACCTCACGCAATGTGCGCGGCGGCTGGTTCACCGACCTCATGCTCGGCGGGCTGAACTACCAGATCGAACACCACCTGTTCCCCAGCATGCCCAGCCCCCACCTGCGCCGGGCCCAGGTCATCGTCCGGGACCACTGCCGGGAGCTGGGCGTCGGCTACCTGGAGACCAGCCTGATCACCTCGTACCGGCAGGCGCTCACCAGCCTCCACCGGGCAGGAGCCCCGATCCGCGAGGCCCGCGCCGCCGCGGCCCCGTCCAAGGCGTAGGGCGCCCGCCGGACGCGTGAGGGTGACGGTACTGCCCGTCGCCGGGTCGAAGCGGTGGTTCTCCGCCGCGACGAGCGTGGTGCACGTGGAGCCGTTCGTACTGCCGGGGACGCCCTGGGCGCCCTGGGCGAGGTTGCGGTCGGTCTAGGGGGCGTGCGGGGCCGCTTCGCCCCACTGGGCCCGGGCCCCCTCGAGCGCGGAGCGGTAGGCGGCGTAGCCGTCCTCGTACACCGCGCGCGACGCCCGGCACGGCTCCACGGTGCGAAACGACTGCGGCTCCGTCTCCGGGCCTTCGCCCAGGAAGCGGCGCGCCACCCGTACAGCCCCGAGCGCGCCCACCTCGTTCTCCAGCGGGATGCGGACCGGACGCCCCAGGACGTCGGCGAAGAGCTGCGCCCACGGCCCGGAGCGGGTGCCGCCGCCGCAGGCGGCGAGGGTACCGGTGAGACCGGCGGTCTCCAGGCAGTGGCGGGCGGCGTAACCGATGGCCTCGCACATGGCGCGCACCACGTCGGCGCGGGTGTGCGCGAGCGTGAGTCCGTCGAAGCGGCCCCGGGCCGCCGGGTCCACGAAGGGGGCGCGCTCGCCCGCGCCGGAGAGGAACGGCAGCGCGGTGACGCCCTTCGCGCCCGGCGGGCTGTCGGCGAGCAGGCCGTCGAGGTCGGCCGTGGTGGCGCCGGTGAGGGCGAGGAACCACTCGAGTGCGGCGGTGCCGACCATCGCGGGCATCGCCCGCAGCCAGCGGTCGGGATCCGGGGTGCACAGCCACATGCCGGCCGGTTCGGCGGAGCCGTCCGTCCGGACGCGGTCGGTGAGGACCTGGCAGGCGAGGGTGGTGCCGACGATCAGCAGTCCGTCGCCCATCTCGCGCACGCCGCTGCCTGCCGCGCAGGCCGGCAGGTCGTACGGCCCCGCGGTGAGCGGCAGTCCGGTGGGCAGCCCCAGCAGGCCGGCGCCGTGGGCGTCGAGGGTCAGGACGGTTCCGGGCGCGGCGGGGAGGGGCAGCAGGTGCGCCTGGTCCTCCAGTCCGCAGGCGGCGAGCGCCTTGGTCGAGTACGTGCGGCTCACCGGGTCGAGGAAGGGCAGGGTGGCGTCGGAGGCGTCCACGCTGACGCGGCCGGTGAGGCGCTGGGCGACGGCGTCCACGCAGTAACCGGCGGTGGCCGCGCGGCGCAGGGTCTGCGGCTCGTGCTCCTGGAGGTGGGCGAGGAGCGGGGCGTGGCAGCCGGGGAACATGCCGGAGCCGGTGTGCCCGTACACCTCCTGCACCGTGCCGTCCTCCAGCCAGCGCGCGACGAGGTCCGAGGCCCGGCTGTCCATCCAGGAGATGGCGGGCCGGACCGCGCGGCCGTCCGCGTCGCGCAGCCACAGCCCGTCGCCCTGGCCGGTGAGGGCGAGCGCGGCGGGCGGTCCGGCGAGTGCGGCGGTGGTTTCCCGTATGACCTCGGCGACCGTACGGACGACGTCGTCGGGGTCCTGCTCGACGCGGCCGCCGGGCAGCCGCACCACGCTGCTGCGGCGGGCGGCCGAGGCCAGTGGGGTGCCTTCGCTGCCGAAGGCGACGGCTTTGGTGACGGAGGTGCCGATGTCGACGCCGATGATCACGCTCATGGGCGCGCGGCTTCCTGGACCTCGGGATTGGCCGGGTGGGCGAGCTCCTCCCCGCGGACGAAGCGGCCGGCCTCGGCGGCGGTGATGGCGGCGGCGCGGTGCGCGGTCTGCCGGGTGGCGCCGGCCAGGTGCGGGGCGGTGACGACGTTCGGGGCGTGGTGCAACGGCCAGTCGGCGGGCGGCGGTTCGATGTCGTAGACGTCGAGGGCGAGAGCGCCGAGGCGGCCGCTCCTCAGCAGTCCCGGGAGCGGGGCGTAGTCGAGGAGGCCGCCGCGGGCGGAGTTGACCAGCACCGCGCCCTCGGGGAGCAACTGCAGTCTGGCGGCGTCGATGAGGTGGTGGGTCTCGGGGGTGAGGCGGGCGTGCAGGCTCACCACGCTGCTGCGGCGCAGGAGTTCGTCGAGCCCGACCGGCTCCACGCCCTCCGCGCGGGCGGCCGCCGGGTCGGTGTAGGGGTCGGCGACCAGGACGTGGGAGCCGAAGGCGCGCAGGACGCGGGCGACGATGCGGCCGATGGCGCCGTAGCCGACGAGCCCGACGGTGGCGCCGTCGAGTTCGATGCCTCCCTCGTCGTACGCGTAGAAGTCGCCGCGCCACTTTCCGCGCTTGAGTTCGGCGTCGGCGGTGGTGATGCGGCGCATGGCGGTGAGCATCAGGCCGATGGCGAACTCGGCGGCGGCGGGGGCGTTGCGGCCGGGCGCGAAGGAGACGGCGACGCCGTGGCGGGTGGCGGCGGCGAGGTCGACGTTGACCGGGCCGCCCCGGGAGACGGCGACCATGCGCAGGTCCGGGCAGGCCGTGAAGACCTTCTCGGTGAAGGGCGCCATCTGGGTCACGCAGAGTTCGGCGCCGTCCAGCGCCTCGGCCAGCTGTTCCTCCGTACCGCTCGCCTCCTGGACGTCACCGACCGGGCCGAAGGGCTCGTGCGGCCAGGGCAGGGTGAGTTCGGTGATCTCCGGGGCGGAGCCGAGCTCCTCGCGCAGGGCGGTGCACAGGAGGTCGGGGCGTACGAAATGATCACCGGCGGCAAGGATGCGCATGGGGCGGGGCCCTTCTCGGGGGTCGCGGTGGCGCCGGGCTTCAACAGTGCCGCAGCGTCATTAACACTGGCGCTGATAGATTTAACAGCATTGCTTTGAAGACGCAATGCGCCACCGGCACGGCCCCGGTCCGCGCCGGCCGCTCGCGAGGGAGACGAGGGAGAGATGTCGATGACGTCCCGGCTGTTGCTCGTACGGCACGGAGAGACCGAATGGCACGCGGAGAACCGGTACGCCGGCATCTCCGACGTCGCACTGACCGCGAAGGGGCTGCGGCAGGCACAGGAGCTCGGAAGCTGGGCGAAGCGGCGCCGCGTCGACGCCGTGGCCTGCTCGCCGGTCAGCCGCGCCCGGCTGACCGCCCGGCCCGCCGCCGAGGCTCTCGGTGTGGAGCCGGAGGTCGTCGAAGGGCTGCGCGAAGTGGACTTCGGCTGGGGGGAGGGCCGCACCATCGCGGAGATGGCGGCCGAGGATCCCGAGGCCGTACGGCGCTTCCTGGAGGACGCCGAGCTCGGCGCCTTCGCCGGCTCGGAGCCGCCGTCCGAGGCCGCGGACCGTGCCTCGGTCGCGCTGCGCGGCCTCGCGCGCAAGCACCCGGGCGGCACGGTCCTGGTGGTGGCGCACAACACGCTGCTGCGCATGGCGCTGTGCGCGATGCTCTCGATCCCGGTCGGCCGCTACCGCCTGGTGTTCCCCCGGCTGGACAACGCGGCCGTGACCGAGGTCGAGGTGACGGACACCCACACCGCCCTGCGGTCGCTCAACGTCCCCACCTGGGCACCTCTGTCCGGCGGTACGCGAAACTCGGGCACATGACGACGACCGGCGCGGAAGCCCGCAGGCAGATCATCACCGAGCACGTACTGGAACACGGGACGGCGAGCGGGGCCGAACTCGCGGAGCTCACCCGCGTGAGCCTGATGACGGTCCACCGGGACCTCGACGAGCTGGCCAGGCGCGGGGTGCTGCGCCGCTTCCGGGGCGGGGTCTCCGCGCTGCCGTCGACGGTCTTCGAGTCGAACCTCGACTACCGGCTCGGCGTCAACACCACCGAGAAGGAGGCCATCGCGAGAACCGCCGCCGACCTGGTCGAGCCGGGCATGTCGGTGATGCTGGACGACTCCACGACCGCGCTCGCGCTGGCCCGGCTGCTGGTGGACCACGCCCCGCTGACCGTGGTGACCAATGCCCGGCGGGTCATCGACCTGTTCGCCGGCCGGGAGGACATACGGCTGATCTCGCTGGGCGGGGAGTATTCGCATCCCCACGACTCCTTCCTGGGCGTGCCCTGCCTGGAGGCCATAGAGGCGCTCTCGGTGGACATGGTGCTGGTCTCCACCTCGGCGATGGACGCCCGGATGACGTACCACCAGGAGCAGGACGTGGTGCTGGTCAAGCGGGCGATGCTGGCCTCGGGCACCCGCAAGGTGCTGCTGATGGACCGCACGAAGCTGGCCAGGACCGCGCTGCACCGGCTCGGCCCGCTCGACGACTTCGACCATCTGGTGGTGGACGACGGGGTGGACGGGGACCTGCTGGCCGCACTGAGGGAACGTACGGAGGTCCACGTCGCGGCCACCGGCTGACGGCAAGGCTTCCTAAAATCTTGCGTGTTAATTTCACAGAGGTCATGATGCATTCCCGTCGCGGCTGTACGTCCGCGGGCCATCGGCACCTCACTGTGGAGGCACGAGCAATGAGCAGCACCGCCGCATCCGCCGGACGCACCCCGCCCGCCGGACGTACCCCGCCCGCCGAACGCCGCACGGAGACGGTCTGGGACCGCGCCGGCATCCCCCGGCCTCTCCTCTTCGGCTTCGTCGGCGTCCTGATCTTCATGATCGGCGACGGGGTCGAGTCCGGCTTCATCGCACCGTTCATCGAGGGCAACGGCGCCGGCAGCGAGGTCCGGGCGAGCTATGTGATCACGGCGTACGGCGTCACGGTCATGCTCGCCTCCTGGCTGTCGGGCGCCCTGTCCGAACTGTGGGGCCCGCGGCGGGTGATGCAGATGGGGCTCGCCATCTGGATCGTCTTCGACATCCTGTTCCTCACCCTCGGCGCCGCCCAGGACAACTACACGCTGATGCTGGTCTTCTACGGCCTGCGCGGCTTCGGCTATCCGCTCTTCGCCTTCTCCTTCCTGGTGTGGGTCACCGCGACCGCCCCGGTGGCCCGGCTCGGCGCGGCCGTCGGCTGGTTCTACTTCGCCTTCACCGGCGGCCTGCCCACACTCGGCTCGCTCACCGCGTCCGTCACCAACCCGCTCTTCGGGAAGTTCGGCACGCTGTGGGTCGCGCTGGCCCTGATCGCGATCGGCGGCGCCTTCTGCCTCCTCGGCGTGCGCGAAAGGACCGGGTACTCCCGGCTCGCGCCGCCCGGGGTCAAGCCGGTCCAGTCGCTGGCCCGCAGCCTGTCCGTCGCCTGGACCAACCCGAAGGTCGCCGTCGGCTGCGTCGTACGCGTCATCAACACCGCTCCGCAGTTCGGCCTCTGGGTGATCCTCCCGGCGTTCTTCACCGACGAGATGGGCTTCTCCGACGGCGACTGGCTGCGCCTGCTGTCGATCATGTTCGCCACCAACATCTTCTTCAACCTGCTCTTCGGGGTGGTCAGCGACCGGATCGGCTGGCGCACCACCATCGGCTGGTTCGGCGCGGTCGGCTGCGCGCTGAGCGTCCTCGCCCTGTACTTCGTGCCCAAGCTGCTGACCGACAACTACTGGGTCGCGGTCGGTGTCGGCATGGTGTACGGCGCCACGCTCGCCGGGTTCGTACCGATCTCCGCGCTGATGCCGTCGCTGGCCCCCGAGAACAAGGGGGGCGCGATGGCGCTCCTCAACCTCGGGGCGGGCGGCGCGGCCTTCGTGGGGCCCGCGATCGTCTCGTTGTTCCTCGGCCCACTGGGCCGGGACGGCGTCGTACTGATCTTCGCCGGCCTGTACGTCGTCGCCGCCGTGCTGACGCTCTTCCTGAAGCTGCCGAGGGCGTCGGAGGAGGCCATCGTGCAGGGCAAGTCCCTCCAGGAGGCCGCCGCCGAACCGGTCGCCGCCCGCGCCACCACCTGATCCCGCATCCCCGCCCCCACACCCGCTCCCGCGTCCACGCATGCACGTGTACACGAAAGGACGTCCCGCCATGAGCAGCACCGTCGGCGCACCCCGCTCCCCCACCCCCGTCGTGGCCGGCATCGACGTGGCCACCGCCGCGGTGAGAGTGGTGTGCGCCGACGCCCGGGGGCGGGTCCTCGCCGAGGGGCGGGCGCCGCTGCCCCAGCCGGTACGCGGCGCGGGAGGCCACAGCGAGCAGGACGCCCGCGCCTGGTGGCCCGCGACCGCCGCCGCCCTGCGGCAGGCCACGGCCGCACTGCCCGGCGGCGGCCGGGAGGTCCTGGCGGTCGCCGTGTCCGCCACCTCCGGGACACTGGTCCTGGCGGACGCGGACGGAGAACCCGTGGGCCCGGCCCTGATGTACGACGACCGGCGGGCCGCCGGCCTCAACGCCGAGGCGCAGGGGCTGGGCGCGCCGCGGTGGCGGGCCCTGGGCCTGGCCGTCGGCCCGACGGCCGCGCTCGGAAAGCTCGTCTGGTACGCGAACCGCTCCCGCCCCGGCCAACTCCTCCTGCACACCCCGGACCTGCTCGGCCGCAGACTGACCGGGCACCCGGTGGCCACCGATTGGAGTCACGCGCTCAAGACCGGCTACGACCCGCGCGCGGGCGAATGGGCCATCGAGGTGTTCGACGCCTTCGACGTACCCTCCGGCCTGCTGCCCGCCGTGCGGGCCCCCGGCACGGAGGCCGGCACGGTCTCGGCGCGGGCGGCGGCCGAGACCGGTCTGCCCGTCGGCTGCCGGGTCCGACTCGGCATGACGGACGGGTGCGCGGGCCAGATCGCCACGGGCGCCGTGGAGCCAGGACAGTTCGTGGGCGTACTGGGAACGACGTACGTCCTCAAGGGCGTCACCCGGGAGCTGGTCACCGATCCGGCGGGCGCCCTCTACAGCCACCGCCACCCCGACGGCTGGTGGCTGCCGGGCGGCGCCTCGAACACCGGCGGCGAGGCCCTCGCCTCGGTGGACCCGGCCCGCCTGCCCGGCCTGGACGCGGCGGCGGACTCCCGTGGCCCGGCTTCGTACCTGGACTACCCGCTGCGCCGTGAGGGCGAGCGGTTCCCGTTCGTCTGCGGCGAGGCGCGCGGTTTTCGCACCGGGACGCCGCGGGACGAGGCCGACCGGCACCGGGCGGCCCTGGAGGGCGTGGCCTTCCTGGAGCGCCTCGCCCTGGAACACGTCCAGGCGCTGGGCGTCGAGGTGCGGGGCCCCCTGCACGCGGCGGGCGGCGGCAGCCGCAGCGACCTGTGGTCCCGGATCCGCGCCACGGTCCTGGACAGGCCGCTGCGCGTCGCCGAACGGGCCGAGACCGCGTTCGGAGCGGCCCTGCTCGCCGCCGCCGGCACCCTCCACCCGGACCTCTCCGCGAGCGCGGCGGCGATGACGGCGGCGGGGCGGCAGATCGATCCGGTGGAGCGGGAGCGGGCGGCGCTGGACGAGTCCTACGAGGGATTCGTCGCGCAGCTGCGCGCACGGGGCTGGCTGGCCCCGCGCCGGGTCCAGCCGGATGAGGACCATTCGGATGCGGACCACGCGGATGCGGAGCGCACGGGGTGCGGAGACCCTGGAGGGGTGGGGGCGACACAGCGAGGAGGCTGACCCATGTCGATGATGGACAAGCTCAAGCAGAAGCTGAAGGGCCACGAGGCCCAGACAGGAAAGGGCATCGACAAGGCGGGCGACACCGTCGACGACAGGACCAAGGGCAAGTACAGCGGCCACGTCGACACCGCCCAGGAGAAGCTCAGGGACGAGTTCGGCGGGGACCCGGGCCGGGACCAGGACCGGCCGCCCCAGACCTGAGTGCGCGGGGGCCGCCTGCACGTAGTCGTTCTGTTTGGCGGTGATGACCGAACCGCGGGCGATACGGGCGAT
>NZ_JBSFTV010000057.1:0-38758 GCF_053591455.1 Streptomyces sp. NPDC003016
ATCTTCTCGCTGATGTCCCGCAGGCCGGGGAAGGCGTACGGGTCGTCGGTCATGCCCGTCACGCCGACGCACTCGCCTCCGTCGGCCTTGTCGACCGCCTGCGTCTGTCGCCATTTCCGTGTTCCTCACGGCTATACCGCTGAGCACTGACTCGACAAAGGACTGATCAAGGGATGAACGGCATATCGCCACCTCGACGTGGTGGGCGGCTGCGGCGCAGAATCGCGCTGGGCGCCTCCACGGTCATGGTGGCCACCCTCCTCCAGGCCACGGTTTTCACTCCGGCGGCAGCGGCGGGCAGCAACCTCCCGGGGCTGCCCACATCAGAAAAACCCATTGCCGGGCACAACAGCGAGAAGAACGTTCCTCGCACTGCGCAGAAGGGCCCCCGGACCCCGCAGGACAAGCCGAAAGCCACCTGGCCCAAGCCCGGATCGGCAGTGGTGACACTGCCCGAACCGACGAAGAGGACCAGCGCGCAGCTCAAGGCCGAGAACCTGCCCGTGCGACTGCAGACGCCTTCCACCCAGCATGCCAAGCAAGCCACGGGTGGCAAGGTCGAGGCACGTGTCCTTCCACGCGGTACGGCCCGGAAGGCAGGCGTCGACGGCCTGCTGTTCAGCCTCGAGCCCCGTAACAAGGAAACGAAGGGGACCATCGGCACACAGGTGGATTACTCCTCCTTCGCCGAGTCCTTCGGCGGCGGCTATGCCTCCCGCCTGACCCTGGTGAAGCTGCCGGCCTGCGTGCTCAGCACGCCGGGCAAGGCAGCGTGCCGCACGGCCACCCCTGTGGTCACGGACAACGACACCGAGAAGCAGACGCTGACCGCCAAGTCGGTCCCTCTGAGCGCATCAGGGCCCACGGTCATGGCCGCGGTCGCTGATGACACCGGAAAGACGGGCGACTACAAAGCAACACCCCTCGCCCCCTCCTCGACCTGGAGCACCGACCTCAATTCCGGTGACTTCGGCTGGGCATACGACATTCCGGTGCCGGAAGTGCCGGGTGACCTGGCCCCGAAGGTAGGCCTGTCGTACTCCTCGGGCACGGTCGACGGACGTACTGGCGGTACCAACAGCCAGTCCTCCTGGGTCGGTGACGGATTCGACCTGTCGCCCGGTTTTATCGAGCGCCGCTACAAGCCATGCGCGGACGACGGCATCAAGGACGCGAACGGCAACAAGCCCGGAGACCTCTGCTGGGGTTATGACAACGCGTTCATCAACTTCAACGGCAAGGGCGGTGAACTCGTCCCCACCGGCACGGTTAACGAGTGGAAGCTCAAGAAGGACGACGGCACCCTCATCAACCGCCTGACCTCGACTAATCGAGGCAACGGCGACAACGACGGTGAGTACTGGCGCCTGACCGCACCGGACGGTGCCCGCTACTACTTCGGTTACCACCGTCTGCCCGGCTGGGCCGACGGCAAGGAGGCGACCGACTCCACCTGGACCGTTCCCGTCTACGGTGACGATGACGGCGAGAAGTGCCACGGCGCCACCTTCGCCGAGTCCTGGTGCCAGCAGGCATGGCGCTGGAACCTCGACTACGCGGTCGACACCCACGGCAACGCCATGGCGTACTACTACAACAAAGAGACCAACCACTACGGTCGCAACCTGAAGGCCGCCGACGACACTCCCTACACCCGCGGCGGCTACCTCGACCGCATCGAGTACGGCCTGAAGTCCAGCTCCATGTACGGCACCAAGTCACTGGCCAAGGTCGACTTCACCAGTTCCGAGCGGTGCATTCCCAACAGCCAGACGGACTGCTCTTCGATCGGCACGGACTCGTTCTACTGGTACGACACACCGTGGGACATGAACTGCACAGCCGGAACCGACTGTGATCAGGGTCGTCTGGCCCCCAGCTTCTGGACCCGCAAGCGGCTGACCAGCATCACCACCCAGGTCCTGCAGGCCGACGGCACCCAAGCCAAGGTCGACTCCTGGGCGCTGGCCCACCGCTGGGGCCAGGCCGACATCGACTACCAGCTGCTGTTGGACTCCATCCAGCGCACCGGTCACACCGCAGCCACGCCGGTCACGCTGCCGAAGACCACGCTCGCCTACACGCAGTTGGCCAACCGGATGGATACCACCGGCGACGGCTACGCCCCCTTCATCAAGGCCCGGTTGTCCACCATCGCTGATGAGCACGGGGGCCAGATCGACGTCAATTACTCCTCCGAGGCATGCAACGCTGCCGCCCTGCCCACTCCGCAGACCAACACCACCCGCTGCTTCCCACAACTGCTCGGCGGCAGTGACACCGAAGCCCCCGAGCAGCACTGGTTCAACAAGTACGTCGTCGAATCCGTCACCGCGACCGACCGCACCGGCGGCGCTCCAGATGCCGTGACCGCCTACTCCTACCTGGATGGCGGGGCATGGCACTACGACGATGACGACGGCCTGACCAAGGAAAAGTACAAGACCTGGTCGCAGTGGCGCGGCTACGGACAAGTACGGGTCAAGACCGGTGGCCAGGGCGGGGACACCGCCATGAAGACGCAGCAGGACACCTATTTCCTGCGCGGCATGCACGGCGACCGCAAGGACGCCTCCGGTGACACCACGAAGTCCGTCACCGTCGCCCTCGCCACGGGCGAGGGCGACCCGATCACCGACCACGAAGCCGCTGCCGGATTCGTATACAAGAAGGTCGACTACTCAGGCTCTGGCGGCAAGATCCTCTCCAAGACCATCGAGCGTCCTTGGCGCCACGAAACGGCCAAGAAGGTCCGCGCCTGGGGCACGGTGACCGCCAACTTCACCGGCACCGCCAACTCCACCACCCACACCTCCCTGGACAACGGCGCGGGCACCAAATGGCGCACGACCACCAAGTCGACCACCTACGACACAGTCGCCGGACGCATCGTCGAATTCGACGACCGTGGTGACACCTCCACCGCCACCGACAACCAGTGCACCCGCACCACCTACGCCACCAACACGACAGCGAACCTCCTCACTCTGACCTCGCAGGTCGAAACCCTGGCGACGGACTGTGGCAACGCCACACCCAACCGTGCCACCGACGTCATCTCCGACGTCCGCAGTGCTTACGACGGCCTCGCCTACGGAGCCGCCCCCACCAAGGGCGACGAGACCGCGACCGCCACACTGAAGAAGCACAACGGCACCACCGCCACCTATCTGGAGGCCGGCACCACCTTCGACGGTTACGGCCGCGAGACGACCACCACCGACCTCACCGCCAACGTCACTGTCGCCGGCACCGCCGCCCCGGCACGCGCCGCGCGCACCGACGGCCTTACCAAGACCACCACCTACAGCCCCGACACAGGCTTTCCCACTACGGTCACTTCGACCACCCCGCCCGCCGACCCCGCGGACACCACCACCGTTCAGAAGACGGTGCTCGCCCTGGACGCACTGCGCGGCCAGCCCACCACCAAGACCGACACCAACAACCGCGTCACGACCTTCACCTATGACGCGCTGGGCCGTTCAGCCAAAATCTGGCTGCCCAACCGGGCCACCTCCCTGACCCCTTCCTACGCCTTCGACTACTTCATCGAAGAAGGCCGGGCTACCGCTGTCCGCACCCAGACCCTGGACAACAACGGTGCCCAGATCGCCTCGTACGCCATCTACGACGGCATGCTGCGCCCGCGCCAGACCCAGGCCGTGGGCCCCGACAGCGGACGCCTGCTGACGGACACCTTCTACGACGAGCGCGGCCAGGTCGCCAAGACCTTCGCCTCCTACTACACGACCGGTGCTCCCCGTCGGGACCTCTTCGCCCCCGAAAACGCCCTGAGCGTGGAGACCCAGAGCCGTCACACCTACGACGGGCTGGGACGCGAAACCGAGTCCAAGCAGATCGCGGGCAACGGCGACGGCGGCACCGTCCTCGGCATCACCCAGACCCTCTACGACGGCGACCGCACCACGGTCATTCCACCGGAGGGCGGAACAGCCACCACCACCCTCAACGACGCCCGCGGGCAGACCACAGAACTGCGCCAGCACCACTCTCGCAGCGCCACTGCCGCCTACGATCCCACCACCTACAAGCACACGCCCGACGGCAAGCTCTCCCAGGTCACCGACTCGGCTGGCAACAGCTGGAAGTACGCCTACGACCAGCTCGGCCACCAGATCGAGACGGTGGATCCCGACAAGGGAACCACCAGGAGCACGTACGACGATCGCGGTCAGCTCGTCACCACCACCGACCACGGCAAGATCGTCTCGGACACTGACGGGTACAAGAAGACCCTCTATCGTGGTTACGACAGTCTCGGCCGCCAGACCGAGCTGCGTGAAGGCAGCGCCACCGGCACTCTGCGCGCCGAATGGACCTACGACACCGTCACCGGAGCCAAGGGTCAGCTCGCCTCCACCACCCGCTACGTGGGCACCAACGCCTACACCACCCGCATCACCCAGTACGACTCGCTCTACCGGCCGCAACGCACTGCCGTGGTGATCCCGGCCTCCGAAGGCGCCCTCGCCGGCACCTACCAGACCGGTACCTCCTACAAGCCCTCCGGCCTGGTAGCAGGCGTCTCCTACTCGGCAGCCGGCTCCCTGCCCGGCGGCTCGTACGCCTACGGCTACGACGACGCCCTGCGGCCCGTCTCCCTCCTGGGGGACGGATTCGAGACCAGCACCGGCTACTCGCTGACCGGCAAGCCGCTGCAGCACACCTTCGCCTCCACCGCTGCCGGAGCGAAGAAGACACAGGTCACGAACGACTACCAGTGGGGCACCCAGCGCCTTTCCGCCTCACGCGTGGACCGCGAAGGCGTCAACGGCGTCGACCGCAACGAGACCTACCACTACGACCAGGCCGGCAACATCCTGTCCGTCGCGGACATCTCCCGCTCCGGCACCGACAACCAGTGCTTCACCTACGACTACCTCCGTCGCATGACCGAGGCATGGACCGAGGCGGACAGCACCTGCTCGACGGAACCCTCCGCCGGCACGACCGGTGGGGTGGCCCCGTACTGGCACTCCTACACCTACGACAAAACAGGCAACCGCAAAACCGAAACTCTGCACGACCTCGCAGGCGACAGCACCAAGGACATCAAGCGCGACTACGGCTACCCCGCCCCTGGAACCTCGCAGCCGCACACTCTGGACGAGGTCAACCAGACCGGGCCCAGCGGCACGTCAAGGAGTGCCTACACCTACGACGAGGCCGGTAACACCCGCACCCGCATGGTCAGCGGCGACACGCAGACCCTCGACTGGGACGCGGAGGGCCACCTGGCCAAGGTCACCAAGCCCGTCGAGGGCGGCACCAGCGAGGTCACCGAGTATCTGTACGACGCCGACGGCAACCGTCTGATCGCCCGCACAGGCGGCGAAACCACGCTGTACCTCGGCCACACCGAACTGGTTCTGTCCAAGGGCGCCGACAAGGCCAAAGCCACGCGCTACATCGACCTCGGAAACGGCCACCAGGCCGTCCAGGCCGACGACGGAAGCATCACCCTCACCCTCGCCGACCACCACGGCACCGGCCAGATCGCCGTCAAAACCGCCGACCTCGCCATGACCCAGCGTCGTACCCTGCCCTTCGGTGGCACCCGCGGGACCCCCGCACCCACCTGGCCCGGTACGAAGAGCTTCGTCGGCGGCACCGACGACACGGCCACCACCGGCCTCATCCACCTCGGCGCCCGCGAATACGACGCCTCCATCGGCCGGTTCATCTCCATTGATCCGATCATGGACCTCGCGAATCCGCAGCAAATCAACGGCTACGCCTACTCGAACAACAATCCCATCACCTTCAGCGACCCCACCGGCTTGTACATGCCCGGCGGCGGCGCCGACCCGCGAGACGCCCCGCGCACACCGCCCAGCAAGAAGCCCAGCGACACTGGAACTCGCACTGGCACTGGCACCGGCACCGGCACCGGCACTGGCACTGGCACTGGCACCGGCACCGGCACCGGCACCCGGGGGATCACTGTCGAAGTCACGGTCACTACCCCCGCTCCTGAAGCGCCAAGGACATGCACGCACGGTAGAGGGTTCAAAATTGACTGTCCGTCATCGAAGCCCTTTGAGGTCATTGTTGCCCTGGTCGTGCCGGACACCGAGGCGTGGCGTAAGTGCCTCTCCGAACGCCACGGCGAAAGCTGCCTCTGGGCGTCTACCGACCTTCCTTTGTTGAAGGCCGGCAAACTAGCCAAATTTTTCAAGGCCAAGAAGGTCAAGAAGTCCGAAGCCCCACCCGGCTGCAAATGCTTCCTCGCCGGGACCAGCGTTCTCACGGCCAACGGCGACGCCAAGGGAATTGAGGACATCGAGGTCGGAGACAAGGTCCTCGCCACCGACCCGAAAACTGGCGAGACCAGCGAACGTGAAGTCACCGCCACGATCATCACCGAGGACGACAAGCACTTCACCGAACTGACGATTGCCACGCCAGGTGGCAACGAGAAGCTCGTAGCCACCTACGAACACCCCTTCTGGTCCGTCTCCGCCCATGACTGGATCGAGGCCGGCGACCTTAAGCCCGGCATGACTCTCCGCACTGACGACGGCCGTACAGTCAAGGTCACCGACACCCGTCAGTACGAAGACCGCGCCCGCACCTACAACCTCACCATCGAGGGCCTGCACACGTACTATGTGCTGGCGGGCGAGACGCCGGTCCTGGTTCACAATTCGAATTGTGGTGAAGGGAAGGGGGGTTTCCTTAGTAAGCTCTTCGGGAAGCGGAATAAGCCCAGCCTTCCGGACCCGAATGCGACTGTGGGTGATCTCCGTGGGATCGCTCATGACATGGTTGACGAGAACGACGCGTGGACCTACGACCCGATGAAGAGGGGGATGCTTCAGGGGCAGAGTGATGAAGACCTGCTGAGATCCGTCTTTGATCCGGACGATGAGGCGCGCAGCTTCATGACGATTGGAGGCGACGGACAGATGATGGAGGGGAACCATCGAATGGCTGAGTTGATTTCTCGTGCCTCTGACTCTAGAAGGTCCATTTCCTGGGATACCCCAATATATATCCGGGGTTGGCGGTAAACGATGCGTCTATATGTGCGGAGGGCTGCGGTAGCCCTGGCGAACCGCCACGTGAGGCGGCTTTCTCTCCAGTCGGCTGATATCCTTATGGGTGTGGCAGCCACTAGAGGGCTTGCCCACAAGGGGAAGCGCGACTGGCTCGCGGAGCGAAAAGACGCGTATGGGCGCTGCTATCTAGTTCCAGTTACCGATGCTCGCCTGAAATCTTCGGATATTCGATGCATCTTGGTTCTGCTGGACCGCAGTAATCAGGCAGTCTGGATGAGCCTGGATGTCAGCCCATGGAAGGTTCTTGGGCTGTCAAGGCTGCGGGGGCGTGAAAATGTTCGCGTGATGGGTTGGCTAGCCTCCAATAGTCCTGCAGTCCGATGGGATGGCTCACTCTCAAGATAACGTTTGTGGTTTGGGTAGGGGTTCGTATTCCCCCTGGCCGTGCCATGAACTGAAACGGAGCAGCCCCACCGGAACTTGTTTCCGGTGGGGCTGGCGTTGCGTTTGGCCGCAAGGCTGATGGCAACGTCAGCCGACGGCTGCTGTGGCGGGCGGATCGTCGATGCCGTTGTCGGTCGAGCTGAGGGCGTCGCCCAGGGTGTCGATGGCTTGGCGTTGGAGGCAGAGTCGGACGCGGGTGTAGACGCCGATGTGAGCATCGCCCGTTGAGGTTGAGGTCTTCTCGGTGGAGACCGAGGAGTTCGCCTTTGCGGAGTCCGGTGCGCAGAGCGAGTTCGTACAGCGCGTGCAGCCAGTCAGTCTTGGCCGTTTGAAGGAGCTGCTGAGCCTCGGCGGCTGTGAGCGGTGTGAGGCGGTGCGTGCTCGGCGTGCTCGTTTTGGCGTTCCTGGCGATGTTGTGCAGGAGATCGTTCGCGGACGGCGCGCTCCAGGACGGATTTGAAATGCGCATTTCGATCAGATTGTCGGTATTTGGGAAAATATCTGTGGTGCGTTCGGACGCTACTCCCCCACCGGCGCCGCGCACACCGACGGGACCCAGGGGGCGTTCTGGGCGTGGTGGCGCTCCGTCTCGTCGTCGAGCTGCTCCAGCAGGCCCTCCAGCAGGTCGTGGTCCGCCGGCGCCGCGAGGAATTCCAGTACGGCGCGGTGGAAGGCCCCCCGCAGCTCCGGCGGCATGACGTCCGAGGCGTCGGTGCACAGCCGTTTCGCGCCCGACAGGGTCTCGTCGACGGCCCGGTTCGCCCAGGCGTCGCCGTACGCACCGACGGAGACCGGGAAGAACGGCCGGTTGCGCTCGGGCACCGCCCGCGCCCAGGTGGCCCGTGCCGGGTCCCCGGTGAGGAAGGTGAGCAGCGACCGCGAGCTCTCGGTGTCGCGGAACAGGGCGGCCATGTCACCGGCCACCTCGTACGCGTTCCGGTCGTTGGCGAGCTCCGGGACGGCCTCGGTGGTGGGGACGAACGCGATGTCCTTGCCGTACAGCCGCCGGACGAAACTGCCCTGGTGCTCGCGGGCGCAGCCCCGGCCGTCCGCCGCCAGCAGGCCCTTGCCGTCGTTGCCCTGGAAGTCGTTGGCGAGGGCGGCGGCGGCCTGCGTGCCGCTGCCGCCGGGGGCGATGAGCCGGCCCCAGGTCTTCCACGCCCCGCGGACCTCCGGGCTGCGCCACGGCAGTTCGCCGGTCGCCCACTGCTCGTACACCGCCGGGCCCGACCGCTGGAGCAGGATGTCCTCGATCCAGTCGCTGCCCGGCCATCCCGAGGTCGCGCCGGAACCCATGCCGAGGCACCAGGCGCCCCGCCGGGCCGAGCGGTCCGGGTAGTGCCAGACGACGCTCTTGAGGTCGACCTTCACCGGGGTCCAGTAGGTGTTCTTGCGCCGGTCGACGGTGAGTTCGGGGGCCCACGGCAGCGGGGAGCGCTCGCGCACCTCGTCGGGAAGCGGCACCAGCTCGCCGTCGTGCGCGTACTCGGTGAGCTCGCCGAGGCTGTTCAGTACGGCGATGTCGGGCGGCGAGCCGGCCTGCACCTGGGCGAGGAGCGTCTCGCGCAGCGACGTCGTGCCCTGGTAGTCGACCTCGATCCCGTACTTCTTCCTGAACCGGTCGAGCACCGTCTCGAAGCTCTCCTCCTCGTCGCCGGTCCAGGGGCCGAGGACGCTCACGGCGGGGCGGGGCTCCTCGGCGCACGCGGCGGAGGCCAGCGCGAGCCCGGCGAGGAGGCAGGAGGCCAGCAGCAGCCGGAGACCCGTCCGGCGGCGGGGGCGGCGGAGGCTGCTGGAACCGCTGGAACGGCTGGAACGGCTGGGGCGGTTCACCGGTGACCTCCTGCGGGGCGCCGGGGGACGGCGTACTCGACGAGGAGCGGCTGGAGCGTCCCCACGACGACCCCCGCCATCAGTACGGCCGCGAGCGGAACGAAGCCCGCGCCCGGGACCCAGACATCGGCGTTCCCCTCCCGTACCGCCCTCTCCATCCCGGACTCGGCGGCGGCGACGGCCGCCGCCTGCTGACCGGGGGTGCCGGCCGGCGCCAGCAGCCCGGCGGCCTCCTGCGCCAGCGTCTGGCTCCGGTGCGCCTGCCAGGTCCCGAACGCCAGCACGGGAACGGCGGCCAGCAGCACCGTCACCGCCGCCAGCGGGACGCTCAGCCGCAGCCGGAAGCGCCGCCGCAGGAACACCTGCGTGCCGACCAGCCGTACGCCGAGCAGCAGACAGGCCGTCACCGCCACCGGCCAGGCCAGCAGCGGTGCGACGCCCCAGTCCTGCCGGCGGTCCAGCGCGGCGCTCTGCCGGTCCTGGAGGGCGGCTATCCGGGCGAGGATGCCCGACGTGCGGGCGTGCATCATCGTCTGCGCGTACGAGAGGTTGGCGAGGCTCAGGTGCGCCTTGTCCGACTGGGTCCACGCCCCGTCGATGCGCAGGGCGTAGCTGTCGACGAGCCCGGACGCGATGCGCAGGGTCTGCTGGTCCTCGCGGTTCAGGGCGCCCGTCGCGGCGGCCCGGGCGAGGCTGCTCCTGGCCTCGGCGAGCTGGGTCCGGTACTCCTCGCCGCGCGCCAGGATGTCCGGCCACCTGTGGTCGCGGGCCCGGTGGCGCAGGTGGTCGCGGGCCGTGGTGTCGGCCTGCCGGAGGGAGGTGTGGGCCCTGGCGAGTTCGACGACGGCGGGCCCGGTGCGGTCCCGGATCGCCACGGAGTCGCTGTGGATCTCGTCGTACGCGCCGAAGAGCGTCGCACCGCCGACGGCGGTGAGCGTGAGCAGCCACAGGAGCTGGCGGTGCAGGTAGCCGACGGTGGTGACGCCGTCGGCTCCGGTGGCCGAGCGCCAGAACCGGCGCGCGAGGCCCCTCACCCGGAGTCCCGCGGCTTGTCCGGCGACCTGTCCGACGACTCGCCCCGCGGCCTGCCCTGCGGCTTTCGCTGCGGTTCCCTCCGCGACGGCAGCATCGTGCTGTGGGAGCGCAGCACCATCGCCGAGTTGATGTCGAGGGGGCGGATGTCGGGGCGGATCTCCACCTCGCCGGCCGCCGCGTCGATGATCCGTACGACATCGCCGAGGCGTTGCAGCATGGGCTCGTTGCCCATGGCGTGGGCGCGGCGCACCGCCTCGCCCCAGGCGGCGCGCGCCCGCGCCGCGTCACCGGAGCGCTGGGCGGCGCGGCCCTCTTCCAGGCCGCGCACGAGGGCGTCGTGGTGGGCGTAGTGCGCCACTTTGGGGTCGTACCTGCTGTAGAGGTCGCGGTGGTGCGTCCAGCGGACCAGCAGGGGCCGCGCGGGCGGGAGCTGCGGCGACGGGCCCTCGGCCCGCGGATCCCGCACCACCTTCAGGTCGGCCAGCCACAACGGTCGGTCGACGGGCTCCTGCGGCGTGCGGGAGGCGGCGACGCACACCAGGTACTCGCGGGTCTCCTCGCCCCACGGCGGCATCGGGAACTCCAGGCACCGGTCCCCGGCCGTCACGCGGTCCGGCAGCAGGTCGCGGCGGGTGGGATGGACCTGCTGGACGGTCAGCGGGTCACTGCCGGGGCGGTGGGCGAGGCGCAGACGCAGACCGGTGACCCGGCGGGCCGCCGACTCGGCGGCGAGGGCACGGAACTCGGCGGGCAGCGCGTCGAGATCGCGTACGGCGTCGGCCCTGCCGTTGAGGCTGCCGGCGACCAGCTGGAGCTCGTCGGGGTCCCAGTCCTCGCCGATGCCGAGGGCGTCGCAGGTGAACAGGGGGGAGCAGGCGGCGAGTTCGGAGGTGAGGGTGTCGTGCTGTTCGTGCTCGTTGCGGCCGTCGCTGAGCAGCAGCGCGTGCCGGACGGCGGAGCCGGGGAGCTCCCCGAACAGCCGGCGGGCGAGGGCGAGCCAGCTGCCGATGGCCGTACCACCGCTCGGCGCGAGGCGGCTCATGGCCTCCTGCGCCTCCTCGCGGGTGGCGGCGTCGGCGCGTACGAGGGCCGGGGAAGCGCCGGTCTTCGCGGGGTAGACCGGCTCCGCGGTGTGGCGTCCGGCGACGATCGCGAAGTACGTGCCGTCGGGCAGCGCGCGTACCGCCTCCGCCGCCGCGTCCTGGGCGGCCCAGAGCTTCTCGCGCGGATAGCCCATGGACGCGGAGCAGTCGAGGAGCAGGACCTCGGCCCTGGCGGGGGCGGGGGCGGGTGCTTCCGCCCCCGCCCCCGCCCCGTCCCCCGGGGTCAGCGTCACGGTCACCACGGCGCACATGCGCGTCCCGCCCTCGGCTCCGCGTTCCACCGAGACACAGGGCTGCTGGCTCACTTCGAGGGAGACGGTTCCTGAGGCTCCTGAGACTCCCGCGGTTCCTGAGGCTCCCGTGACTCCAGCGGCTCCCGAGGCTCCTGCGGGTCCCGTCGCCCCTGCTGCCCCTGCTGCCCCTGCTGCCCCTGCTGTCCCTGTGCCTCCCGGGCCTGAGACACCTTCCACGCCTCTCGTATCTCCCGTGTCTCCCGCACCTTCTGTGCCGTCCTGAGCCATGCGTGCTCCTTGTATGTCCAGCGCAGCGGCCGTATCCCGTTGGCCAGGTCGAGGAGCGCGTGCGCCCGCACGTCGCCCGCCTGCTGAGAGAGGCCCCGGTACGCCTCCTCCAGGCGCCTGCGCAGCCTGTTCTCGGTGAGTTCCCCGTTCTGGACGCGCTCGCGGAGTTCCGCCAGCCGCTTCGCTCTGCCCTCCTCGCCGCCGGGCGCGCCGCAGACCCAGTCGAGGACGACCTCCCGGATGTGCGTCTCCAGCCGCAGCACCGCGTGCCGGTCCGTCAGCCCCTCCTCCTCCCGCAGCTGCGTGACCCGGGCGAGCGCGCTGACGAGGGACTCCAGGGGCGGCGGCGAACCGTCCGGGAACCTCCGCCCCGCCAGGACGCGTACGATCGCGGTCCGCGCGGCCGTCCGGTGCCGGGAGTCCTTGGGCACGCGCTCCAGGATCTCCAGGGCCTCCTTCCGCTTCTCCGCGGCGAGGTGGATCCGGGCGAGTCCGAAGGCCGCGCTGCCCAGGGAGCGGTTGCGCAGCCACACCGCCTCGTAGTACGCCCTGGCGCGGTCCGGCCGGCCGAGCCGCTCGTAGCAGTAGCCGAGGGCGAGCTTGGGGGCGTACTCGCCGGGGAGCGAGTCGTAGACGTGGTCGAACTCCTCGCGGGCCTCGTCGATCCGGTCGTCGCCGAGGTGCAGCAGACCGGCGTGCCAGTGCAGGCGCCAGTCGTGCGGTGCCATGGCGCCGACGAGGCCGCCGGCCAGGCCGAGTTCGGCGCGCGCCGTGTCGTGGTGGGCGCGCTGCCGGGTGCGGCGGGCGAGGCCGAGGTGCAGGCGGCAGCGCAGCAGGTGCAGTTCCACGGACGGCTCCCAGCCCGCGAGCAGTTGCAGCAGGCCCGGCGCGTCGTACGAGATGCGGGCGAGCGACGCCGCGTGGGGGTCGTCGGGGTCGGTCCTGGGCACGGGCAGGCCCACCGCGACCTCGTCGGGGGACGGCCGCGCGGCGTTCAGCGGGAGGCGGTGGGCGCCGTACGCCCAGCGGTCGAGGACGGGGGCCTCGCCGAGGCCGCCGTCGAGTGCGGCCGACGCCGGTTCGAAGAGCCGGGAGGGCTCGAAGGTCTCCGTGCGGAGCCGCAGCGAGCGCAGTTCGCGGATGACGCCGCGCAGCTGGAGCGACATCTCGGCGGCCGTGGCGAACCGTTTGCGCGGCTCTTCGTCGGTGGCGCGGGCGAGCGCGCGCTTCAGGGACTCGGCGCCGAGCCCGGGGGCGGGGTGGCGGGCGGAGTCGGTGAGTTCGCGCAGGGTCATGCCGACGCTGTAGAGGTCGGACTGGGGGTACGCCCGGCCGTCCGGTTCGACCTCGGGGCCCTTGTAGAGGTCGGTGTACGGACCGGGAGCCCCGAACTCCCGCACGCCCCCCACATCGATGATCTTGATGCCGTCGCCGCAGTGCATGACGTTGTCCGGCTTCATGTCGCCGTACACCTTGCGCTCGTACGTGTGCAGATAGCCGAGCGCGTCGAGGATCCGGATTCCGTAACTGACGATGAACTCGTGCACGCGCGGGCCGGCGAACGGCTCCTTGTCACGCCTGATGCGTTCGGCGATCTGGTGCAGCGCCATCCCGCCCGCGAACTCCATCACGATGTAGTCGGTGCCGGTGGGGCGGTGCGTCGCGTAGTTGATGACGCGGATGATGTCCTTGTGGTTGAGGTCGGTCAGGTGCCGGCGCTCGCGCAGGGCGACCTCGCGCGCCAGTGAACTGTGCGGATTGCGCAGGCCCTTGAGGGCGACCGGCCGGTTGTAGAGCTGGGCGTCCTCGGCGAGGTACACCCAGCCGAGGCCGCCGTGGGCGATGGGCCCGACGACCTGGTACTGGTCGGCGAGCACGTCGTCGCCGGACAGCTGGGGCTGGAGCGCGTACGGCGTGCCGCAGGCGCAGAGCCCTCTGGAGGCCACGACGCCGATGAACTCCGTGCAGTCGGAATTGCCGCACCGCATGACGTGGGCGGGGGACCGGTCCTCGGCGGGCTCGACGAGGAGGGCGGGGTCGGGGACCTCGACGCGGGGGAGGTCCATGAGACCGTCACCGGCGCGGGAGAGCACGAACTGCTCGGCGGGCTCCGGACGTGGGGCTCCCACCGGCGCCGGGCCCACCGAACCGCCGGACCCGGCGCCCGCGCCGCTGTTACCCGTACCGTCGCCGTCCGCGCCCCCTTCGTCCTCGGCCTCGACGGGCAGGCCGGTGAGGTCGCAGAAGCCGGTTTCCGTGACCCTGCCGGTGCACTCGGGGTGCGGACACGCCCTCACGGCCCCTCCTCCGTCCCCGTCTCCGGGTGCGCTTCGAGCGCCGTGCGGGCCTCCCGTACGAACCGGTCGACCGCCGCCTCCGCCACCGCCGGCTCGCACGGCCCGCCGGTCAGCAGCCGTTGCGCGTCCTGGTGCAGCGAGGCCGCGGCCTCGGTGATGCCGTGGGCGGCGAGGCGTGCCTGGTACCCGTCGAGGAGGCCCCGCAGCTCCTGGTGGCGGGCGAGCTGCCGGGCCAGCAGCCGGTGGGCGGCCTCCGCCTCCAGCAGAGCGGTTTCCGCGGTCCTCTCGACGTACGACAGCTTGACGAGGAAACCGGTGGCGCCCTGCTGCGGATCGGCCTCCAGACGGGCCGCCTTGAGCTCCAGGTCAGGGGCGTACCGGGGCAGGCGCGGCAGCGGGCTGACGCAGCTCGCCGCGCGGCGGCGCAGGTCCCGGGCGTCCTCTTCCGTACGGGCTAGCACGGCGATCCGGCGGCCGACGCGCTCCAGCCAGCGCCGGGGGCACGCCGGATCGAGGAGGAGTTCGTGCGTACGGCGCAGGGCGGGCGAGTCGAGCTGCCGGAAGACGAGCAGCAGCCGCCCGCCGCGCCGTACCAGCGTGTGCAGCAGCTCCACGGTCTCCACCGGCCGGGCGGCCTCGTCCACGCCGCAGACCACGGTGGTCAGCGGCAGGGCGTCGGCCGCGACGCGGGCGGACGGGGGGAGGGGGCCGGGGCCGTCGAGCCCCATGCCCTCGGCGATCTCCTCGGCGACCTGCGCGGGGGTCTTGTCGCTGACGACGAGGGCCAGGTCGATGCTGCCGGCGCGCGGAGCCGGGCCGGTGTCGCCGTGACCGTTGTACGACGCGCAGGAGGTGCGGGGAGAGCGTTCGCGGTCGGCGCGGGTGAGGGTGGTGCGCAGGGCGAAGTCGGCCTCCGCGTCCTCGTGCCGTACGAACGCGATCTCCACGTCGGCCATGTCGTCCTCGCCCGCCAGCCAGCGGGTGAGCCAGCGCGCGAATCCGAGGTCGGGGGCGAGGGGGGCGGATGCGGGGTCGCCCGGTTCGTCGGGGAAGCCGGGGGGGACCGGGGGCCGGCCGCCGATGTAGCGCCCGGGCTCGGCCTCGCGCAGCCGTCCGAGGTGCTTGACGATCGTGCCGGTCGGGATCATGTAGCCGTGCCGGTGGTGCGCGCCCTCGCGGTCCGATTCGAGCTTGCTGACGACGATCCCGATGACGTGGCCGGTGCGGTTGTCGACCACTCCGGCGCCGCTGAAGCGCCGGATGATGGTGTCGGCCTCGGTGACCGGATCGATCTGCACCCACTCGTCACCGGGCCCTCCCGGCCCCTTGATGAGCGCCTCGGCCCACTTGCCGCCCGTGAGGCGGGAGGGGTAACCGGCGAAGTGGACGCGGTGATTCCAGAGGGTGGGCAGCCGGTGGAGGGTGGCGTACGAGGCGACGGGGGGCGGCCCGGCGATCCGGAGGAGGGCGAGATCGCCGGTGTGGTCGTCGGCGCGGGGGACCCAGTGGCCGGGGACGACGGTGGCGCGCAGGCCGTCGGAACCGGCCCCGCCGGAGCCCGGGAACTCGACGACCACGGACGGCTGGTGCTGGTCGGTCCCGGCGATCCGGATGACATGCGCGCAGGTCAGAACGAGCCCGTCCCGCAGCAGCACCCCGGCCCCGAGCACTCGGCCGCGCGGGTCGTCGGTGCGCAGCCGTACGCGCCAAGTCTCTTGATCGGTGGAGAAGTTGGTCTCACTGATCAGCGCCCCCATGCTGTACCAGCATAGTCGCGACGGGTGACAATGAGACCTCGGCGTCAGTGGGGGATGGGGGCAGGGTGAACGCGGAGGACCGGACGCAGGGCGTGGAACTGGCCGACGTGATCAGCCGGGTACGGGAAGAACTCGAGGTGGCCCAGCGCCGGGGAAGAGCGAGTGGCATGCGCTTCCGGGTGGAAAGGGTGAACCTGGAGTTCGAGGTCCAGGTCCGCCGTGAGACCGGCGGCAAGGGCGGCCTGCGCATCGGAGTGATCACGGCGGACGCGGGCAGGACGACGGCGAACGACACGACCCACCGCATCCAGGTGGAACTGCAGCCCTGGAGTCGGGACGACGGCGGTCCGGTGGACGTGGGGGGCGAGCCGGAAGAGGGCTGAACCCGGAGCGGCCCGACGACGGCGACCGTGGTTTCTGCCCAGGGGCAAGGCCCCAGGGGCAAGGCCCCAGGGACAGGACCCCAGGGGCAAGGGCCCAGAGGCGAGGTCAATCACGCCTGCCCCACCCGTCCGCCCGGCACGCGGCCGAAGACGTCACGCGGCCGAAGACGTCACGCGGGTCGCAGCGGAAACCCGGACCTCAACTGTCATTGGCATGCCATACGCTGACCCCTCTCGGCAGCGCTCCACGCGCCCATGGTCGGCGCGAGGGGGGACGCGCGGCCTTCTCATGCCCACCCGGCGATCGCCGGGTTCCTTCTGTGGGGGTTTCATCACTGTGCGCAGGCGCAGCATTTCGACCGCGACGGCGCTCGCGGTCCTCTTCAGCTCCGCGGCGCTCGTCGCGGGCACAGCGGGTCCGGCAGCGGCCGACTCCGCGAAGGTCCTGTCGGTGAAGTCGGTCGGCGACCTCGTCGTGGACGGGACCCACCAGCGGGTCTACGTGTCCGACCCGACCAGCGGCAAGATCGTCGTCACCGACTACGCGGGCACCGTCAAGGCGACCCTCACCGGCCTGCCCGGCGTGACCGGCCTCGCGCTGTCCGCCGACTCCGGCCAGGTGTACGCGGCCGTCAAGGACGCCGGCCGGATCGTCTCGGTGGAGACGGGGACGTACACGCAGACGGCGAGCTACGACCTGACCGGCGCCGACGCCCCGGCCGGCCTGGAGATCGTGGACGGCCGCCTGTGGTTCGGCTACGGGTCGCGCATCGGGTCGCTCGACGTCTCCGGTGCCGAGCCCCTCGTGAAGCTCGACCAGAACGCGGGCGCCGATTTCCTCGGCGCCACGCCGCTCCTCGGCGCCGACCCGGCCGCGCCGGGCGTCCTGGTGGCGGGGGCCGGCGGCCGGCTCGCCGTGTACGACGTCTCCGCCGAGGGGGCGGCGCTGCGGGTCCAGGGCAGCATGGACACCGGCGTGAAGCAGCTCGACCTGACGCCCGACGGCACCCAGGTCCTCACCTCCTGGGACGGCAGCGGGTACGGGTACGGCTTCCCCGCCTACTCCACCACCAGCCTGGAGGAGGTGGCGAGCTATCCGACCGAGGCGTACCCGAACGCGATCGCCATCGCCCCCGACGGCACCGTCGCGGGCGGCTCCTTCTCCTGGTACGCCCCCGACGTCCACATCCACCGGGCGGGCGACCCGAAGCCGACACGGCAGTACGAGTTCCCCAACACCGGCACCAGCAGCGGCGGCGACACCCTGGTCCCCGGCGCGCTGGCCTGGGCGCCCGACCGCAGCCGGGTGTTCGCGGTGTCGGAGAACAGCTACGGCACGTTCACCCTGCGCGCCCTGACCGACCCCACCAAGGAGCTTCCCGCTCTGAAGGTGTCGGCTCCCACCAGCGCCGAGCGCGCCCAGAAGCTCACCGTCACCGGGAAGCTGACCTCGAAGACGGCGCTCCCGGCGGGCGCGGCCCTCAAGGTGACCCGTACGGACGTCGAGTCCCCGAGCGGCAAGGCCCTGCCCGCCGCCGGCACGAAGGCCGACGGCACCTTCTCCTTCACGGACACGCCGCCCGCCGGCGGCAAGGTCACCTACAAGGTGGCGTACGCGGGCGACGCCACGCACGCCCCCGCCTCCGGCTCCGGCACGGTGCAGGTCTCGCGCAAGGCGCCCTCGCTGACGCTGAACCGCAACGGCGGCGTCTACACGTACGGCACCGACGTCTCCTTCACGGCGCACCTCGGTACGACGTACAAGAACCGCGTCGTCGAGATCTACGCCAACCCCTACGGCTCCGACAAGCCGAACAAGCTGCTGAAGAAGGCCCAGGTCAACTCGCAGGGCAACCTGTCGGCGACCGTGGACATGACGCGCGACACCGTCGTCACCGCCGTCTTCGCGGGCGACGCCCGCTACGCCTCCAAGACCGCGAAGTCGACCGCGTACGCCAAGGCGAAGGTGTCCGTGAGCGTCACCAAGCACTACAAGACGGACAAGATCGGTTCCACGACGTACTACTACTTCCGGAAGAGCACCGACCCGCTGTTCACCACGACCATGAACTACTACTCGGGCCGCAAGCAGCGGTTCGAGCTGGAGATCTACCACCAGGGCACCTGGTACGCCTCCACGTCCGAGTACTTCGCGCTGGGCACCGACGGCAAGTCCGCCGTCAGGCTGGAGGCGCCGGGCGAGTCCGGCATCCGTGCCCGGATGCGCTCGTCGTACGTCAACGGCTCCTCCGGTGACAACGTCAACAGCACGGCGCACGCGGCCTGGAAGTACTTCACCTTCACCAACTAGGCACGCCTGAACCACCGTTCCGCTGCGGCCTGCCACGCTCCCGTGGGGGCCGCAGCCGCGCCCTCGGGCCCGTCGGCGCCTCCCGAAGGCCGCGCGGTCCGTACCGACGGCGAAGGCCCCGGCCGCGATCGGCCGGGGCCTTCGCGCTGGTGCCCCAGCAGGATTCGGGCCTGTGCTCCCTGAGCCGGGAAGTTTTCCGCACCTCACTGCTGAGAAAACCAGCAGTCATGGCTGCCGACCCCGTCCGGCGACGCCTGCGCAGACCGTTGCGCAACCGAATGAGGGCATTTACGCCGGGCTACGGCCAAGAGCCGCGCGACACCACGCCATCCCCTGCACGGGTCCCGGCCGGCACGCTGCGCGAAGTCGAGGAGCGGTCGGCGTACGCGGAAAACACCGGTGAGCCGATCGCCACAGTGCTCGTGCGCCGCGTACTGCACCAGCGCGCCACAAGCGGCGCCGGCCTTCTTCTCCATGGCGAGCGACCACTGCTGTTGACGTGGGAAATGCCGGACGGTCGGCTCAGGAGCCGCCGTGCGATCATGCGGTGGATGACGGCCCGGGGTGCCGGAGCGGTGGGGGACGTGAGGAGTTCAGCGTGAACGCGGGTGGGGACCAGGGCGGTTCGTCCGTGTCCGACGAGGAGTGGGAGCGGTTCCTCCGGGAGTCTGCGGACGGTGTGCCGGACGCACCCGAGGAGCCCTCGGCGCGGGCCCGGGCCGTGGCGCGGCGGCTGCGCGAGGAGCCCGCGAGGGCAGAGGCGTGGCGCACGTACACGCCGGCCCGGCCGAGGCGGCTGAAGGGCTGGTACGCGGTCGCGCTGCTGGCCGCGCTCGTCCTGCTGGCCGTGGCGCTGATCCCGGGGCGGGTCACCGGATGGTTCGGCGCTGACGGTGGGACCGGCGGGCCGCTCGCCACGGAGTCGAAGCGCCCGGACCGACCGCCCCCCACGGAGGCGGCCCGGCGTCCCACGCTGGACGAACCGTTCAGGGGATCGCCCGCGGCGCGCTGGGCGAGCGGCACGGCCGGGATCGCAGTACCCGCGGCCAGAGCGACCGGGTGGATGAGCACGGCACAGGTCGAGCGGGCTCTCGGCCGGACCCGGGACTTCCTCGCCGCGTCCAGCCTGGATCCGGGCGTGCTGCGGGGCGCGCGCCCCGGACGGGCGATCGCGCTGATCAACCCGCATCAGCAGGACGTCCAGGACTTTCTCGCGACCGCGTTCCGCGCGCCGAGCAGGAAGAACGACCCGCTGATGCTCTTCAGCCGGTTCGACGAGGCGCACGTGCGCCTCGTCGGGGACGTGGTCAGGACCCGGGGCCGGATCACGTACCGGGAGGGCGAGCGGGGCGCCCTCCAGGTGGCCGCGGACGTCACGTACGTGTACCCGCTCACGCGGGCGGCGGCGGACAGCGACGAGGTCGCGCGCACGATCGTGCGGCGCGAGGTGGTGCTGAACTGGGACGACCCCGCGAAGGTGATCACCGAGCCGGGAACCTTCTCCCTCGTCTCGTACAAGGCCCACACGACCAACGGCGGCTGCGACACGGTCACCGGCTACTTCACCCCGGAGTTCGCCGCCGGACAGCCGGGCACCGGGGCGGGCGACGGCCCCGGGGTCGACCCGTACGACCGCAGTGCCTCGATGGCCGAGCGGATGCGCGAGGCCGCGGACGAAGGGTGCGGGACCGCGACGCGGTCGTGAGCGGGAGCCGGGACTGGGACTGGGACCGGGACTGGGACTGGGACCGGGGACGGAACGTGCCGACGACGCTGCGGTGACCGTGCCGGTCTGCCGGTCCGGGGATCACCGCCGGTCCCGGGATGCGGTGTGCCTGACCTGGGAAATGCCTCTCGGTTGCTCTCGCGTGCTCGCGGCGTTTCCCGGCCCGATGCGTGCTGGATCCGTTCCACGCGGCCCTTGCCGGTGATCAGCCCGCGTCAGCCCGTCGTCCAGGGCCGGAGCTTTTCGGGGTTCCGTACTCCCCAGCTGGTTTTGATCCGGTCGCCGGTGACGTCGAACGCCATCACCGCCACGGTCACCGCGATCGACGTTTTCCTCGACGACTGCCTGACCAGAGTCGCGGTCGTCGAGCAGGGCACCGCGTTCCTGGTCGGCGGGCACTTCACCGCCCCGGTGGACATCACGAGCGGGCGGCTCGTCGTCGACTGCCACGGGGTATCGGCCGGGTATCCGATCGGGCAGGCCGGGGCCGTCGAAAGCTTGTCCATCCCCTTGTCGTTCGCGGGCGGTGAGGACGAGGGGCAGGCCGGGCAGCACGACTCCACCGGCCGCCTGAATCTCTACTCGTACCAGCGGGCGGACGTCGGCTCCTACGGAGAGACGATTCGTCACTTCGTGATGCGCAAGGACTCCGAGCAGATGGAGGCCTGGTACTTCCCCTCTGCCGGTTACGACGCGAACCGGGACCCCGTCGGCTCGTTCAAGCCCGCCGTGTGGGCCGGGGCGCCCTGGGAAGCGAACAATCACCTGTCGAACCACAAGCACTGGCCGGTGGAGACCCCCAGCAGCACGGGCAGCATCGAGACCCGGTTCGAAGTCCGGTTCGGCAACCCCCTCGTCGACAACGCCATCGCGGGCCTCGACAAGACCCTCATCGCCACGAATCTCGCGGACTCCGTGGTTTGCTGCACCAACGGCCAGGAGATGCGGCTGACTTCACCGAACGGCGAGGAGAAGCGCCTCGTCTTCAGCCGCGACGCGGAGGGTGATCCGCAGTACCGGCGGTGGGCGATCCGCAGCACGAGCAAGTCGGAGACCGGCAGCAACGCCGGATCGAACTGGCAGCTGGTGCGCTACGACGACGCGGGCACGCTGGTCGACACTCCGATCACTGTCAGCCGCTCCACCGGCAACGTGACGCTGGGGCCGGGTCTCGTCGCCCGCCGCGGCTCGGTGTCCGCGTCCAGCCTGTCCCTCAACAGCACGTCGCCCGGCGGCGGGATCGGCGTCGTGGCCGTCGGCAACGCAGCCACCGCGCCCGCGTCCAACCCGACCGGCGGCGGCGTGCTGTACGCCGAGGGCGGGGCCCTGAAGTGGCGCGGCTCCAACGGAACGATCACCACCATCGCACCCGCCTGACAACACGACGCCCCCTGTTCTCCCTCCGGGGAGGGCAGGGGGCGCCTTCGCGCGTCTCTGGGCGGGCCACTCGGCTGCGGTACGCCCGGTGAACCCCCTGCCGCACGCCGCACGCCGGGCGTAGCGTAGACACCCAGTCCTCTGGCGGGGGTGCACATGACCACGACCATCGGCGACCGCATTCGCAGCCTGCGCGAATTCCGCGACGTCACCCAAGAGCAGCTCGCCCAGCGCGCCGGCGTCTCCGTGGACACCGTCCGCAAATTGGAGCAGGGCATCCGGCAGTCCGCACGCATCAACACGCTACGCGCACTCGCGCGCGCCCTCGACGTGCAACTGGAGCGCCTGGTAGGACAGCCCACCGTGACCCAAGAACTCCAGGACGACGGCGGCCTCCTCGCCCTGCGCGACGCAATCCAGGACATCGGCACCCTCCCCGGGGTCCTGGCCGATGACGACGTGGAGGACCCGCCGGATCCGGGGGCGTGGACGGCGGACGTGAAAGCGGCCACGAGCCTGTACTGGCGGGGCGGCTACTCCGAGCTGTCCGGCGTACTACCGCTACTCCTTCGCGACGGGCAGGCCGTCACCCGCCAGCACGACGACGAGAAGGTGTGGCAACAGCTCGCGCTCGCCTACCAGCTCGCGGCATCGCTGGCGACGCAGGCTGGTCACAGCGACTGGGCGTTCGCTGCGGTGGAGAAGCAGCTGGCTGCGGCGCAGCGGGCGAGCGATCCGCTGATGGAGGGCATGGGCGTGTCCACCCTGTCGTGGGTGCTCCTGCGGCAGGGCCGGTGGGAGCAGGCGCAGGCCGTCGCGGAGCGGAAGGCGGACGCGCTGGAGCCCAGCTTCCGCCGGTCGTCGCCGTCGCAGTGGGCGGTCTACGGCAACCTTCTGATCGCTGCTGCGACGCCGGCCGCGCGCCGGGACCAGCACGACGACGCCCAGCAGCTCCTCACGTTCGCCGAGTCCGCCGCAGTGCGCAGCGGCCCGCAGCGGATATACGGCTCCGCGTTCTCGGTGACGGACGTACGCACTCAGCAGGTGAACGTGGCCCTGGCCGGGCAGGAGAGCAAGCCGGGCAAGGCCCTGGAGCTGGCCGAACGCGTGGACCTGGACGCGATCACCCGCCCCGTGCACGCCGCGTCTCACCGCGTCGACGTTGCCCAGGCCCGCTACCAGACCGGCGACCTCGACGGGGCCCTGGCCGACCTGCTCGCGGTCGAAGAGGAGCAGCCGGAATGGATCCGTTTCCAGACCCTGGCCGCAGCGACGGTGCGGGAGATGCTCGAGGCGGAGCGGCGCCGGAACTCCCCGCTGCGTGGTCTCGCGTCGCGCCTCGGCGTCGACCCGACCTTGTAGGCGGGTAGGACAACTCGTCCTAGCTGCGGCAGAATTGACGGGCCGACTGGTGCACTACGTCACTGGGCTGTGATCGCGCACTTTCGTAGCGTGATGGGCATGGGGCGGCACCGGCCCCACTCCGCCAGAGACAGGCCGGTGCCGCTCCCATCGCAGCCGAGGGAGCGGATCGTGAGCACCGTTGTCAGGGACCTACCCCCCATCGAGACTCTGTCTCAGCGCCAGCAGCGTGGCACGGACTGCGTCCGGTGCGGCATCACTCTCACCCCCGCGACCGCCGTAGACCTCGGGCCGCGCCGGATCCAGATCCTCGACTACGTCACCCAGTGGTACCCCCGCGCCTGCAAGAGCCACGGCGACAAGGCACCCCAGTGATCTGTGGCAAATGCGACCAGCCGATCAGGCCGGGCGAGCCGTACAGCATGCACGAGATCCACGCCGCATCCGGCGCCGGCGCCACCGTGCACCGGCACCTGGTCTGTCCGGTCCGGCGCCGCCGCTCATGACACCGGCGGGTGAAGTACACCAGCGAGCCCCGCCCCGACGCTCTGACGGCGTAATCTGCCGGGCGAGATGACCGACTTCGCCGACGAGGCCCGTACCCGTACCGCCCGCCTGCTCCGCATGGCTGCCACCAGCGACGAGCGACTGCGGGCGCGGATCGTGGAGTACGCCGCCACCACCCCGGACCCACCGCTCATGACGCCGCAGGGCATCCACACGACCGGTTGCCCTCGCTGCCGCAGGACGATGTGGATGCAGCGCGACCTGTGGGTCTGCTCATCCTGCGGCCACATGGAGGACGCGTGAACTGCCTTCGCTGCCATGCCCCGATGCACTGTGCTGCCGCGCCGCCCGAGCGCTGGTACTGCCGCACCTGCACCCGGTACGCGGCACCTGGGGACAGTCCCGACGACATTGAGAAGCGCCATCGGCAGCGTCAGTACGCGATCGCTCTGCTGGATACCGCTCTCGGCGAGCGCGCCGTACAGCGCGACGCCGACCGGCGGATCACACACGAGATGGAGGCACAGGTGGGACAGCTCATCCAAACCCGCGGCTGCGGAAGCTGCGGCGGCACCATGTACAAAACCGTTGAGACGGACGACAACGGGAACCCCACGAACGAGAGCCAGTTCATCTGCGCAGCCTGCGGACACATGGAGTAACAGGGCGTGGCCCCGGCCGGCCGGGGCCTTCACTGCCTGACGAGGTCGGCGAGCGGGACATTGATCGCGTCGGCGATGAGGATCAGGGTGTCGATCAGCGCAGCGGAGTGGCCCTGCTCGATCCGGTTGTACGCCGCCCGGTCCATCCCTGCCCGCTCGGCCACGGCCTCCTGCGTGAGGTTCGCGTGAAGCCGCGCTGCTCGGATCTGGTCCCCGATGGCGCGGCGACGGGCGATGACCCAATCGGGCGGGGGGACGGAGCGCGGCACCTGTCCACGCTCACGGTTCCATGATCGAATGTATGTAGGGCAAAACCTACATTCTGCGATCAGGAGGCGAGTGGATACCCCAAGCCGCCAATCCGGTGCGTCCGGGTTGGCATCGAAGCGGCCGAGTGGCGTACGCGTCTCCGCCATAGTCGGCCGTTAGGCGCTAAGACTCAGTCAAGGCGCCCCGCCCCGCACGCCATTGCGTGCGGGGCGGTCTACGGTGGATAGCAGAAGGCCCCCACCGACATAACCGGTGGGACCTTGCCTGTGGTCCCGGCCTCCCCGCCGGAGAGCCACAGGATGTGGGAGGCGCGTCTCAGGCGCGCTGTGGGGAGACGGTCTGTCCCTTCCTTGGGCAGCACCCTGCGGCTCCGACGCTGCTGAGTAACCCTCTTTCGGACGATGCCGAACCTGGATCATCTGGGGAAGTGGCATCTGTGTGGTATCTGATCATGAAAGGGCCCTCCCGTTCGAATGAACAGGAGGGCCCTTGGTGGCTCTGACCAGCTAACCAACCTGTGCCCCCGGCAGGATTCGAACCTGCGACACCCGCTTGAGGAGGGGGATCGAATCCTTGCTGCGTGATGCCCGACGCTGCTGCGCGGTGCTGTTTCCCCTGTTCAGAAGGGCGCGGCGAGGCATTGATCCGGCTTATGCCGCGCTGTGTCGGGCCGTCCGCTCACGCATCGCTCACGCGCTGCCGACTGCTGAGCAGTGGGTCAGACCTGGCCGAGGTCGATCTCCACCGGGAAGGGGGCCGCCACCTTGAGGACGCCGGTGAACACGTCTCCGTCCCGATAGGTCTGCGTCGCGGGGTCGAGAACGTAGGTGTACACGAGAGGAACGCCTGTCGCGGCCTGCTCGATCCGCCAGTAGAAGCCGATGCCGGCCTTGGCGTACTGGTCGACCTTCACGATCCGGTCAGTGGTCTCCGAGCCTGGCGACACCACCTCCGCGACCAGCAGCACGTGCTCAGGGCGGGTGGGGGTGACGTCGAGCGTGTCTGCGCGGTACACGACGACGTCCGGGCGGCGATTGGTGAGCGGGACGTCCTGAAGCCGGACGTCGAAGTCCGTGTCGGCGTTCCATTCCGGGTCCGCGGCGGCGTCCAGGGCGTTCGCCAGAATCCGGGCCAGCCGGTTGTGCCGCTTGGACGCACTCGGACTCACGACGACCATCCCGTCCACGATCTCGATACCGGCGCACTGCTCCTCGGACCAGGACTCGTACTCCTCCGCCGTGATCTGCTCATGCATCCATGCCGGGGCCACCATCTCGGTTGTCATGAAGCACCTCCCGGACACTGCGCTGCGGGCCCGATCCCGCTGGATTCAGCGTACTGTCTGCCATCCGTCCGGCACGCTGATCTCGCTCATGCCCCTCCCCGGCGGCCGGCATCCGGCCGGCGAGCCCACGACAAGTGAGGAACCGGTACGGCGGACTCGTCATCAGGGGAGTGAGAACGCCGCGGCCGGGACGGGATCGATGACATCGCCGTTGAGGCGCGGCTCGGCTCTCGGAGGGGCTGTGAGCTGCCCTCGCGCAGATCGACAATTCGTCCGGGCTGCTCGTGTCGTTTTTACCACGATGAGTACTCCAACGGACGGGGGGTTCGTGGAGGAGGCGCTTCTGAGCGAGCTGGCCGCTCACGTACGCGAGTTCGGCGACGGCGGAGACCCGCGGCGCGTGCTCGAAGACGACGCCTTGGCTGTCGCGGCGGAACTCTTCGCGTCGGTGGGCGGGCGACCCGAAGAGGCCGACCCCGATGTCCTTGTCGTCGAAAACCGTGGCTCTCGACGTGGGGGGGTTCCATCGGCTCCACGGCCTCCGCCATGACACGACACCCTCGCCCATGCGGCGGGAGCCGATCTGCAGGACGTCAGGAGATGCTCGGCCACTCCCCGATCACCATCACGGCCCACACGTACACGAGCTTGCGGCCCGCGGCGGGTCTGGCGATCGCCGAGGCAGCGGCCCGCCCTGTTCCACGGCCCGTATGCCACGGGGCCGCCGAACCCATTCCCGCACCTGCGACTGTGAGATCCGCTCACGCATACGGCCCCGGACGAAGCGTCCGAGGCCGGTCAAAGCGCCTCCCTGGGCGGAAAACCCCAGGTCGGAGCGGTAATGCGTGGTGCCCTCGGCAGGATTCGAACCTGCGACACCCGCTTTAGGAGTTTCCCTGATCAAGGCTGTGACCTGCACAAACGTCGAGTGCAGGGTGTTTGGCCTGGGAAATCTCCCCTCCGTAGTTCTCACGTGTTCGCGAGGTTTCCCGGCCTCATGTGTGCTGAATCCGTTCCACACGATCTCCTGCCGCCTCTGCGGGCTACGCGGAGCGGGCGCCGTCAGATCAGGGGCAACCCTCAACACGGCACGGTCACCGCCATGAGATTGCCGTCCCCAAGGTGCAGCCATCCCCGGCCAGGAGCGATCGGGCTGCCGACAACGGAGTCTCCCGTCTTGATGCCGATCCAATCACCGGCGTGCCGCTCCTGGGGAGACAGAAGGAGGCCGCGGTGGGCTCTCTTCGCCCTGTCCAACCAGGGGTAGTGTGGCCGGAGTTTATCCTCATCGCCTGCCAGGACCAGCGCCGCACCCTCGTCGAATCCGTGCTCCAGCAGGTTCCGCAGCACACGCTGGGCATCGCACTCATCCAAGACCTCTGCGTCGTCCATCACGACAACGATCGGCTTCTCAGCAGACGCCCCCGATAATGCCTCCTTGAGCTCGTCGTGCCCGATGTCGTCTTGATCGAAACAGGCCACCACGCCGTCTCGATCAGCCAACTCCCGTAGAGGTGACGGCCTGGGCGTGGCTAACACGAGCTGGGTGCCCGATGCGAGCAGAGAGCGTGCGATGGTCACCAGCGCCGTGGAGCGACCTGACCCTGAGGGCCCGGCCACGGCGAAGGCGGGGGCCGTACCGGAGGCAAGACCAGGGCCATACGCGGCCAGATTCCCGTCTCCGACGCCCCCGACTCCTGCGAGTGCCCACATCCTCGGTGCCGCAGGGTCACGCATTGCCCACGCCTCGTCGAAGCTGATACTGGACGGCAATACGTCAGAGCGCTTCTGTGCCTCCAAGGCAGCACGGGCCGCGTCCCAAAGGCCGAGCAACAGGACGTGATCCTCCATCTGGAGTCCTGCCATGTGAGAGAACGCGACGAGCGCCTCACGCTCGGGCAACTCATCGTGGGCATACCAGCGGATCCACGCATCCGACGAGACGCCCGTCTGCTTCTCCATGTCGGTGAAGGACCACTTGCGCTTCGACCTATGCTCGTCAAGGCGGCGATGCAGCGTGACCAGCTCCAGTCGCGCTGGAGAGTAAGGCACCTCGAACTCTCTGCTCTTCACGCCGTAGAACGTCGCGTTCGCTGGCCGTCGCTCCTCCGCGGCATCAGCCATCTTCGCGAAGCCTTCGCTACGGCGTACCACACCAAGAAACACTCTCAACGCGTCCTTGTCATACCAAAGGGCCTGCGTTGCGTTGAGGATCAGCCCCTTCAAGGACTCCTCTGCATAGTTGAACTGCGCAGAGGCTCGGTCGGGGCTGGATGGTGTCTCCCTGCCGACCGGTGGCTCTTCCGTTGCCCGCCCGCTTGAGTCCTCGGTGTCCTCCTTCGGCAAGTCCTCGGAATGGTCAGCTGTGTCGCTCACATCGTCATCGTCGGCAGGCGTGCCATCTGCTGGAGGCTGTACTGACGCTTGGGCGACTGTTTCCCTGACGACTTGCTTCCACAGGTCCTTGAAACGGTTGACCTCGCCGTCTACGTCGTTGTGCCCACCGACTTCGGCCAGGACACGGACGATGACCTCAAGGCGGCTCCACAGCGGCCGATCCGGCTTCTGGAAGGTGTCCAGCACTGCCTGGTGACTCACGATCCAGTAGTCCTGCACATCCTTCCCGACGCGGTCGCGAATAGTCCGGGCTGACGGGAGCCCCGCTTCCAGCCTCAGATCGTGGAGCTCATCGTTCAGCTTCTTCAGGTCAGGCTGGTCAGCCAGCTCGGGCCTCTTCCACGGCTGAGCGACCACCGTCTCTGCCCCCTTCTGGTGATTCTGCGTCAGTTCCTGTAGGCCATGCGCGTCGGTGCCTGCACTCACGAGCGTCAGGATTTGTCAACGCGCCGTCATTCAGCGGCTGTTCTTGGTCGATGCTGTCAGCGATCGTCTTGAGCCGTCAGGGCCGTCCGTGAGGCGCCCACGCTGGATGCACAACCCAGTCGGTGCCACACGGAAGGTAGATCTTCATGGAACAGATCAGCGTGCGCCTCGTAGTCCTCCTGTTGGTCGGAGTCCTCGTCGTTGCTCTGACCCTGCATGCGCCCGAAGTCGGGGCGGCCTTGGTGGGAGCCACGGCGGTGGTGGCGCTTCTCGCCCAACTCATGGGCCGCGAGTGACTCTGCTAAGGCGGCACCACCGGTGGGCGTCGAGGTCGCTGATTTCGGGCCTACTCGTACGCCCAAGCCCGTCCGGTCTGCCGGTACTCCTCCACGGGGATCGGCTCCACTCCGGTGCGCATGCGGGCGGTGTAGAGGAAGCCGCCGAGGTGGTCGATTTCGTGGTGGATGAGGCGGGCGAGGCCGCGTTCGTACACGGTGGTCACGGTCTCACCTGTCAGGGCCGTGGTCTCCACTGTGATCTTCATGGGGCGGGGGACCAGGCCACGGACGTCGAAGAAGCTCAGGCAGCCCTCGTACTGCTCGTCCATCTCCTCGGAGCGGGTGGTGATCCGGGGGTTGAGGAGGATGATGGCGGGGGCGTCGCCGGGTGGCTGGACGACGGTGGCGGCGCGTGCGATGCCGATCTGCGGGGCCGCGATGCCCATGCCCTTTGCGAAGGGGTGTACCTGGCCGATCCGTTCCATGGCGGCGAACAGTTCGTCTGTGATGCGTTCGGCCTCGTCGCGTTCGGCGGGCAGGTCGAAAGCGCGGGCCGGTTCGGCGAGGATGCCGGCGCCGTGTTGGACGACGCCGAGGTCTCGCATCTGCTGGCTGGGCCGCACGTCAATCACCTGAACTCCCTTTGGTCTGTGCCGCGTTCGGTCCGTGCCCGAAACCGCCACTCCAGACGGTACCGAGCGTGCAGGGCGGGTGTAGTCGTGATCCACGTGAATTGCCGTAGTTCACCGACGTTGCTGAGGACGGGAGGGGTTCGCAGCGGGGAGGCTTCGGCGGTCATAGAGGTCTCGGTGCCCCAAACGACGGGGTCAAGAGCGGCGGGGAAGGCGAGCTGGACTTCCAGTTGCTCGGTGGGCAGGCGGACGGCTCGCTGGAACCAGTTGCCCCATTTGTCGTCGCCGACGGTGTAGGCGTACTCGATCCACACGGACTCGCCGGGGTAGAGCGGGAAGCGGCCGTGCTCGTTGTCGAACAGCAGCCAGACTTCCTTGAAGGCGTCGCGGTCGTGCTTGACCTGCCACCGCATCGCCTCGCCCCGACAGGTGGCGGTGAGGTCGAGTTCACCCCAGGTCAGCGGGTGGGCTCGGTAGTGCGCGTTGGACTGCTCAGGGTCACCTGGGTAGCGGTCCACGGAGATGCGGATCAGGTAGCGGGTCACCGGCTCGTCGCCGGTGTTCCGCAGCTGTCGGCGCATGGTCAGCCGGTACGAGCTGCCGTCGTACTGGAGCCGTGCCGCGTCGTGCTCGACGACGAGGGCCGATCCGGTCGCATACGGTTGTTCTGGCCTGCGCTGGGCGGGCGGCGCCGCCGCTGGCCGTCGGGTACGGGCCTTTGCCTGCTCATAGTCGCACCAGCGTCTCCAGATGGCCTTCCCGGCGTTCAGGGACTCGTCGGCGAGACGCGAGAATTCCTCGCTGGGCTTGTGGCGGCCCGACTCCACGTGGCTGACGTAGGACGGGTCGAAGCCCATGGCCAGCGCCAATGCCCTCTTGGACATGCCGCGTACTTCCCGCCAGCGCGCCACCTCGGCCGCGTAGTCCTCGGCCGCCTGCTCGGCGGTGATCTCCTCGCCTTGCGCTTCCATCGAAGCCCCGCGTCATCGTTGGTGAGCATGAATGAACCGTGAGTGATCCAAGTTCATCATCCCGTCACGGTCTGCGTCGCCGTTTTCCTTCCCTTACTGGCCCGGATCGACCCTCCGGGCGGATGAGGGAGGCGTAGCAACATGCGCGTGCTGTACCTGTTGAACATCTCCAACCCCGACCGGCTTTCGGCCGACTCGGGGTGGATCTTCGCGGACCTGCTTGCCCCGGCTCTGGCGGATGCCGGAGCGGAGGTGACGGTCGCGGCCCCGGCTCCGGCCGGGGATGCCCGCTGTGGATTCCACCAGACGAAGGTGCCGGGGACGAAGTACCGGGCCCGTTTCTCGGCGGAAATCGACGAGCTGGTGGCACTGATCCGGGCGGTGAAGCCCGTCGTGGTCGTGGCCAACCAGATCGAGGAGGCCCCGGCGATCCGCACGGCCCTACTGGAGGCCGGATCCAACGCTCTACTGGCCGGCTACTGCCACTACCTGCCGTTCTCCTTCACGGGCGGCGGCCAGCTCCAGCTGGACCCGTCCCTGAACGATGCGGGGCTCGGGCGGCCGGTGCTGCTGGCATTCGCCGCCGGACTGGCCGCCTGTGACCGGGTGCTGGTCCACTCCTCCACGGCCGCGTCCTGGGTGTCGGCGGCAGCCGCCCGGATGGCCGTGGGCCTCGGCGAGAAGCTACGAGTGGTGCCCGCCCCGCGTGACGAGCGTTTGGTACGGGACCCCGCCACCACGCAGCCCGCGTCCGGTGCTGGGGCGATCGGTGTCTACAACCACCGGCTGTACGCGCACTATGGCACCGGACAGTTCGTGGACCTGGCCCGCGACCTGGTCGCGTCCGGCACCGTCAGGCTGCGGGTCATGGACCTGTTCGGCCAGCGCCGTGCGGAGCGCAAGGGCCTGGACGACAGCCCCGAGAAGATGCGTGATCAGCTCGCCGCCTTGCCGCATGTGCAGGTCGTCTCCGACCGGGGCGACCGCGTCCGCTACAAGGACCTGCTGGCCGGCGCGCGCTTCGGTATCGCCCCGTTCCGGTCCGGCTGCCCCTGGTCGATGAGCGTGATCGACTGCCAGGGCATGGGCTTGCCGGTCATCTCGCCCCGCCTTGGCTGGCTCGCCGAGCACATCGACCCCGAGCTGTGCTTCACCACCCCGGCCGAGGCCGTCGCCTTGGCCGAACGGCTCGCCACGGACGCCGAATTCCATGCTCTGTACGCCAAGCGGGCCCACGCCTCCACCGCCGACTTCACCCCCGCCCTGATCGCGGCCCGCTACCTGGAGGCCGTCTCATGAACAGCTTCGACGCGGTTCTCCTCTCGTACGACGAGCCGATGGCCACCTCTCTGCACTCCCGGCTCCAGCGCACGCTCGGCGGCACGGTCAAGCGCCTGCACGGCGTACACGGGATGCGCCGGGCCTACCGGCTGTGTGCCGAGGTCGTCGACCACGAGCAGTTCTTCCTCGCCGACGGGGACTTCGCCATCGACGCCGGCTTCGACCCCGCCACGGTGGAGCCCCTGGACGAGGGCGTCTCGATGCGGGTGTGGCGGGCGGTCAACCCAGTCAACGGTCTGACCTACGGCTACGGCGGGCTGAAACTGGTCCGCCGCAGTGCCCTGCGCGAGATGGGCGGGGCCGTGGACGTGCTCGCTGCCCTGCCTGGACGGATCGAGTTCGCTCAGCAGACCGCGGGGATCACGAGGTTCAACCAGAGCCCCTTCCACGCGTGGAAGGCCGGTTTCCGGGAGTGCGCGATGCTCGCTCGCGGCAGCGAGTACGGCATGGCCGACGACGACTCCCGGCAGCGGGTGGAGGCATGGACCAAGAGCCGCAACGGCGAGTTCGCCCCGTACGCCGCCGCCGGGGCCCGCGAAGGGGTCGCCTTCGCCAAGGAGTTCGCCCGCGCCCCCGGACAGTTCGACCACCTCAACGACCCCACGTGGCTGCGGGAGAGGTTCACCGCCGCCCACGGGGACCAGGCGGTGACCGGGTGACCGGCCCCTTGGTGCTGATCGAGCCGTACGCCGATCGCCTGGGCGGGCACCACCAGCGCACGCTGGTGGCCCTCGCCCAGGCCCGGCCCGGCAGCCTGGCCATCGCCCCACTTGGGATCACCCGCGAGGCGATGGCGGCCCTGCGCGAGGCCGGGGCCCGGCTGGTGACCGCACCGGCCGGGCGCCCGGCGGCCGTACTACTGGCCGCCTCCCGCCTTGCGGCCGGACTCTCCAGGGCTGGGCTGCGGGTCTTCCGCTCGCGCCACTGGCCGCGCTTCCTGCGGCGGCTTCCGCACCAAATCACCCTCATCGCCCGGTGCCTTGCGGAGGCGTCGGCCCTGCGGACCGCCCGCCGGCTGGAGCCCGGTGGTGAGGCGGTGGTGATTCTGAGCGCGAGTGAAGCCCTGCATGGTGCCGCCGCTCTCCTCGGCGGGCTGCCGCACCTGCGGTTCGTCCACGAACAAGTCACTACCGAGGACGCCGCTGTGCGGTTCCTCGGCCGGCTCGCCCGCCGGGGCGAGAGGCAGGTTCTGGCGGTGTGCCCGACCCAGGCCGCAGGTGATCAGTTCACGGCAGCCTTCCCGGACCTGCCTGCGGTGGTGCGGGCCTTCGCGGTCGACGACGGCCGCCGCCTCACCGACGCCGAGCGCGACGGTGGCCGTACCGCCTTCGACATCCCCACCGGTGAAGCCGCGGTGTGCCTGGTCGGCGGCTGGTGGCCCTACAAGGACATCGGAGTCATCGACGTTGCCCTGACTCTGCTGAAGGAGCCGCTGCATCTGGTGGTGACCGGCATCCCGCTCGACGAAACCGTGCTCGCCCGATGGCGTGACCTGCCGAACGTCCGCCTCCACACGGTGCCCGGACCAGTGAGCGAATCGGTGCTGCGACTGGTCTACGCCGCCGCCGACGCCGCCCTGGTCGCCCGCCGCCCCGGCGTCGGCAAGGAGTCCGGGCTCGTGATGGACGCCGCTCGCCTCAGCGTCCCCCTGGTCGTCTCCGACCACGACCCTGGTCTCACCGCCCGCCTGAGCGGCCGGCCCTGGACCCTGACCTTCACGGCCAGGGCCCCGGACGCCCTCGCCGAGGCCCTGCACAGCGTCATCCGTCAGCCGCCCGAGCGGCCCGGCCCTGAGGCGCCCCATCTGTTGGGGATGTGGTCGGCTGCTGGGCAGGCCGACTTCCTCACCCGCACCTTCGCCTCACTGCGTACGAAGGAGCCCCGATGCTGAGCATCCCTCCCGCGCTGATCGCCGTGATCGGCTCCGTCGAACCCCCGCTGCTGGCCGCCTGGGTCCGCCACTACCGGTGGCTGGGCGTTGAGCGGTTCCTGATCGCCTTCCACTTCCCCTGTGGGTCCTGGCCGTCGGCAACCGCCGCGACGTCTACCGCCAGGTTCCATAGGACTCCGCCACGCAGTCGGTGTCGGCGGTCCGCCGTGGGATGCGGGAGCGTGCGCCCTTCGTTTCGTCTGTTCAGGCGGCTGCGGAGAACCCGAGATTCGCACTCGTGAGGGGTTGCCCCCAACACCCTTTCCAGATGTTCGGGTGGATCGGGGTGTCCTGACCTGTGGTGGAGCGGGGGCTGGACAGGCGGTGGACGACGCCGGACGAGGCCCGGATGATGCTGATCCGTTGGGCGATGTTCGGCAAAGCAACTCCTCGTCCGCTCACGCAAACGGCCCCGGACGAGGAGTCCGAGGCCGACTAGATGTATTGACCCGTGAGGTTGGGGACGCGGCTGGCGGGTGGTTTGCCTGCGAGCGCGGTGTGTCCGCGGTGGTGATTGTAGGTGTGCAGCCAGTTGGGGAATGCTTCGCGTCGTTCGGTCTCTGAGCGGTAAGGGCGGGCGTAGGCCCATTCGTCGAGCAGGGTGCGGTTGAAGCGTTCGACTTTCCCGTTGGTCTGGGGTCGGTAGGGCCGGGTGCGCTTGTGGGCGATCCCGGTCTCGGTGAGCAGGTCGCGCCAGTCGCGGGAGCGGTAGCAGGAGCCGTTGTCGGTCAGGACGCGTTCGACGGTGATGCCGGCCTGGGTGAAGAAGGCGTGGGCGCGGGTCCAGAAGCCGGTGGCGGTCTCCTTCTTCTCATCCGCGTGGATCTCGCTGTAGGCCAGTCGGGAGTGGTCGTCGACGGCGGTGTGGAGGTAGCTGTAGCCGGCGTTCGAGCGGGTCTTGCGGCCCGCCTGGCGGCCCAGCACCTTGTGTCCGCCGCCGTCGGGGATGTTGCCGAGTTTCTTGATGTCCACGTGCACCAGCTCGCCGGGACGTTCACGTTCGTAGCGGCGTATGACGCGGCCGGTGGCCCGGTCCAGGTGCGTGAGGCGGGCCAGGCCGTAGCGGGTCAGCACCCGGTGCACGGTCGAGGGCACCAGCTGCAGCAGGTGTGCAATACGGGCCGGTCCCCACCGGCGCAGGACACGAACCTTGATGATGCGCCGCTCGGTACGGGTCGGCGTCCGGCGCGGGCTGGTGCGCGGGCAACTGGAGCGGTCGGCCATCCCTGCCTCGCCCAGTCGGCGGTAGCGGTCGGCCCAGCGCTGGGCGGTGGTCGGCGAGACCTGGAAACGCTCGGCAGCCCGGCGCAGGGGCCAGCCGTCCTCGACCACGCAGCGGGCCAGGCGCAGACGGCCGGTCTCGGTCAGGGGTGCATTACGGTGGGGCACGAGGGCCTTTCGGTCGGTGTTGACGTCGCAATCCACACCGAACTCGAAAGGCCCTCACCTGTTCAAGATCCCTCAGCCGAGATCTGCCTCACCCGTCCACAACCTCCCGGGACAGAACAACTAGAGCGCCTCCCTGGGGGAGAAACCCCAGGTCAGCAGCGTAACGCGTGGTGCCCCCGGCAGGATTCGAACCTGCGACACCCGCTTTAGGAGTTTTCTCTGATCAAGGTCGTGACCTGGGGAAACTCCGCCATGACCGCGTTTGACCTGGAGAAACATGTCTCGGTGGTTCTTGCAGGTTCCCAGGGTTTCCCGGCCTCATGTGTGCTGAATCCGTTCCGGGCCGACTGCAGGGGCGCGACCTCGTGCCACAGGTCGCGGGCGCGCGCGGCATGGCCAGGGGGAGGCACAAGACGCGGAGGAGTACGCGCCCGTGTGGTGGATCACCACCCCGTTCACGGGGCCCCAGTTGCCGTGCTGGTCGCGGTTGTGGGTGCGCCAGGATCCGTGTCCGACAACGCCAAGTCGTGCGTTCTTGAGAACGGACAGGAACTTGTCCGCGGACAGAGGGGCGGCCACCTTCGCTTCACCTCCACCCGGTGCGTCAGGGGCGGTCGGCCGTGCCCGGGGGGCGTCGGACCGGTCCCTCGAGGACGAAGGGCACTTCGCTGCCGGCGGAGGGCCGTCCTGACAGCGGCCGGAGTCTAACGGCTCCCTGCGACTTACCCACCTCGTCGGATCTGCTGCCAGGAGGGCCAAAAACAGGAGATGGCAGGACGAAGGTCTACAAGGCCGAGTACGTTCGACTCGGCCCGCTGGCTGCCGGACGGCATCGGGGTTACGCCGGCCGTCTCTCGCCCTCGCGACAGGAGTCGTTGCCCCATGACCTACCGGTTCAACCCGCCGCCCACCTGGCCCGCCCCGCCGGAGGGGTGGAGCCCCCCACCGGGCTGGGAACCGGATCCCGCATGGCCCACACCCCCAGGCTGGCAGATCTGGATCCCGGAAGGGGCCGCGCCGCAGCCGAGCGCACCCGTTCCTCAGCAGTCCCCCTACGGTCCCCAGGCGACGGCCCCGGCCACAGGTGGGGGTCTGTTCGGCCGGCGCCGTAAGCAAGCGGAGTCCGAGGCGGCGCGTCTGGCGGGCGAGCTGGCGCTGATGGAAACACAGGTACGCGGACTACAGGAAGACAACCGTCACCTGACGGAGCAATTGAGTCGTCTCATCGGAGCCGACAGCGCTCAGATAGCCGCCGAGCAGCAGCGACTGCGCCGCGCGCATGAGGAGAAGCTCCAAGAGATCGGACGGATCGACGCTCTACTCGACGAGAAGATAGAGCACGCCGCCGAGAGCGCCGCGCAGTCCCTGGTCGACGTGCGCCGCCAAGCCGACGACATGGCTCGCCAGACGGCGGAGGCCGAACAGCGCCTCACGGCCGCGCGCCGGGATCTGGTGCTCACCGATGAGACGCGGATGCTGCAAGAGGCCGGCATTTACGAGTACCGCCATCCGCTCGCCGACGCGCTCGCCTACAAGGACCGGCTCGACAGTCTCAAGGCCCGCTACAAGCAGTTGGCGAGGGACGATCGGGCAGTGCTCGGGAACCAGTACTGGATGGTGGACGGCTCAGCTGCCAAGGGCCGCAAGATGGTCCGTGACTTCTCCAAGCTGATGCTGCGCGCGTACAACGCCGAGGCGGACAACGCAGTGCGCGGCATGAAGCCGCACCGGCTCGACTCGCTGATCGACCGGCTCGGCAAGACACGGGAGTCGATCGCCCGGCTCGGCGCCACCATGCAGATCCGCATCGGCGATGACTACCACCAGCTGCGGGTCCAGGAGTTGGAGCTGACGGCGGACTACCTGGTGAGGAAGGAGACCGAGCGGGAGGAGCAGCGAGAGCTACGAGCCCAGCAGCGCGAGGAGGAGCGCCTGCAGCGCGAGATCGAGCGCGAGCGGCAGCGGCTGGAGAAGGAACGCAGCCACTACGAGGGCGCCCTGCGCCGCCTGCGCTCCGGCACCGGCGATGAGGCCGCCATCGCCGAACTCGAAGGAAAACTCGCCGAGTTGGGCGCCGAACTGGAGGCGGTCGAGGCCCGCGAGGCCAACATCCGGGCCGGATACGTCTACGTCATCTCCAACGTCGGAGCGTTCGGCGAACGCATGGTCAAGATCGGTATGACCCGGCGCCTCGATCCCATGGACCGCGTCATCGAACTCGGGGACGCGTCCGTCCCCTTCCGCTTCGACGTACACGCCCTGATCTTCAGTGAGGACGCCGTCGGCCTGGAACGCCGCCTGCACCAGGAGTTCGAGTCCCGCCGTGTCAACCGGGTAAACCTACGCCGGGAGTTCTTCTACGTCACACCGGCAGACGTACGCGCTGCCCTGCAGCGGCTCGCCGGACAGCACCTCCTGGAGTTCCAAGACACGCCCGAGGCTCCTGAATGGCGGGCCAGCCAGACCGCGGCCGGGCGGTGACGGGCTCGACTCAATCAACCTCGTCGGGTGCGTCCAGACGGCAGGCGGCGCCATCCAGACTGATCCAGGTGACCTTGGCGGTACTTCCCGCCACGAGGTGAGCGGTCACTTCTCCGGTTGGGGTGATCGCGAGCCACACGGACACCTACACCTCGCTGATGCCCCAGTTCGAGCAGGAGGCCGCCGACGCCCCCGTGGGGTCGGTAGTAACCCCGTAACCAGGACGTCGCCTAGCGTTACGTCCCCGCACACACGAAAACAGCCCCCTCGGAGATCACTCCGAGGGGGCTGTTCGAAGCTCCGTGCCTGGTCAGGCATTGTGCCCCCGGCAGGATTCGAACCTGCGACACCCGCTTTAGGAGTTCGATCGCGTAGGTTGCTGAGTCACTCAGCTCTGGGACCTACAAGCTGCGCTAGGTGTACTGACCCGTGAGGTTGGGGACGCGGCTGGCGGGTGGCTGGCCCTTGAGTGCGGTGTGTCCGCGGTGGTGATTGTAGGTGTGGAGCCAGGCGGGGTATGCCTGGCGCCGCTCGGTCTCGCTCCGGTATGCCTTCGTGTAGGCCCATTCGTCCAGCAGCGTCCGGTTGAACCGTTCCACCTTGCCGTTTGTCTGGGGTCGGTAAGGCCGGGTGCGCTTGTGTGAAACTCCCTGTGCAGCAAGGGAGTTGCGCCGCAGGTGTGACTTGTAGCAGGAGCCGTTGTCGGTCAGGACCCGCTGGACGGTGATCCCGGCGGCAGTGAAGTAGGCGTGCGCCCGTTGCCAGAACTCGACAGCGGTTTCCTTCTTCTCGTCGGTGAGGATCTCGCTGTAGGCCAGGCGGGAGTGGTCGTCCACGGCGTTGTGCAGGAAGCTCATGCCGGCGTTCGTCCGGTTCTTGCGGCCCGCTTGCCGGCCAAGGACCTTGTGGCCGCCGCCGTGGGGGATGTTCCCGAGTTTCTTGATGTCGACGTGGACGAGGTCGCCGGGGGCGGCGTGTTCGTAGCGTCGGATCGTGCGGCCGGTGGCCCGGTCCA
>NZ_JBSFTV010000058.1:0-38718 GCF_053591455.1 Streptomyces sp. NPDC003016
TACAAGGTCAACGACACCGCCAACGTCGTCTGCGGCAACGTCCCCACCGCCAACGCCACCGTCTACATCATCGACACCGTCCTGATGCCGAAGTAGACCGGCTGAGGGGGGACTTGGGCGCGTCACTCCGGCCGGCCACCCTGTGTCCTGTATCCGGTTCCTGTCACCCGGCAGGAACCGGATACAGGACCTGGCGCTCATCCGCCGCCTTCAGGCCGCCGCACCGCGACACCAGGTGGTACGGGACACGAGGTGGTACGGGACACGAGGTGGTACGGGACACGAGGTGGTACGGGACACGAGGTGGTACGGGACACGAGGTGGTACGGGACAGCGGCGTGCGCACCTACCGGGCCCGGACCGTGGCCAGCACCTCCCGGTGCGGCTGAAGCGTGAGCGCCGGCACCGGGAGTATCTCGCCGGGGTCGACATCCAGGTCGAAGCGCCGCGCCAGCACGGCCAGTACCAGCACGGCCTCGACCATGGCGAACCGCGCCCCGAGGCACGCCCGGGGCCCGCCCCCGAACGGGAACCACGCGTACTCCGGTATCCCGTCCCCGTCTTCGGGCCCCCACCGCTCGGGCCGGAACTCCTCCGGCTGCGGGAACCACCGGGCGTCCCGGTGAGTGGCCCACTGGCTGCTCCACACCCGCGTCCCCGGAGGCAGCGGCAGCCCACCGATCCGCGCACCCTCCCGGGCGACGCCGGTGAGCAGCCAGATCGTCGGATAGAGCCGCAGCGTCTCCTTCACCACCGCTTGCGCGTAGGTCAGTCGCGCGTAGTCGTCGAAGCCCGGCTCGCGGTCACCGAGCACCCGGTCCAGTTCGCCGGCGAGGGTTTCCCGCACCCTGGGGCTGCGCGCGAGCAGGTACCACGCCCACACCAGCGTGCTGCTGGTCGTCTCGTGTCCGCCGATGTACAGGGTGACCGTCTCGTCGCGTACCTCCTCGTCCGAAAGACGCGCCCCGGTCTCGTCCCGCGCGGCGAGCAGCCGGCTCAGCAGATCGGGACGTTCCCCGTCGCCCTGCCGGTGTTCCGTGACGACCCGGGCGACCTCCGCGTCGATGACCGCGGTGGCCCGCCTGATCCGGGACCGTCCGCGCGTCGGCACCCAGTCCGGCAGCAGCGCCCCGATGCCGCTGAACTCCGCGCCGATCTCCCGCTGCGCGACATCCATCGCCCGCCCGATCGCCCCGGCGTCGGCGCCGGTGTCCGCGCCGAAGATGGTACGGACCGCGATCCGCTGCGTGAGAGCCGCCATCTCCCGCTTGATGTCGACCCGTTCACCGTCCGACCACCGGTCGGCGAGCTCCACCGCGCACCCCGCCATCGTGGAGGCGTACGACCGCACCTGCTTGGGCCGCACCGACGGCTGCACCAGCGACCTCTTCCGCCGCCACTGCGCCCCCCGGGCCACCACCACCCCGTTGCCCATGACGGTACGGAACGCGATCCCGAGGTCCGGCTGGTCGAAGGTCCGCTCCGTCTCCGTCATCAGCTCGCCGATGTGCCGCGGATCGGCCAGGAACAGCGACGGCCTGGGCCCGAACCGCCAGCGCACCATGTCGCCACGTGCCCGCAGCTTTTCGAAGAAGGCGAGCGGATCCTTCCCGAACTGCGGCAGGTTGCCGAGGACCGGCACCCCGCGCGGCCCCTCCACGGTCGTCACGGCCTCCTCCCGCTCCGACCCCCGCCTCCGGGTCTGTCCTTCCCCCTGCGCCCCCGCGTCGGCGGCCGCACCCGTGCCCGTGGTCATGACGGTCTCCCCTGTTCGGACGGCGTGCGTCGCGTCACGTCGTGCGCTGTGCACGACTCCATCGAAGCGCACCGGTCCGACACCGCACCACCCCTGTGGACAACTCACCACTACACGCCACACAAGCCCCGTTGACCTCACACGCACGAATGCGCCGCCTCCTCAAGGGAAGCGGCGCACCATGGCGGAGACAGACGAAGGACCGGACGAAGCCGTCAGCCCACCGACGAGTAGGCGACAACGCCCCGCAGTACGGCGTCGACCGCCTTGCGCGCGTTCTTCGTGACCGTACTGCCTTCGGCCGAGGACGGCGCGGCCGCCGCGATCTGCCCCAGTACGTCGATGACCTGCTTGCACCAGCGGACGAAGTCGCCCGCAGGCATCTCCGCCTCGCGCAGCACCTCGTCGAGCCCCTTGCCGGAGGCCCACATGAACACCGCCCAGGCGAAGCCGAGATCGGGCTCGCGCTGCCCGACCCCCTCCGCCTGATTGATCTTGAACTCCTCCTCCAGGGCGTCGAGCCTGCCCCAGATGCGGACCATCTCGCCCAGCGCGCTCTTCGCCGGCCCGGTGGGCACCTTCGGCGCGACCGCGTCGTCCGCCTGACGCGCCTCGAAGACCAGGGCCGAGACACAAGCGGCCAGTTCGGCCGGATTCAGTCCTTCCCACACGCCCTCGCGCAGGCACTCGGACGCCAGCAGGTCGAGCTCGCCGTAGAGCCGGGCGAGCCGCTTGCCGTGCTCGGTGGCCGCGTCGCCGCGCAGATAGTCGAGCTCGGTCAGCAGGGCGTAGATCCGGTCGAAGGTGCGGGCGATGGTGTTCGTCCGTCCCTCGATACGCCGCTCCAGCTGCTTGGTGTCGCGCTGGAGCCGGTGGTAGCGCTCGGCCCAGCGGGCGTGGTCCTCGCGCTCGTCGCAGCCGTGGCACGGGTGCGCGCGCAGTGCGGCGCGCAGTCGCGCGATCTCGCGGTCGTCGGCCGCCACCGCGCGCTGCTTGCGGTTCCGCTCCGGCGCGATGTGCCCGGCCTTGGTCCGCAGCGCGGAAGCCAGATCACGACGCGACTGCGGGCTGCGCGCGTTGAAGGACTTCGGAATCCGCATCCGCTCCAGTGCCTCCACCGGCACCGGGAAGTCGATCGACGCGAGCCGCTTGACCTGCCGCTCGGCGGTCAGCACCAGGGGCCGCGGCCCGTCGTGCTGGTCGAATCCGCGGTGCCCGTTGGCGCGCCCGGCGGGCAGCCCCGGATCCAGCACCAGTGCCAGTCCCGCGAACTTGCCGGTGGGCACATGGATGACATCGCCGGGCTTGAGCTTCTCCAGCGACGCGGCCGCCGCGACCCGCCGCTGCGTGGCGCCCTGCTTGGCCAGCTCGGTCTCGCGGTCCTTGAGCTCACGGCGCAGCCGCGCGTACTCCTCGAAGTCTCCGAGGTGGCAGGTCATGCCCTCCCGGTACCCCTGGATGCCCTCTTCGTTCCGCTGGACCTGCTTCGAGATCCCGACGACCGACTTGTCGGCCTGGAACTGCGCGAAGGAGGTCTCCAGCAGCTCGCGCGAGCGGTGCCGCCCGAACTGCTGCACCAGGTTGACCGCCATGTTGTACGACGGCTTGAAGCTGGAACGCAGCGGGTACGTCCGCGTCCCGGCCAGCCCCGCGAGCGCGCCCGGGTCCATGCCGCGCTGCCACAGGACGACCGCGTGTCCCTCGACGTCGATGCCGCGCCGCCCGGCCCGGCCGGTCAGCTGGGTGTACTCGCCGGGGGTGATGTCGGCGTGCTGTTCGCCGTTCCACTTGACGAGTTTCTCCAGCACCACCGAGCGGGCCGGCATGTTGATGCCGAGCGCCAGCGTCTCGGTCGCGAAGACGGCCTTGACCAGCCCGCGCACGAACAGTTCTTCGACCACCTCCTTGAAGGTCGGCAGCATGCCGGCGTGGTGCGCGGCGATGCCCCGCTCCAGACCTTCGAGCCATTCGTAGTACCCGAGGACGTGCAGGTCCTCGCCCGGGATGGACGCCGTCCGCTCCTCGACGATCTCGCGCACCAGCTGGCGCTCGTCCTGGTCGTTGAGGCGCAGGCCCGCGTACAGACACTGCTGTACGGCGGCCTCGCAGCCGGCCCGGCTGAAGATGAACGTGATCGCGGGCAGCAGCCCCGCGCTGTCGAGCCGCTCGATGACCTCGGCCCTGCCGGGCGTCCAGATGCGGCTGCGCTGCCTGCGCTCCCGCTCCCGGTCCGCCTCCCGCATGTTCCGGCCGCGGCGGCGGTCGCGCGTGAACGGGTTGCCGTTCTCCATCCGCGCCATGCGCACCAGGTCGGGGTTGACCTCGCGCCTGCCGCCCCGGCCGTCGTCGGACTCCTCGAAGAGGTCGTACATCTTGCGTCCGGCGAGCACGTGCTGCCACAGCGGCACGGGCCGGTGCTCGGAGACGATCACCTCGGTGTCGCCGCGGACGGTGTCCAGCCAGTCGCCGAACTCCTCCGCGTTGGAGACGGTCGCCGACAGCGACACCAGCGTCACCGACTCGGGAAGGTGGATGATCACCTCTTCCCAGACGGCGCCGCGGAAGCGGTCGGAGAGGTAGTGCACCTCGTCCATCACCACATAGGCGAGCCCGCGCAGCGCCTGCGAGCCCGCGTACAGCATGTTCCGCAGGACCTCGGTGGTCATGACGATCACCGGGGCGTCGGCGTTGACGCTGTTGTCACCGGTCAGCAGTCCGACCTTGTCGGCGCCGTAGCGCCTGACCAGGTCCTGGTACTTCTGGTTGGACAGCGCCTTGATGGGCGTGGTGTAGAAGCACTTGCGGCGCTCGGCGAGCGCCAGGTGCACGGCGAACTCGCCGACGATGGTCTTGCCCGAGCCGGTCGGAGCGGCCACGAGCACGCCCTTGCCGGCCTCAAGGGCTTTGCATGCCTCGATCTGGAACGGATCCAGCTCGAAGTCGTACAGCTCGCGGAAGGGCGCAAGCGCGGTGGCCTGCTCGGCGGCGCGGAGCCGGGCAGCGGCGTATCGCTCAGCTGGGGAAAGGTCCTCTGTCATCTTGTCTTCGAGCCTACCCGCCACGTATGACAGTCAGCCGGATCTTTAATCGACAGCCGCAGAACCGCGGAGCGCCCGGGCCGCGCCGGTCACCCGGCGAGTCCCGCGGGGTCAGGTGACGTCGTCGTAGCCGTTCAGCTGCTTCGGCCGGGATCCGACGCTCTCGCCGCCCGCCTGCTCGGGCAGGGCGCGCGCGGCGGGGACGGTTTCGACCGCGCCGACCGCCTCCGGGGTGAGGTCGAGCTCCGATGCCTCGTCGTCGTCCAGCTCGGTGTCGGGGTTGTTGCGGGCCCGTCGTTTGTCGTTCAGCAGCGAGAATCCGACCGCCATGAAGTAGAAGACGGTGATCGGCCCGGCCAGGGCCAGCATGCCGATCGGGTCGGTCGTCGGTGTGATCACGGCACCGAAGAGGAAGACACCCATGATCACGCCGCGCCACCACTTGAGCATGCGACGGCCGGTGAGTACGCCCGTGAGGTTGAGCATCACCAGCACCAGCGGCAGCTCGAAGGCGAGGCCGAAGACGAGCACCATCCGCAGGGTGAAGTCGAGCACGTCCCCCAGGGACAGGATGTTCGCGGAGCCCTCCGGCGTCAGGCTGATGAGCACCTTCACGCTGACGGGGAGGATGAGGTACGCGAGGTACGCGCCGGCCGAGAACAGCGGCACAGCGGCACCGACGAACGCGTACGTGTACTTCTTCTCGTTCCTGTGCAGCCCCGGTGCCACGAACGCCCAGAGCTGGTACAGCCAGACCGGGCTCGCGAGGACGAGGCCGGCGGTGAGGCTCACCTGAATGGTCACGCTGAAAGGAGCCATCAGCGTGTTGAAGGAGACGATCGCGCAGTTGCCGCCGTCGCTGGTGACGCCCGGCTCGCACTTGGGCACCGACTGCGTCAGGAACGACATGAGGTCTTCGCTGTACACGAGGGCCACGATCGTGACCACCATGATGGCGAGCAGGCCCTTGGCGAGCCGGTTGCGGAGCTCGCGGAGGTGCTCCACGAGAGGCATGCGCCCCTCGGGGTCCTTCTCCAGTTTGGGGGCAGACTTGAGCAACCCACGTCCTCATCTCGTGCGGCAGGCGGTCACCGCTCGTCGCGGTGCCTGCGGCGGCCCAGGTGTCAGCGCTTGGTCGTGTCGGTCGGCTCGGCCACGGGGCGCGAGCTCGTCACGTCACCCGGTGCGGCCTTGATCGTACGAGGCGCGGGCATGGTCTGGTCCTGGGCGGTGCCCGTCGCGTGCGGCGGGTCGGCCGGGGCGCTCTGGTCGTCGTCCTTCTTCATCGCCTTGGCCTCGCTCTTGAGGATGCGGGCCGACTTGCCCAGCGAGCGGGCCATGTCCGGGAGCTTCTTGGCACCGAACAGCAGGATGATGACGACGAGGATGAGAATGATCTCGGTGGGGCCGAGCCTACCCATAGCTTTTACCTTCTTCACCGAGGCGACAGGGAGTCTGATGCCCGACCGGCCGGACGCTTGTCCGGTCGCCGCGCTGGCTGCGATCGTAACCCGTGGGAGTAAACGCGGGGCAATGCCTGTGCGTACTTCGAATTGCGGCCCGCGCCTCGCTCAAGGAGCCGCTCCACCAGCGTACGCCCCGGCCTCTCGCCGGCGGAGGCCGCGCTTCCTACCGCCAGGATTCGCCACTGCGCGCCAGGTTCCCGGCCGCCCGCTCCAGGTTCTCCGCGGCCGCGTTGATCTCCGCCGAGGTGTCGGCGACCTGACGGCCCAGACGCTGGACCTCCAGGAACACCCGGATCGCCAGGACGCCGAGTACGGCGAGACCGGAGAAACCAAGAGCGATTGCGAGCATCGGCCAGAGCATGCGCAGAGCCTAGACGGTCAGACGGTGGAGTGGAGTCGCAGCGTCCGCACGCCGCCGCCGGTGAGGAGCTCGACGATCCGCTCGCCCGCCGGCTTGCGGACCGCCGCCGCGCACTCGGGGCAGGTGAAGGAGTAGAAGGTCGTACGGCGGCTGGCGCCGATCGCGAGGCGCAGCGAGCCCGCGGACAGTTCCGAGCGGGCGCCGCAGTCGGGGCAGCCGGCCTTGAAGAGGACCGGACCCGCCTGGGTGGGGATACCGGGCAGTAGCGACATGTCCACCAATCTCCTTACACCTGGCCGGGACTCTCGTACGCCGCGAGCGCCTCGCGGGCCGCCTCCCGCGCGCTGGCCGCCAGCTCCGGGGGCGACACGATGTGGCCGTCCCCGCCGAGGCGCAGCGCCAGCCGTCGCAGCGAGGCCGGTTCCGGCGTGCGCAGGGTGATCCGCAGACCGCCGTCGGGCAGTTCTTCCGCGCTGTCGTGCGGGTAGTACTCGGCGACCCAGCGGCCGCCGGGCCCGACCTCCACCACGACCTCGGGGTCGTCCGCCGAGGGCTGGACCAGCCCCTCCGACAGGTCCCGCAGCTCGATCTCCGGCGGTACGGACGGCTCGTCGAGCAGCCTGATCTCGGCGACCCGGTCGAGCCGGAACGTACGCCGCGCCTCGGAGTGCCTGCACCAGGCCTCCATGTACGTATGTCCCAGGGCGAAGAGCCGGATCGGGTCCACCTCGCGCTCGGTGAGCTCGTCGCGCGCCGGGGAGTAGTAGCGCAGCCACAGCCTGCGCCGCTCCGAGATCGCCCGGTCGACCTCGGCGAAGACGCCCCCCTCGGACTCGAAGGTCACCGACAGCCTGGAGCTGGCGCCCGCCGCCTCGCCCGCCGCGGCCTCCAGCTTCGCGGTGGCACGCAGCAGCGCCTGCCGGTCGCCCTCGCGCAGGCCGGGAAGGGTGGAGACGGCGCGGGCGGCGACGAGCAGCGCGGTGGCCTCGTCGGCGGCGAGCCGCAGCGGCTCGGCGACGTCGTCGGGGTTGTGCCACCAGATCCGGTCGCCGTCGGTGTCGATGTCGAGCAGGTCGCCGCCCCGGAAGCTCGTTCCGCACATGGGCAGGACGTCGAGGTCGGAGATCAGCTCGTCCTCGGTGATCCCGAAGGCGCGGGCGACGTCACTGACGTGCGCGCCGGGGCGCTCGCGCAGGTACGTCACCAGGGACAGCATCCGCCGGGTCTGGTCGATCGCGTTCGTGGCCATGAGTCGTGGTCCCCTCAGTCCTTGGCCACGGCGCGCAGCCGGTCCACGACGTCCGCCCGCAGGTCAGCGGGGGCCAGTACGACGACCTCGGGGCCGAGCTCGACGAGCCCCGCGTCGAGCCCGTGGCCGTACGGAATCTCCAGCTCGTCCCAGCCGTCGCCCAGGTCCCGGACGGCCGTGGCCCTGGCCCGCAGCGGATAGCCGGAACCCGGGCGCAGCCTGATCAGGGCCGTGCGGGTGGCGGTCTCGCCCGCCCAGCTCTCGACGGTCTCGCGCACGGTCACGACGTCCGGCACCTCGGCGGTGAAGGCCCCCGCGCGGGAGCGGACCTTGCCGGTGATCCGGGAGAGCCTGAAGACGCGCTCGGCGCCGCGCTCGCGGTCCCACCCCGCGAGGTACCAGTGGCCGCGCCAGCACTCCAGCGTCCACGGTTCCACGTGCCGGGTCTCGGCGCGGGCGGCGTTCGCCTTGCGGTAGTCGAAGACGACGGGGCGCCGGTCGCGGCAGGCCAGCATCAGCGGCTCGAAGGCCGTCTCGTGCACCGGAATCCGCGGTTCGAGGGCGCTGTGGTGGCCTTCGTACGGGTCCTCCGCCTCCGGCATGCCCGCTGCGCGCAGCTTCTGCAGCGCGCCGCTGGCGGCGCCGGCGAGGCGGGCCTGCTGCCAGACCTTGGCTGCGAGGCCGAGGGCGGCGGCCTCCTCGGCGTCGAGGGTGATGGGGGGGAGCCGGTTGCTGTCGCGGCGGGCCAGGTAGCCGACCTCGCCGTCGAGGTTCTCGACGGTCTCGATGACCAGACCGAGTTCGCGCAGATCGTCCTTGTCGCGCTCGAACATCCGGTTGAAGGAATCGTCGGTGCCGGCCTCCAGGTAGGCCTCGATGGACCCCCTCAGCTCCCGCTTGCTGAGCGGACGCCGGGTCCCCAGCAGGCACAACGCCAGATTCATCAACCGTTCGGCCTTGGCAATCGCCATCGGCACCCTCTCTCTTGCTCCACGACCCTCGACCGTACCGCTCCGGGGTGTCCCGGCAAAAGCCGAGGGCCCATGCCGGACGGCATGGGCCCTCGTACCGCTCCTGGCCGATCAGACCGCGACGAGGTCGCAGACGAAGATCAGCGTCTCGCCCGGCTTGATGGCGCCGCCGGCACCCTGGTCGCCGTACGCGAGGTGCGGGGGAATGATCAGCTCACGACGACCGCCGACCTTCATGCCCTGGACGCCCTGGTCCCAGCCGGCGATGACGCGGCCGGCGCCGAGCGGGAACTGCAGCGGCGTGCCGCGGTTCCAGCTGGAGTCGAACTCCTCACCGGTGGAGAAGGCCACGCCCACGTAGTGGACCTTGACGTTCTGGCCCGCCTGAGCCACCGCGCCGTCGCCCTCCCAGATGTCCCTGATCTGCAGGTCCTTCGGCGGCTCGCCACCCGGGAAGTCGACCTCGGGCTTTTCGATGCTCACGGAAAATGCTCCTCTGTACTGCGGACTGGGCAACCTGGACAGTCTTACATCACCGCGAGAATGTCCACCTGGAAGACCAGCGTCGAGTTCGCGGGGATGGCGTCCTGCTTCTTGTCGCCGAAGGCCTGGTCCGGCGGGATGACGAGGAGCACACGGCTGCCGGCCTTCTTGCCGACCAGGCCGTCCTTGAGGCCCTTCAGGGTGACCTGTGGGAGGGCGAACTGCTGGGTCTTGCCCTGGGCGTAGGTGCTGTCGAAGAGCTTGCCGTCCTTCCAGATCAGTCCCTGGTAGGCGACGGTCACCGTGTCGGTCTCCTTCACCTTCGCGCCGTCGCTCTCCAGCACGTAGCCGGAGACCAGCTTCTTCGGCGGGTCGGACTTCTTCGGGACGGTGACCTTCGGCGCCTTGCCGTCGGTGTTGGTGCCGATCTTGGGCAGGTCGATGTTGCCCTGCGCGACCTCGCTGCCCTTGGCGGACGCCGGGATGGACTTGGCCTTCAGGATGTCCACGACGAAGACCAGGGTGGCGTTGGGCTTGATCGTGGGGGGCTGGCCCTGCGCGCCGTAGCCGTCCTCCGGCGGGATGACGAGCTGGACGCGGCTGCCGACCTTCTGGCCCTCCAGGCCCTTGTCCCAGCCGGGGATGACCATGCCGGCGCCGAGGGTCAGCGGGAACGGCTGCTTGCGGTCGAAACTGTTGTCGAAGGGCTTCTTGGAGTCCCACTGCTGGCCGAGGTAGTTCACCTCGATGGCGTCACCCTTCTTGAGGGTCGCAGCGTCGTCCTTGCCCTTGCTGAGGACCTCGACCTTGAGTTCCTTGGGCGGGTCTCCCTCCCCCTTGGCGAGGGTCGGCTTCTCGCCGAACTTGGCGCCCGCGGTGATCGCCGGCACTCCGTTCTTCGACGAGGTGGAGTCGGAGCCCTTGTCGTCGCTGCCGCACGCCGCTGTCGAGAGCAGCAGCAGGGGGACGACAAGTAGGCCGGCAAGTCGGCGCACGTGTTCCTCAGATCTCAGACGGCACAGTAGTGCTCGCCACTCTAAGGCGTGGCCGGGCCCCGCACGAGGAACGTGCGGGGCCCGGGTTGCGTTCCCCGCCGGGTTCGCGACGGCCGGATCACCTCCGGATCACATGCCGGCGATGAGCTTCTCCACCCGGTCGTCCACCGACCGGAAGGGGTCCTTGCACAGCACGGTGCGCTGCGCCTGGTCGTTGAGCTTGAGGTGCACCCAGTCGACGGTGAAGTCCCGGCGCTGTTCCTGGGCCCTGCGGATGAAGTCGCCGCGCAGCCGCGCCCTGGTGGTCTGCGGAGGCACCGACTTTCCTTCGAAGATCTTCAAGTCGTTGCAGATGCGGGCGGCTTGCCCCTTCTTCTCCAGCAGGTAGTAGAGCCCGCGCCGACGGTGGATGTCGTGGTACGCGAGGTCTATCTGGGCGACCCGGGGGTGAGACATGGTCATGTTGTGCTTGGCCCGGTAGCGCTCGATGAGCTTGTACTTCATGACCCAGTCGATCTCGGTGCCGATCCGGTCGAGGTCCTCCGCCTCGATCGCGTCGAGCGCGCGGCCCCACAGTTCGAGGACCTGCTCGACCGTGCCCGTACGGATGCCGCGGCGGTCCACGAAGTCCACGGCCTTCTCGTAGTACTCGCGCTGTACCTCTATGGCGGAGGCCTCGCGGCCGCTGGCCAGCCGCACCTTGCGCTGACCGGTGGTGTCGTGGCTGACCTCGCGGATGGCCCGGATCGGGTTCTCCAGGGTGAGGTCGCGCATCACCGTGCCCGCCTCGATCATGCGCAGGACGAGGTCGGTGGCACCGACCTTGAGCAGCATGGTCGTCTCGGACATGTTCGAGTCGCCGACGATGACGTGGAGCCTGCGGTAGCGCTCGGCGTCCGCGTGCGGCTCGTCGCGGGTGTTGATGATCGGCCGGGAACGGGTCGTCGCGGAGCTGACACCCTCCCAGATGTGCTCGGCACGCTGGCTGACGCAGAAGACCGCGCCACGCGGGGTCTGCAGCACCTTGCCGGCTCCGCAGATCAGCTGCCGGGTGACGAGGAACGGGATGAGGATGTCCGCGAGCCTGGAGAACTCTCCGTGGCGCGCCACCAGGTAATTCTCGTGGCAGCCGTAGGAGTTTCCCGCAGAGTCGGTGTTGTTCTTGAAGAGATAGACGTCGCCCGCGATTCCCTCCTCGTGCAGGCGGCGTTCGGCGTCGACGAGCAGACCTTCGAGAATGCGCTCGCCCGCCTTGTCGTGGGTGACGAGCTCGGTCACGTTGTCGCATTCGGGAGTTGCGTATTCCGGATGCGATCCCACGTCGAGGTAGAGGCGGGCGCCGTTCCGCAGGAAGACATTGCTGCTGCGGCCCCATGACACAACACGGCGGAAGAGGTAGCGCGCCACTTCGTCAGGAGACAGTCGGCGCTGTCCCCTGAACGTGCACGTGACGCCGTACTCGTTCTCCAGCCCGAAAATGCGGCGGTCCATGACTGAACATTACGCCTGATGCCCTGTCCTGAAACCGGGTTCGGCCGCACCGATTCGATCATTTTCGCAAGGCATTACGACGGAGTCCGTGGGAAGGGGCGCGACAAGGGGAATCGCGAGAACCCGCCGGGTGGCCAGCAGGACCAGTAGCGCGGCGACTCCACCGGCCGCCGCGACGGCGAAACTCGCGGCGGTGCCGCCGTGCTCGACGGCCGGTCCCGCGGCGCCGGTTCCGACCGCCGCGCCTACGCCGAAGGTGGTGACCAGCCAGGAGAATGCCTCGGTGACGGTGCCGCGGGGGGCGTGCCGGTCGACGACGATGAAGGCACAGGCGAGCGCGGGTGCGAGGAAGACGCCGGAGACCGCGGCCAGTACGACCATCGCGGGAATGCCGGGGGTGAGCATCAGCGGCAGGTAACCGGCCGCCAGCAGCGCGACCAGGAACCGCAGCCGTCGCTCGGGGGCGCCGGCCCACTGCCGGGCGCCGTACACCATGCCGCCCGCGAGCGCGCCGAGGCCCAGCGCCGCCATCAGCCAGCCGTACACCGCCTCCCGGCCGTGGTCGTCGGCGTACGCGACACCCGCGACGGTGATCGAGCCGAGGGCGAGGCCGACGAAGAAGAACGCACCGAGGAGGGCCAGCAGGCCCGGCGAGCGCAGGGCGCCCAGCCAGTGGGCCTCGCGGGGCGCCGAACGCCAGGCACGCGAAGGCTCGGAGAGCACGACCGAGAGCGCGCCCAGCACGCCCACCGCGTTGATGACGAGGAGTGCGGCCGCCGGCGACCGGAGCGCCACGAGCAGGGTGACGAGCAGGGGACCGACGGTGAACATGATCTCCTGGGCCACCGCGTCCATGGCGTACGCCCGGTGCACCCGGTCCTCGCGGCCGAGCACATTCGGCCACAGGGCCCGCAGGCCCCCTTCGAGGGGCGGCGTGAAGAGCCCGGCGAACGCCACGGCGGCGTACGCGAGCGGCAGCGGGTCGATCCCGGCGAAGGTGAGCAGGACCATGCCGAGGGCCGACAGGACGGCGGCGGGGAGCTGTACGCGCGGCTGCCCGTGGAGGTCCACGGCGCGGCCGAGCAGCGGCTGCCCGACGGCGTTGCCGAGCCCGTACACCGCGGCGAGACCGCCGGCCAGCGAGTAGCTGCCGCCCTCGGCGCGGGTGAAGAGCACGATCGCGATGGGGGCGGTGGCGTTGGGGAGCCGGCCCACCAGGGTGCCCGCCAGCAGGCGCGCGGCGTGCCGCGTCCTGAGGAGTTCCGCGTATCCCGCGGCCATGTCTGCCCCTCTCCGCTTCGGCACACACCGAAGTTTTACGTATAACGTCCTGTGTCATACGTACCATGAGCCAGGCCGCGGGTCCACCTCGCGGCGGAAAGCCGTTGCTGCGGAGGCACGAGTGACCAGCCCGGACAACCCCCACGACGCCCGCGCCGTCGCCCGCCCGGTGGCGCCCGCCACGACGCCGACCAGCAGGGACGTCGCCCGCGCCGCCGGGGTCTCGCAGGCCACCGTGTCGCTCGTGCTGGGTGACAAATGGCGCGGGCGGGTCTCGGAGCGCACCGCGGACCTGGTGCGCGGGACGGCGCGGGAGCTCGGGTACCGGCCCAACCTCGCCGCCCGGAACCTGCGCCTCGGCAGGACCAGGACCGCCCTGCTCGTCGTGCCCGCGCTCACCAACGAGTTCTTCGCCCGGGTCTACGCGGGCGCCGCCCGCACGGCCGCCGAGCACGACTTCGGCGTCGTCCTCTATCCCTCCCCCGACGGGACGGGCCCCGCCCGGGACCCCTTCGCCTCGGCCCGGGCCGCGCTGGACGGCGTCATCGCGTCCTCCATGGCGGCCGGCGCCCTGGGGGCCATCCGGGGCGCGGGGCTGCCGCTCGTGATGCTCGACAGCGATCCGGCGGACCCCGGCGCAGCCGCGCACGTGAACCTCGACATCGCCGACGGGATGCGCCAGGTGACGGAGCATCTGCTCGCCCTCGGCCACCGCCGGTTCGTCCACCTCGCGTCGGCCGTGGACTCCTGGACCTTCGACGTACGCGCCGGAGCGCTCCACGCCGCGCTGCGTCAGGCCCCCGACGCCGTCGTACGCACGGTGTCGGCGCCCCTGGACGTACACGGCGCCCGGCGCGCCGCCGAGCTGGCGCTCACCGGCCCCGGGCCCCGGCCGACGGCGCTCGTCTGCGACGACGACATCCTCGCCGCGGGCGCCTGCAAGGCGCTGCGGCGGCTGGGCCTGCGGGTGCCCGAGGACGTCTCGGTCACCGGCTTCGACGATCTGGCCCTCGCGACCGCGGTGGAACCCGAACTCACCACCGTGCGGCTGCCCGCCGAACAGGTCGGAGAGCGGGGCATGGCGGCGCTGCTGGCCGTCCTGGACGGCCGCAGGCCCGAGGGCGGCGACCTCCCGGTGGAACTGATGGTCCGCGGCTCCACCGCACACGCCTGACAGGTCTCCGGCACGCCTGTGCCCCGGGCCGCTGGGCGGTCCGGGGCACAGGCCGGAAGGTCCGGAGCGGCTACTCCCCGGCGCCCTCGGTGTCCTCGGTGTCCGAAGGGGTGTCGGTGGGCGCGGCCGCGTCGCCGTCCGCCTCCAGCAGGCGGGTCAGCTGGCGGCCGACGATGCGCTTGAACTTCCGCTCCTGCGGCCGCGTACGGTCCAGGACCGCGACCTCGAGCCGCTCGGCGGGGATCTCCCGCTCGCCTCCGTTGGTGTCCCGCGAGAGCGCCTGCACGGCGAGCTTGAGCGCCTCCGCCAGCGTCATCCCGTCCCGGTGGCGCTGGTCGAGGAAGCTGCTGATCTGCTCCGCGTTGCCGCCGACCGCGACCGAGCCGTGCTCGTCCACGATCGAACCGTCGTGCGGCAGCCGGTAGATCTGGTCACCCTCGGGCCGGGCGCCGACCTCCGCGACGACCAGCTCCACCTCGTACGGCTTCTCCCCGTTGCTGGAGAAGATCGTGCCCAGCGTCTGCGCGTAGACGTTGGCGAGGCCACGGGCCGTCACATCTGCACGGTCGTAGGTGTAGCCGCGCAGATCGGCGTACCGGACGCCGCCGATTCTGAGGTTCTCGTACTCGTTGTACTTGCCGGCGGCCGCGAAGCCGATCCGGTCGTAGATCTCGCTGAACTTGTGCAGCGCACGGGACGGGTTCTCGCCGACGAATACGATGCCGTCGGCGTACTGCAGCACGACAAGGCTGCGACCGCGGGCGATGCCCTTCCGGGCGTATTCCGCCCGGTCGGCCATGGCCTGCTGGGGTGAGACATAGAACGGCGTCGACACCGGCTATCCGTCCCTTTCTGTCAGTGGCACGTGGGTTCGGAAGACAGGGGCCGTCAGAGGAGCGCGGCCCGGGGACCGTCGGGCTGTTCCATCCGCCGCTCGAGGATCGAGCGGGCGAGCTCGGAGGACTCCGCCTCGTTGAGCCGCCGGAACCCCTCTTCGGTGATCACGGTGACGATCGGGTAGATACGGCGGGCCATGTCCGGGCCGCCGGTCGCCGAGTCGTCGTCGGCGGCGTCGTACAGCGCCTGGACGACCAGGGTGGTCGTCTGCTGCTCCGTCAGATCGTCGCGGTAGAGCTTCTTCATCGACCCGCGGGCGAAGATGGACCCGGAGCCCGTGGCCGCGAAGCCGTGCTCCTCGGAGCGGCCGCCCGTCACGTCGTACGAGAAGATGCGGCCCTTGTCGCGGTCGGCGTCCCAGCCCGCGAAGAGCGGGACGACGGCCAGCCCCTGCATCGCCATGCCCAGATTGCTGCGGATCATGGTGGAGAGCCGGTTCGCCTTGCCCTCCAGGGACAGCTGGGCGCCCTCGACCTTCTCGAAGTGCTCCAGCTCCAGCTGGAAGAGCTTGACCATCTCCACGGCCAGACCGGCGGTACCCGCGATGCCCACCGCCGAGTACTCGTCGGCCGGGAAGACCTTCTCGATGTCGCGCTGCGCGATCATGTTGCCCATGGTGGCCCGCCGGTCACCGGCGAGCACCACGCCGCCGGGGAACGCGGCCGCGACGATGGTCGTGCCGTGCGGCGCCTCCACGACGCCCTGCATGGGCGGCAGGACACGCCTTCCCGGCAGCATCTCGGGGGCGTGGTCGCCCAGGAAGTCCATGAACGACGACGAGCCCGGCGTCAGGAAGGCAGCCGGCAGACGCCCGGTGCTACGAGGGTTGGCTTCCACGCGTTTCCTTCCGGGTAGGCGGCGGCCCGCCCCTGGGGGCCGGGCCGATCTTTCGAACTGTGCACGGACCATACCCGTGCGGTCGCCGGTCATCCGCCCCGGTGTGCCGGATCTGGATCACGGTACCGGGGCGGACGACGAGGACAACAGGCGCTACTCCCCGCCCTTTTGGACGAAGGAGCGCACGAAGTCCTCCGCGTTCTCCTCGAGCACGTCGTCGATTTCGTCGAGTACGGAGTCGACGTCGTCCGACAGCTTTTCCTGCCGCTCCTTGAGGTCCTCGGATCCCTGCGCTTCCTGCGCCGTCTCCTCGGTCCCCTCGGTGGAACGCGTGGCCTTCTGCTGTCCGCCGTCGGTGTCCTTGGTCGCCATCTCTGCCTCACCCCGCTCGCTCGGTTCGATGTCCTTGATCAGACCCTACAAGCGGGGTCTGACATCCGCGCCGTACTTTCACAACGCGTGGGGATCACCTCGATGATTCCCCCGCGCCGCCCCTTTCAGCCCCCGGAAAGCACCCGGACCAGCTCCTCCGCCGTACGGCAGCGGTCCAGGAGCTCCTTGACGTGGTTGCGTGTACCGCGCAACGGTTCCAGTGTGGGGACCCTCTGGAGCGAGTCCCGGCCCGGCAGGTCGAAGATGACCGAGTCCCAGGAGGCCGCCGCGACGTCGTCCGCGTACTGCTCCAGGCAGCGGCCGCGGAAGTACGCGCGCGTGTCCTCAGGAGGCTGCGTGCGGGCCTGCTGCACCGCGGTCTCGCCCAGGAGCCGCTTCATCTTGCCGCGGGCCGCCAGGCGGTTGTACAGGCCCTTCTCGGGGCGTACGTCGGCGTACTGGAGGTCGACCAGGTGGAGCCTGGGGGCGTCCCAGTCCAGGCCGTCGCGCCTGCGGTAGCCCTCCAGGAGCTCCCGCTTGGCGATCCAGTCCAGCTCGCCGGACAGGCTCATCGGGTCGTTCTCCAGCCGGTTCAGCACGTCCTCCCAGCGCCCCAGGACGTCCTGGGTCTGCTCGTCGGCGTCGGCGCCGAACCGCTCCTCGACGTACTTGCGCGCCAGCTCGAAGTACTCCATCTGAAGCTGGACAGCGGTCAGTGTCCGGCCGCTGCGCAGCGTGATCAGCCGTTGGAGCGCCGGGTCGTGCGAGACCTGGTGCAGGGTGCGCACCGGCTGGTCGACGGCGAGGTCCACATTGATGAAGCCGTCCTCGATCATCGACAGCACCAGGGCCGTCGTACCCAGCTTCAGGTACGTCGAGATCTCGGAGAGGTTCGCGTCGCCGATGATCACGTGCAGCCTGCGGTACTTCTCGGCGTCGGAGTGCGGCTCGTCGCGGGTGTTGATGATGGGGCGCTTGAGGGTCGTCTCCAGGCCGACCTCGACCTCGAAGTAGTCGGCGCGCTGACTGATCTGGAAGCCGTGCTCGTGGCCGTCCTGGCCGATGCCGACGCGGCCGGCGCCGGTGACGACCTGCCGGGACACGAAGAACGGCGTCAGGTGGCGCACGATGTCCGAGAAGGGGGTTTCCCGCTTCATCAGGTAGTTCTCGTGCGTGCCGTACGACGCGCCCTTGTTGTCGGTGTTGTTCTTGTAGAGGTGGATCGGCTGGGCGCCCGGCAGCTGGGCCGCGCGCAGCGCCGCCTCCGCCATGATCCGCTCGCCGGCCTTGTCCCAGAGCACCGCGTCCAACGGGTTGGTGATCTCCGGCGAGCTGTACTCGGGGTGCGCGTGGTCCACGTACAGCCGCGCGCCGTTGGTGAGGATGACATTGGCCAGGCCGATGTCCTCGTCGGTGAGCTGGCTGTTGTCGGCGGCTTCCCTCGCGAGGTCGAAGCCTCGCGCGTCCCGCAGTGGGTTCTCCTCCTCGAAGTCCCAGCGGGCCCGCCGCGCCCGGTGCATCGCCGCCGCGTAGGCGTTGACGATCTGGGACGAGGTGAGCATGGCATTGGCGTTGGGGTGGCCGGGGACGGAGATGCCGTACTCCGTCTCGATGCCCATTACTCGCCGTACGGTCATGCGGCCCTCCTTGCCCGGCGTCGCCCCCGGACGGGGGCGGCACTCAAGTACCGCTGGTTCTCCGGTGCGTGTGCGGTGCCCCGATCCCGCACTGCGCGACCCGGCGGTACCGAAGAGCCTAGAACGCCTCTGCGCTGGTGGGGAGATCAATTCCGTCATTGCTCTGGTGTGGTCGAAATGGCGGCCGCCGCGGCGGCCGCCGCCATGGAGAAAGCAACCGGCTGCGGACGCCCGCGCGGGCACCCGCAGCCAGTCCGCGATCTACAGGTACTGACCGGTATTCGCCACCGTGTCGATGGAGCGTCCGGTGTCCGCGCCCTGCTTTCCGGTGACGAGCGTGCGGATGAATACGATCCGCTCGCCCTTCTTTCCGGAGATGCGGGCCCAGTCGTCCGGGTTCGTGGTGTTCGGCAGGTCCTCGTTCTCCTTGAACTCGTCCACGCAAGCCTGGAGGAGGTGGGAGACCCGAAGGCCTTTCTGGTTGTGGTCGAGGAATGCCTTGATGGCCATTTTCTTGGCCCGGTCGACGATGTTCTGGATCATCGCGCCGGAGTTGAAGTCCTTGAAGTACAGGACTTCCTTGTCGCCGTTCGCGTACGTGACCTCGAGGAATCGGTTCTCCTCGGACTCGGCATACATCTGCTCGACGACCGACTGGATCATGCCGTGCACCGCGGCTTCTCTGGAGCCGGTGTGCTCGGCCAGGTCGTCCGCGTGCAGCGGCAGCGTGGACCGGAGGTATTTCGCGAAGATGTCCTTCGCCGCTTCGGCGTCCGGACGCTCGATCTTGATCTTGACGTCGAGCCGGCCGGGCCGCAGGATCGCGGGGTCGATCATGTCTTCGCGGTTGGAGGCGCCGATGACGATGACGTTCTCCAGGCCCTCCACGCCGTCGATCTCGGCGAGCAGCTGCGGAACGATGGTGTTCTCCACGTCCGAGCTGACACCCGAGCCACGGGTGCGGAAGAGCGATTCCATCTCGTCGAAGAAGACGATGACGGGGGTGCCCTCGCTCGCCTTCTCCCGGGCACGCTGGAAGACGAGACGGATGTGCCGCTCGGTCTCACCGACGTACTTGTTGAGGAGCTCGGGGCCCTTGATGTTGAGGAAGTAGCTCTTCCCCGCGGGCTGGCCGGTCACCTCGGCGACCTTCTTGGCGAGCGAATTGGCGACGGCTTTCGCGATCAGCGTCTTGCCGCAGCCGGGCGGGCCGTAGAGCAGGATGCCCTTCGGAGGCCGCAGTTCGTGTTCCTTGAAGAGGTCGGGGTGGAGGTAGGGAAGCTCGACCGCGTCGCGGATCAGCTCGATCTGATTGCCCAGACCGCCGATCTTGTCGTAGTCGACGTCCGGAACCTCTTCGAGGACGAGCTCCTCGACCTCGCTCTTGGGGATGACTTCGTAGACGTAGCCGGACCTGGGTTCCAGCAGCAGGGCGTCGCCGGGGCGGATGGTCACGTCCATCAGCGGCTCGGCGAGCCGCACCACCCGCTCCTCGTCGGTGTGCCCGAGCACCAGGGCGCGCTCGCCGTCCTCAAGGATCTCCTTGAGGGTGACGATTTCCCCGGCGCGCTCGAATTCCATGGCCTCGACCACGTTGAGCGCTTCGTTGAGCATGACTTCTTGGCCGCGCCGGAGCTCTTCGAGCTCCACGCCGGGGCTGACGTTCACCCGTAGCTTGCGGCCGCCGGTGAAGATGTCGGCCGTGCCGTCCTCGTTCGCCATGAGGAAGACACCGAAGCCGGCCGGCGGCTGCGCGAGCCGGTCGACTTCTTCCTTGAGGGCCACGATCTGGTCGCGGGCCTCACGGAGCGTATTGGCGAGCCGCTCGTTCTGAGCGGACACGCCTGCCAAGTTGGTCTGCAGCTCGACGATCCGCTCTTCGAGAATCGTCGTATGACGCGGAGAGTCGGCGAGCTTGCGGCGCAGGACGGCGATTTCCTGCTCGAGATAGGCAACCTGGCCGGCGGGGTCCTCAGACCCTCGCCCCGGCCGGATGCCGCGGTTGATGTCGTCGTCGTGGGCTGCCACGGTCCTCACCTCCTCCAAGGGGAGCTGGACGCTTCCTGACCCTACCTGGGCGGGTGCGGGTTGAAACCCCTAGATCACAAAGACTGCGGGGTGTGTCCGATCTTCACCCTTGCGTACTCCCTCACACCAGGGGAATACCCACCCATCAACATCGGAAAGCGGGCGGTTGTATCGTCGAAGTGTTCAACACCCGTCAGGGCTGGCTTCAATTGCTACAACCGCGCAGGAAACGGCAGGAGATATGACCGTGCAGGAGAAGGCTCCCACCGCCGACGGAGCGCAGACGGGCGACCCGCTCGAGGTGTGGATCGACCAGGACCTCTGCACCGGCGACGGCATCTGCGTGCAGTACGCCCCCGACGTCTTCGAGCTCGACATCGACGGCCTGGCGTACGTGAAGAGCTCCGGCGACGAACTGCTGCAGAGCCCGGGGGCCACAACGCCCGTACCGCTGCCGCTCCTCCGGGACGTCGTCGACTCCGCGAAGGAGTGCCCGGGCGACTGCATCCACGTACGTCGGGTTTCGGACAGGGTCGAGGTCTACGGCCCTGACGCGGAGTGACGGATCACATACTGCGCGCGTCGACCGGCAGAACGGTCCGGGCGAACTTGCCGCCCCGCCACTGCCACTTGACCTTCTCCGTCACGTCCGGGCAGCAGCGGGCCACGTCCGGCGACGAGTAGCCGAGCAGGGTCGCCGAGACGGCGCCGGCCCGTACGGTGAAATCGCTGACGCCCATCCCGTCCGCCGGGTCCACCAGGGTCGCCACGACGCGTGAAGGCCCGGTGAGGACGAAGACCCCACTGGGCGGGGTGCCGATTCCCGACGCGCAGCGTACGACCGCCACGGTCTCGGGCCGGCCGTCGCCGTCGAGGTCGCCGGAGCCCTTCTTGACCACGGCGGGCTTCCCGCCGCGGCACTCCAGCGGGTACACGGCGCTCGACGCGTCGGGCGCGGCGGCGGCCCGGGCGGCGGGCGCGGCGGGGCCGGGGGCGGACTGCGAGGCGGTGGCGGCTTCCGGCTGGAGCAGGGCGGCCGCGGCCACGACCGCGGCCATGGCGGCGGCGGTGGCGAGCCAGTGCACCGGGCGGGACCGGGTGTGCGCGAGGTCCAGGGCGGCGGAGGTCTGCACGCGGGGTGTCTCCTGGGGCTGTGCCGGTGGGGTGGCGAGCATCGTGCCACACGTCACAGCGCAGCGGAACGGCGGGGCCCGTACGGGAACGGGTCCGTACCGGGAACGGAAAAGCGCCGCCGTCGAGTTCCCCGGTCGGTCGGGGAACTCGACGGCGGCGCCGGTTCGTTGCCGGGTCAGCCCCGGGAGGCGGACCCGCTCTCGCTTCCGGGACCCGTGTAGTCCTCGCCGTACGCGCCCTTGGCGGGGCGGCGGCGGCGCAGCGGGGGCTCCACGCCGTCCGCGAGGCGGCGGGCGGTGAGCAGGAAGCCGGTGTGGCCGATCATCCGGTGATCGGGGCGGACGGCCAGACCCTCGACGTGCCAGTTGCGGATCATCGACTCCCAGGCGGTCGGCTCCGCGAAGCAGCCGATCTCGCGGATGGACTCGACGGTGCGCGCGAGCTGCGTGGTGGTGGCCACGTAGCAGCAGAGGATGCCGCCGGGGACGAGCGCCTTGCGGACGACGTCCAGGCACTCCCACGGGGCGAGCATGTCGAGGATCACGCGGTCGACGTCGGTGTCGTTCAGGTTGTCCTGGAGGTCGCCGACGGTGAGCTGCCAGGCGGGGTGCGGGCCGCCGAAGTAGCGCTCCACGTTCTGCGTGGCGATCTCGGCGAAGTCCTCGCGGCGCTCGTAGGAGTGCAGCATGCCCTGGTCGCCGATGGCGCGCAGCAGGAAGCTGCTCAGCGAGCCGGAGCCGACCCCCGCCTCGACGACGCGGGCGCCGGCGAAGATGTCGGCGAAGGCCAGGATCTGCCCCGCGTCCTTGGGGTAGACCACGGCGGCACCGCGGGGCATGGACAGGACATAGTCGGGGAGCAGGGGGCGCAGCGCGAGATAGGCGACGTTTCCCGTGGTACGGACAACACTGCCCTCGGGAGCACCGATCAGCTCGTCGTGGGGGAAGGAACCCTTGTGGGTGTGGAAATTCTTCCCGGCCTCGAGCGTGAACGTGTAGTGGCGTCCCTTGGGGTCGGTGAGCTGGACCTGGTCCCCGACCTGGAAGGGGCCGCGACGGCGGGCGGCACCGGTCGGTTCGGACATGTGACCAGCCTACCGGTCTTTTCGTGGCCGATTTCGCCGCGGTACGGCGACGGGCGGGCCGGAGCCGTCTACTGCGGGCGGGCCATGGCCGACACGAAGGCGCGCTCCACGTCGGCGGTGGACAGGACACCGTAGATCTCGCCCGTCTCCTCGAGCACCAGGTACTCCGTGGCCGGGGCGGCCCGCAGGTGCTCCAGCAGGGCCTCGCCCGCCAGCTCGGCCTCGATCTTCATGTCCTCGGTGAGGTCCTGCGCGAGGCCGCTCACCGCCACCCAGGGCCTGCGGTGTTCCGGTACGGCGACGATGGCCGCCTCGCGGACGACACCGGTGGGCTCCCCCTGCCCGTCGACGACGACCAGGGCGCGGGCGCCCGCCGCGTTGGCGCGCCGCAGGGCCTCGGAGAGCGGGGTGTCCGGCTCGACGGGGACGGCGCGCCGGGTGAGCGTACGGGCGTGCAGGCCGGGGAGGTGCTCGCGCAGCCGGGCCATGCGGAGACTGTTGCCGGCGCCGGTCCAGATGATCGCGGCGAGGATGGCGGCGAGCAGGGCGTCGGTGACGGTCTCCATGCCGCCGATGTCCTCGGTGGAGTTGCCGAGGGCGCCGGTGTGGGTGAGCAGCGGGAGGCCGATGAGGACGGCGACGGCGAGCGCCCTGCCGACCCAGGCCGCGGCGATCGTGCCGCTCATCGGCTTGCCGGTGATCTTCCAGACGATGGCGCGGAGCATCCGCCCGCCGTCCAGCGGCAGGCCGGGCAGGAGGTTGAAGGCGGCCACGATGAGGTTGGAGATCATCAGGCCGGCCAGCAGGACGCCGGGCACGGTGCCGGGCTCCACGGCCCGCATGCCCGCGTAGAAGACGCCGCTCAGTACGAGCGAGAGCAGCGGGCCGACGAAGGCGAGGACGAACTCGCGCCCCGGTGTCTCCGACTCCTTCTCGATCTCGGACACGCCGCCGAAGAACTGGAGCTGGATGCGGCGCACCGGCAGCTTGAAGCGCAGCGCCGCCACGGTGTGGGCCAGTTCGTGGACCAGCACGGAGGCGTAGAAGGCGACGGCGAAGAAGAGCGAGACCAGGTAGCGGAGGTTGCCCAGCTCCGGGAGCACGCGGTCGAGCTGGCCGCCGAAGACCCAGGTGATGAGCGCCGCGACGAGGAACCAGCTGGGGGCGACGTAGACGGGCACACCGAACGGGCGGCCCATGAGGAGGCCGCCGCCCGGCTCGCGCGGGCGCTGCGGCTTGTCGCCGTGCCCGTCGCTCCCGCCGCGCTTGTCGCGCTCGCCGCTCTCGTTCACAGGGGCCCTTCGTTCGCAGGCGTCACTCGCCGCTGCACCGGGCGGTCCGCCGGCCGGGCAGCGCGAGAGGGTCTGCCGTCGATGGTATGCGGACGGCTGTCAGTGGCGGGTCGTAGGGTCTTGGACATGACTACGAGTTCCGGTCGGGACGACGCTGCCCAGCGCCCCACGTCGCTGTCCCCCTCGCGGGCGAGCGACTTCATGCAGTGTCCGCTGCTCTACCGGTTCCGGGTGATCGACAAACTGCCCGAGAAGCCGAGCGAGGCGGCGACCCGGGGCACGCTGGTGCACGCGGTGCTGGAGCGCCTCTTCGACGATCCGGCGACGGAGCGCACGGCGGGGCGGGCCAGGGCGATGGTGCCCGGCCAGTGGGAGCGGCTCCTGGAGTCGAAGCCCCAGCTCATGGAGTTGTTCACCGAGGATCCGGAGGGCGAGCGGCTGTCGCGCTGGCTGACGGAGGCCGAGGAACTGGTCGAGCGGTGGTTCACGCTGGAGGACCCGACGAGGCTGGAGCCGGCCGAGCGGGAGCTCTTCGTCGAGACGGAGCTGGAGTCGGGCCTGCGGCTGCGCGGCATCATCGACCGGGTGGACGTGGCCCCGTCCGGCGACGTGCGGATCGTGGACTACAAGACGGGCAAGGCGCCGCGGCCGGAGTACGCCGAGGGCGCGCTGTTCCAGATGAAGTTCTACGCGCTGGTGATCTGGCGGTGGAAGGGCGTCGTGCCGCGCCGGCTCCAGCTGGTGTACCTCGGCAGCGGTGACGTGCTGACGTACGACCCGGTCGAGGCGGATCTGGAGCGGGTCGAGCGCAAGCTGCTCGCACTGTGGGACGCGATCAGGGAGGCCACCGAGACCGGTGACTGGCGGCCGCGCCCGACCAAGCTCTGCGGATGGTGCGACCACCGGGCGGTCTGCCCGGAATTCGGCGGCACTCCCCCGGCGTACCCGCTGCCCGTCGCCGTCACGGAGCGCCCGGCCGATCCGCCCCGGGGCGGCCAGGGCAGAATGGGGCCGGTCTAGCGAAGGAGACTCTGTGGCTATCCGCGTCCTACTGGTCGACGACCAGCCGCTGCTGCGCACCGGCTTCCGGATGATTCTGGAGGCCGAGCAGGATCTCGCGGTCGTCGGTGAGGCCGGAGACGGTCTGCAGGCGATCGATCAGGTCCGGGCGCTGCAGCCCGATGTGGTCCTGATGGACATCCGGATGCCGCGGATGGACGGCGTCGAGGCGACCCGCCAGATCACCGGTCCCGGCAAGGACGGTCCGGCGAAGGTGCTCGTGCTGACCACGTTCGACCTCGACGAGTACGTCGTGGAGGCGCTGCGCGCCGGGGCCAGCGGTTTCCTGCTGAAGGACGCGCCCGCCACCGAGCTGGTGCAGGCGATCCGGGTGGTCGCGGCGGGCGAGGCGATGCTGGCGCCGAGCATCACGCGCCGGCTGCTCGACAAGTACGCGGACCACCTGCCGTCCGGCGAGGAGCAGGTCCCGGACACGCTGCACACGCTGACCGAGCGCGAGGTCGAGGTGCTGAAGCTGGTGGCCCGGGGGCTGTCCAACGCGGAGATCGCCGCCGACCTCTTCGTGAGCGAGACGACGGTGAAGACGCATGTGGGGCACGTACTGACGAAGCTCGGGCTGCGCGACCGGGTGCAGGCCGCGGTGTACGCGTACGAGAGCGGCCTGGTCAGGCCCGGCGCCCAGTAGCGGACGCCGGGACCCGGCCCGGCACGTGCCGGCCGTCACCGGCCGACCCGTGCCCTCAGCCCTTGCTGATCTCCCAGAAACGGAAGACGGTCGACGCGTCCAGGGTCCACTCCAGGCCCGAGATGTTGTCGTGGGCGACGGCGTACTGCTTGCCCTGCCACAGCGGAATGACCGGCAGCTCCTCGGCGACGATGTCCTGGAGCTTGCCGAAGTCCTTGTCGGCCTTGGTGCGGTCGGCCGAGGCGGCGGTGCCCGGGATGATCCGGCCGGTGATCTGGCTGTTCTCGTAGTTGTTGCCCAGGACGTTGTCCTTGCCGAAGAACGGCTGGGTGAAGTTGTCCGGGTCCGGGTAGTCGGGGACCCAGCCCTTCACGTACACGCCGTACTTGCCGGCCGCGATGTCCTCCTCGTACTGCTCGATCCCGACGGACTCGACCTTGGCCTCGAAGAGCCCGCTCTTGTTGAGCTGCTTGGCTATCGCCTTGAACTCCTGGACCGTGGCGGGTCCGTAGCGGCTGGGCGTGGCCCAGAGGGTCAGCTTCACCTTGCCGGTGATCCCCGCGTCGCGCAGGGCCGCCTCGGCCTTGCCGGGCTGCGGGCTGCCCCCGTAGGTGTCGAAGAACGCCGTGTTGTGGGCGCCGATGCCGGCCGGGACGATCGAGTACAGCGGGGTCGCGGTGGACTGGTAGACGTCCCGCACCAGGGCGTCGCGGTCGATGAGGTACGCCATGGCCTTGCGCACGCCGAGCTTGCCGGCGACCGGGTCCTTCATGTTGAAGACCAGGTGCTGGACCTCGGCGCTGGAGCCCTCGACGACCTCGACGCCGCCGGAGCTGCCGGCCGTCGCGTTCTCCAGCTCGGTGATGTCGGCGATCGCGAGTCCTCGGTAGGCGATGTCCACGTCGCGCGCCTTGAGGGACGCGGCCAGCGCCTTCTGGTCGCCGTGGAAGAACTTCACGGTGACGCCGGAGTTCTTCACCTCGGCGGTGCCCTTGTACTCGCCGTTGACGGAGAAGACCGCTTCGCCCTGGTCGAAGGATTCCAGCTTGTACGGCCCCGAGCCGACCGCCTGCTTGTCGGTACGGAGCTTGTCGAAGGCGTACTCGCGGTGGTCGACGATGGAGCCGGCACCCGAGGCGATCTTGCTCGGGAAGGTGGCGTCCGGGACCTTGAGGCGGAAGACGACGCTCTGGTCGTCCGGCGTCTCGATCGTGTCGATGGAGGAGAGCATGACCGCCGCCGGGCCGGCCTTGTCGTTGATCTTCAGCGAGCGCTCGAAGGAGTACTTGACGTCCTTCGAGGTCAGGCTGTTGCCGTTGCTGAACTTCAGACCGTCGCGCAGCGTGCAGCGGAAGACCTTGCTGGCGTCGTCGTCGAAGCCGCACTCCTTCGCGGCCTCGGGCTCCGGCACCGAGCCGCCCTTCGGGAAGGCCAGCAGCGACTGGAAGACGTTGTTGAACAGCAGCCAGGAGCCCGGGTCGTAGCCCGACGCCGGATCGGTGGCCAGCACCTCGTCCGACATGCCCATGACCACCGCGTCACCCGTGCCCCCCGAGCCGCCCTCCTCGGTGCCACAACCGCTGAGCAGACCCGCCGCGAGTCCCGCCGCGAGCGGGGCCGTCAGCCACTGGTTACGCCTTTTCACGGATCCTTGCCTCACAGATTCGATGAATTAACCACCGGCGACGCGGTCTTCGCGGCCGGGTACTGCCGACGTCAGGAGACGCCGCGGCCCAACTCCCACAGCTGCAGGTCCGCCGAGGAGTTGACGGCCCATTCGACGCCGGTGATGTCGTCGCGCGCGGCGACGTACTGCTTGCCCTGCCACAGCGGCAGCACCGGCACGTCGTTGGCGACGATCTCCTGGATCCGCTCGAACGTCTCCGTGGCCGCGCTCCGGTCGGCGGCACGGCGCGACTCGGGGATGAGCTTGTTCCTGGTCTCGCTGTTCGCGTACGGGGTGTTGAGGAAGTTGTCCTTGCCCAGGAACGGCGCGACGTAGTTGTCGGCGTCCGGGAAGTCGGGGAACCAGCCCATGCCGTAGACGGCGTACTCGCCGCGCTTCTGGCTGGCACGGAACTTCGACCACTCGGTGCCCTTGATGCCGACGTCGAAGAGCTTCGTGGCGTTGAGCTGCTCCTGGAGCACCTCGAACTCCTTCTTCGTCACCGAGCCGTAGTGGTCGGTCGTGTAGTTCAGCGTCAGCTTCACCGGCGTGCTGATGCCCGCCGCGCTCAGAATGCCGGCCGCCTTGCGCGCGTTCGGCTCGCCGTACTTGTTGAAGAACGCGTTCTGGTGCCCGGGGATGGTGTTCGGGATGAGCGAGTAGAGCGGTTCGGCCGTGGCCGGGTAGACCTTGCTCGCGAGCTGCCCGCGGTCGACGACGGAGGCCAGGGCCTGGCGCACCGCCTTGCTCTTCACCGTGGAGTCCTCGGTGTCGAAGCCGAGGTAGCGGATCTCCAGGCCGGGCATCTCGACGAGGTCGATGCCCTCGGGCGGGTTCTCCGACAGGTCCTTGATCTGGCCGGGCTGCAGGGTGCGCGTCATCATGCTGATGTCGCCGTCCCTGAGCGCCTTCTCCATGGACTCGGTGTCCTCGAAGGACCGCAGCTCGACCTTGTCGTTCCGGAGGCTCAGGTCGCCCTTGTAATGGGGGTTCTTGGTGAAGACCGCCTTGACGACCTTGTCGCCCTCGGTCTCCGTCTCCAGCGTGTACGGGCCCGAGCCGTCGGCGTCGACTCCGGCCCGGAGCTTGTCCGCCTTGTACGTGTCGGGGTCGACGATGGCCGCGGCGGGCGTCGCGATCTTGTACGGGAACGTGGCGTCCGGCGTCTTGAGATGGAAGACGATTCCGCTGTCGCCGTTGGTCTCGATCGTGTCGATGTTCGACAGCAGCGCGACCGGACCGTTGTCGTCGTTGATCTTCAGCACGCGCTCGATCGAGAACTTGACGTCCTCGGCGGTGATCGTGTCGCCGTCGGAGAACTTCAGCCCGCTGCGCAGGGTGCAGCGGTAGCTCTCGTTCTGAGTGTCCGTGAAACCGCACTTGGAGGCCGCGTCCGGCACCGGCTCGCCGCCGCCGCGCGGGACGTGCATCAGCATCTGGACGGTCTGCCGAAGGACGTTCCAGGCGCCTGCGTCGTAGGCGAACGCCGGATCGAAGGGCGCGGGAGCCTCCTTCGTGGCAACGAACTGGTCCGTGGTGCCCACGACTATGGCCTCACCGCCCCTGCCGCCGCCGTCCGAGCCGCCGCACGCGGCGAGCACGGGCGCGAGCAGGCCAATCATGGCCGGCAGCACCAAAGTCTTGCGGTTCATCCTGGACGTTCTCCCTCATCCGGCACTGAGTTTCAGCGGTGTACTGGACACTCCGCCGCGGCCGCCCGGTCGGGGCGGAGCGATCGGGCCGGGATCAGAGCGATCGGGTACGTGGTCCCAGCAACTGGTTGGGCGCTGAGGCACGTGATGATGCGGCGAAGTTCTCGCGTTGAGATTAGTGGGAAACACCGGGAATCCTGGACCGGAGGCGTGCCGGTCCGTTATCGGCCGGTGATCATGAATCCCGGAGCGCCGACGCCGTGGGGTGGGAATGATTCGTACACCACCCCATCAATGCGGACACAAGGGCGCCAATTACAGTCCCTCGGAGGCGCTTTGACCCTCCCGGACGCCCCCCGCGGCGGCCTTCGGGGTGACAAACGTCACCCGGTCAAGCCATTTGACCGACTGCGCATTTCCCGTTCCGCGCGTCACGGAAAATGCACGGCCCAATGCCCAGAGTTTCCGGCCATTAGCGGAAGTACGCTCAGTGCACGGATCAGTTCATTCGCGTGATCAACGTCCGGAGAAAGGCGAGATCGACTTCTTCGAGCGATCCCACGACGACCCGGCCGCGCGCGGGCGCGATCGGCGCGACGGACGGCACGGCCACCACGCGGCAGCCGGCCGCCTCGGCGGCCGCCACACCGGTCGCCGTGTCCTCGACGACCGCGCATCTCAGGGGGTCGGCGCCCAGCCGGGCCGCCGCGTGCAGGTACGGGTCGGGGTGCGGCTTCGTACGGGCCACCTCGTCGCCCGCGACCGTGAGCGAGAACTTCTCCGGGCCGAGCGTCTCCAGCACGCGGTCGATGATGCGCCGGTGCGAGGCGGAGACCAGGGCGGTGGGCACCTCGTGCGCCGCCAGTTCGGCGAGCAGCCGCGCCGCACCCGGCATCAGCGGCACGCCGCGCCCGATGCGCTTCTCGAAGCGGTCGTTGAGCAGCACCGTGAGCTCGGGCAGGGTGATGTCCGCGCCGGTCACCTCGATGAGGTAGCCCGCACTGCGGGTCATGGGCCCGCCGACCACCACGTCGCGCCACGCCTCGTCCAGCACATGCCCGAGGTCCGCGAAGACCTCCGCCTCGACCTCCCACCAGAACCCTTCGGTGTCGACCAGGGTGCCGTCCATGTCGAGGAAAACGGCCTGCAGGGCGGAGCCTTCGGCCGTACGGGTACTGGGCGCAGGGACGGTACTGGTCATCCGGGCACACCTCCTGGAGGGACGAGAAGGCCGGCCGCCTCCCCAGGGGGGGAAGGCAACCGGCCTGCACTGGACCGACCAGTGTACGACCCGCCGGGCTCGCTAGCGCGCGTTGAAGTACTTCGCCTCGGGGTGGTGGATGACGATCGCGTCGGTGGACTGCTCCGGGTGGAGCTGGAACTCCTCGGAGAGGTGCACCCCGATCCGCTCGGGCTGGAGCAGGCCGGCGATCTTCGCGCGGTCCTCCAGGTCGGGGCAGGCGCCGTAACCGAGCGAGAAGCGCGCGCCGCGGTACTTGAGGGCGAACATGTCCTCGACCTCGGCCGGGTCCTCGGCCGCGAAGCCGAGTTCGGAGCGGACGCGGGCGTGCCAGTACTCGGCGAGCGCCTCGGCCAGCTGGACGGAGAGGCCGTGGAGTTCGAGGTAGTCGCGGTAGGAGTTCGATGCGAACAGCTCGGCCGTGGCCTCGCCGATCTTCGATCCCACGGTGACGACCTGGAGGCCGACCACGTCCGTCTCGCCGGACTCCTCCGGGCGGAAGAAGTCGGCCAGGCACAGGCGGCGGCCGCGGCGCTGGCGCGGGAAGGTGAAGCGGGTGCGCTCGGAGCCGTCCTCGCCCAGGAGGATGAGGTCGTCGCCCTTGGACACGCAGGGGAAGTAGCCGTAGACGACGGCGGCTTCCAGCATGTTCTTGGTGTGGAGCTGCTCCAGCCAGCCGCGCAGCCGGGGACGGCCCTCGGTCTCGACGAGCTCTTCGTACGTCGGCCCGTCGCCGGCCCTGGCCTGCTTGAGGCCCCACTGCCCCTTGAACAGCGCACCCTCGTCGAGCCAGGAGGCGTACTCCTTGAGGCCGATGCCCTTGACCACGCGGGTGCCCCAGAACGGCGGGGTGGGGACCGGGTTGGTGGTGGAGACGTCGGAGCGGGACGGGCCCTCGGGCTCCTGGACCTCGAGGAGGGGCGTGTCCAGCTTGGCCACGCGGCGCTGCTTGAGCTCGGGGAGTTTGGCGCCGGGGACGCCGCGCTTGACGCCGATCAGGGCGTCCATCAGGCGCAGCCCCTCGAAGGCGTCGCGGGCGTAGCGGACCTCACCCTCGTAGATCTCGTGCAGGTCCTGCTCGACGTAGGCCCGGGTGAGGGCGGCGCCGCCGAGGATGACCGGGAAGTCCGCGGCCATCTTGCGCTGGTTGAGCTCCTGGAGGTTCTCCTTCATGATCACCGTGGACTTGACGAGGAGGCCGGACATGCCGATGACGTCGGCCCTGTGCTCCTGTGCGGCCTCCAGGATCGCGGAGACCGGCTGCTTGATGCCGAGGTTGACGACCGTGTAGCCGTTGTTGGACAGGATGATGTCGACGAGGTTCTTGCCGATGTCGTGCACGTCGCCGCGGACGGTGGCCAGCACGATGGTGCCCTTGCCCTCGTCGTCGGTCTTCTCCATGTGCGGCTCCAGGTGCGCCACCGCGGTCTTCATGACCTCGGCCGACTGGAGTACGAACGGCAGCTGCATCTGCCCGGACCCGAACAGCTCGCCGACGACCTTCATGCCCTCCAGCAGCGTGTCGTTGACGATGTCCAGGGCCGGACGGGACCGGAGGGCCTCGTCGAGGTCGGCCTCCAGGCCGTTCTTCTCGCCGTCGATGATGCGGCGCTGCAGGCGCTCGTCGAGCGGGAGGGCCATCAGCTCCTCGGCGCGGCCGGCCTTCATCGACTTCATGTTGACGCCCTCGAAGAGGGCCATCAGCTTCTGGAGCGGGTCGTAGCCCTCGGCGCGGCGGTCGTGGATCAGGTCGAGGGCGACCTGGACCTGCTCCTCCTCCAGACGGGCGATGGGCAGGATCTTGCTCGCGTGCACGATCGCGGAGTCCAGGCCGGCCTTGACGCACTCGTCGAGGAAGACGGAGTTCAGGACGACGCGGGCGGCCGGGTTGAGGCCGAAGGAGATGTTCGACAGACCCAGGGTGGTCTGGACGTCCGGGTGGCGGCGCTTGAGCTCGCGGATCGCCTCGATCGTGGCGATGCCGTCCTTGCGGGACTCCTCCTGCCCGGTGCAGATGGTGAAGGTGAGGCAGTCGATGAGGATGTCCGACTCCTCGATGCCCCAGTTGCCGGTCAGGTCGGCGATGAGCCGCTCGGCGATGGCCACCTTGTGCTCGACGGTGCGGGCCTGGCCCTCCTCGTCGATGGTCAGCGCGATCAGCGCGGCGCCGTGCTCCTTGGCGAGTGCGGTCACCTTGGCGAAACGGGACTCCGGGCCGTCGCCGTCCTCGTAGTTGACCGAGTTGATGACCGCGCGGCCGCCGAGCTTCTCCAAGCCGGCCTGGATGACGGGCAGTTCCGTGGAGTCCAGCACGATGGGGAGGGTGGAGGCGGTGGCGAAGCGGCCGGCCAGCTCCGCCATGTCGGCCACACCGTCGCGGCCGACGTAGTCCACGCACAGGTCGAGCATGTGCGCGCCCTCACGGATCTGGTCGCGCGCCATCTCCACGCAGTCGTCCCAGCGGGCCTCCAGCATGGCATCGCGGAACTTCTTCGACCCGTTGGCATTGGTGCGCTCGCCGATCGCCATGTAGGCGGTGTCCTGGCGGAAGGGGACCGACTGGTAGAGCGAGGCGGCGCCCGGCTCGGGGCGCGGGTCGCGCTGCCCCGGGGCGAGGCCGCGGGACCGCTCGACGACGACGCGCAGGTGCTCGGGGGTCGTGCCGCAGCAGCCGCCGATCAGGGACAGGCCGTAGTCGCGGACGAACGTCTCCTGGGCGTCGGCGAGACCGTCGGGGCCGAGCGGGAAGTGCGCGCCGTCCTTGGTGAGCACGGGAAGGCCTGCGTTGGGCATGCACATCAGCGGCGTACGCGAGTGGCGGGCGAGGTAGCGCAGGTGCTCGCTCATCTCGTCCGGGCCCGTCGAACAGTTCAGACCGATCAGGTCGATGCCCAGCGGCTCCAGGGCGGTCAGGGCGGCGCCGATCTCCGAGCCGAGCAGCATGACGCCGGTCGTCTCGAAGGCGAGCGAACAGATCAGCGGCACGTCGATGCCCAGGGCGTCCATCGCGCGGCGCGCGCCGATCAGGCTCGACTTGGTCTGGAGCAGGTCCTGGGTGGTCTCCACGATCAGGGCGTCCGCACCACCGGCGAGCAGCCCTTCGGCGTTCCGCTGGTAGCCGTCCCGCAGCACGTCGTACGCGATGTGGCCGAGCGATGGCAGCTTGGTGCCGGGACCGATCGATCCCAGGACCCAGCGCTGGCGGCCGTCCCTGGCGACGAACTCGTCGGCGACCTCACGCGCGATGCGCGCACCCGACTCGGACAGCTCGAAGATCCGGTCGGCGATCTCGTACTCGTTCGCCGCCGAGTGGTTCGCGCCGAAGGTGTTGGTCTCGACGCAGTCCACGCCGACCGCGAAGTACTCCTCGTGGACGGAGCGCACGATGTCCGGGCGGGTGATGTTGAGGATCTCGTTGCAGCCTTCGAGGTTCTCGAAGTCCTCCAGGCTGGGGTCCTGCGCCTGGAGCATGGTGCCCATCGCCCCGTCGGCGACGACGACTCGGCTGGCGAGCGCTTCGCGGAGGGCGTCTGCGCGGCTGCTGTGGCTGGCAGGCGTGGGGGTCGGCAACGAGGCCATGGATCTGCTCCCTGGAGTGCGACGGCTGTCGGCTTTGCCCTTTCCCGGCGGAAGGGGCACCCGGCCAGCGTAACCGTGCCCCCGCCCTCGGTGTGAAGGCGTCCCACGGGGCGGACGGACGCCGTGTTCTGATGGCTCCGGCCACCGGCGCGGCCACCGACGGAGCGGCCGGCAGAGCGACTGACGGTGACGCCAGGTCGACATGAGCCGATAGTGTTCAGCATTGTCGAACCGAGGTGGAGGTGCCCGATCGTGGCGAAGAACATCCAGTCGCTCGAGCGGGCGGCGGCGATGCTGCGCCTGCTCGCCGGCGGCGAGCGCAGGCTCGGCCTGACCGAGGTGGCCTCGTCCCTCGGCCTCGCCAAGGGTACGGCGCACGGCATCCTGCGCACCCTCCAGGCGGAGGGTTTCGTCGAGCAGGACCCCGCCTCCGGCCGTTACCAGCTGGGCGCCGAACTGCTGCGTCTCGGCAGCACCTATCTGGACGTGCACGAGCTGCGCGCCCGCGCGCTGGTGTGGACCGACGACCTGGCCCGCTCCAGCGGCGAGAGCGTCTACCTCGGCGTCCTGCACCACAAGGGCGTACTGATCGTCCACCACGTCTTCCGCCCGGACGACAGCCGGCAGGTGCTGGAGGTGGGCGCGATGCAGCCGCTGCACTCCGCCGCCCTGGGCAAGGTCCTCTCGGCGTACGACCCGGTGGCCCACAACGAGGTCCTCGAGAACGAGCGCGAGGCCTTCACCCCGCGCACGATCACGGACCCGGAGGGTTTCGAGGCGGTGCTCGACCTGACCCGGGCGCGCGGCTGGGCCGCCGACGTGGAGGAGACCTGGGACGGGGTGGCCTCGATCGCCGCCCCCATCCACGACCGGCGGCGGATGCCCGTCGGCGCGGTCGGTGTCACCGGCGCCGTCGAGCGGATCTGCGCGGGCGGAGAGCTCCGCCCCGACCTCGTGGCCGCCGTACGGGACTGCGCGCGCGCGGTGTCCCGGGATCTGGGCGCCGGGCGCTTCTGAGGCACGTACCACCCTCTTCCGTCCCGCCGGTAACGATCGCGATACCGGTCGCAGAACCCTTGACGTGTGTGGTGACGGGGACAAAACTGCCGTTCATCGGTCGGCATTGTCGAACACCTACCGGCAATACGCGTTAGAGTGTGGCAACGCCAAGGGACCGGCTAGGCCCTCGATGAGGGCGCGAACCACCGGAGGGACCCGGAGTTCGCCTTTCCCCTGGACGAAGGACAAAGGAGTCGCGGGTGTCCAGCTCCGACATCTTCATCGGCGAGACCATCGGTACCGCCGTGCTCATCCTGCTGGGCGGCGGCGTCTGCGCCGCCGTCACGCTGAAGCGCTCGAAGGCCCAGAACGCGGGCTGGCTCGCCATCACCTTCGGGTGGGGTTTCGCCGTGCTGACCGGCGCCTACCTGGCCGGCGGCGTCTCCGGCGCGCACCTCAACCCCGCGGTCACCGTCGGCCTCGCGATCGAGGGCGGGACCCGGTGGAGCGACGTACCGCTCTACTTCGTCTCCCAGCTGTTCGGCGCCATGATCGGCGCGGTGCTCGTCTGGCTGACGTACTACGGCCAGTTCCGCGCGCACCTCACCGACCCCGAGGTCGTCGCGGCGCAGCCCGCCGAGGAGGGGATGGTCGATCAGAAGACCGCCCCCAAGGCCGGTCCTGTGCTCGGCGTCTTCTCCACGGGCCCCGAGATCCGCAACGCCGTGCAGAACGTCATGACCGAGGTCATCGCGACCGTCGTGCTGGTCCTGGCCATCCTCACGCAGGGCCTCAACGACGAGGGCAACGGCCTCGGCACGCTGGGCGCGCTGGTCACCGCCCTCCTCGTGGTCGGCATCGGCCTCTCGCTCGGCGGCCCGACCGGCTACGCGATCAACCCGGTGCGTGACCTCGGCCCCCGGATCGTGCACGCTCTGCTTCCGCTGCCCAACAAGGGCGGTTCGGACTGGGGCTACGCGTGGGTCCCGATCGTGGGTCCGCTGATCGGCGGCGCCCTCGCCGGCGGCATCTACCGGATCGCCTTCGCCTGAGTCCCCTGCCGGACAGAGCCCGTACCGAGCCGTACAGACCTCATGGAGCACACCGTGACCGACGCACACACCACCGGCCCCTTCATCGCGGCCATCGACCAGGGCACCACGTCCAGCCGCTGCATCGTCTTCGACAAGGACGGCCGGATCGTCTCGGTCGACCAGAAGGAGCACGAGCAGATCTTCCCGAAGCCGGGCTGGGTCGAGCACGACGCGGCCGAGATCTGGACCAACGTCCAGGAGGTCGTCGCCGGCGCCATCCGCAAGGCGGCCCACAACAATCCGGGCTTCACGCCCGCCGACGTCAGAGCGATCGGCATCACCAACCAGCGCGAGACCACGCTGCTGTGGGACAAGAACACCGGCGAACCCGTCCACAACGCCATCGTGTGGCAGGACACCCGCACCGACGCGCTCTGCAAGGAGCTCGGCCGCAACGTCGGCCAGGACCGCTTCCGCCGCCAGACCGGCCTGCCCCTCGCGTCGTACTTCGCGGGCCCCAAGGTGCGCTGGCTGCTCGACAACGTCGAGGGCCTGCGCGAGCGCGCCGAGGCCGGCGACATCCTCTTCGGCACCATGGACTCCTGGGTCATCTGGAACCTGACGGGCGGCACCGAGGGCGGCGTGCACGTCACCGACGTCACCAACGCCTCGCGCACCCTGCTCATGAACCTGCACGAGATGCGGTGGGACGAGAAGATCCTGCAGTCGATGGAGATCCCGGCCGCCGTGCTGCCGGAGATCCGTTCCTCCGCCGAGGTGTACGGCGTCGCCGAGGCGGGGCCGCTGGCGGGCGTGCCCGTCGCCTCCGCGCTCGGTGACCAGCAGGCGGCGCTGTTCGGCCAGACGTGCTTCTCCGAGGGCGAGGCCAAGTCGACGTACGGCACCGGCACCTTCATGCTGATGAACACCGGTGACAAGCCCGTCAACTCCTACAACGGCCTGCTGACGACCGTCGGTTACCAGATCGGCGACCAGAAGCCCGTCTACGCGCTCGAAGGCTCGATCGCCGTCACCGGCGCGCTCGTCCAGTGGATGCGCGACCAGATGGGCCTGATCAAGTCGGCCGCCGAGATCGAGACGCTGGCCTCCTCGGTCGAGGACAACGGCGGCGCGTACTTCGTGCCCGCCTTCTCCGGCCTCTTCGCCCCGTACTGGCGTCCCGACGCCCGCGGTGTGATCGCCGGCCTCACCCGGTACGTCACCAAGGCGCACATCGCCCGTGCCGTCCTGGAGGCCACCGCCTGGCAGACCCGCGAGATCAGCGACGCCATGACCAAGGACTCGGGCGTCGAGCTGACCGCCCTCAAGGTCGACGGCGGCATGACCTCCAACAACCTGCTGATGCAGACGCTCTCGGACTTCCTGGACGCACCGGTCGTGCGCCCGATGGTCGCCGAGACCACCTGCCTCGGCGCCGCCTACGCCGCCGGCCTGGCCGTCGGCTTCTGGACCGGCACCGACGAGCTGCGCGCCAACTGGCGCCGGGCCGCCGAGTGGACCCCCCGCATGGACGCGGCCAAGCGGGACCGCGAGTACAAGAACTGGCTCAAGGCCGTGGAGCGGTCCATGGGCTGGCTCGACGACGAGAGCTGACGAGGAGTTACCCACCATGACCATCCTGCAGAGCGTTCCGGCCCTCGGGACGCACCCGGCCGACGGTTCCACAGCGAGCCGCGCCGAGACCCGGGACCAGCTTTCCAAGGCGGCGTACGACCTCCTGGTGATCGGCGGCGGCATCCTGGGCATCTCCACCGCCTGGCACGCCGCGCAGTCCGGGCTGCGGGTGGCCCTGGTGGACGCCGGCGACTTCGCCGGCGCCACCTCCTCCGCCTCCTCCAAGCTGCTCCACGGCGGACTGCGCTACCTCCAGACGGGCGCGGTCAGGCTGGTCGCGGAGAACCACTTCGAGCGCAGGGCGCTCTCGCGCGACGTGGCGCCGCACCTGGCCAATCCGCTGACCTTCTACCTCCCCGTCTACAAGGGCGGTCCGCACGGCGCGGCCAAGCTCGGTGCGGGCGTCTTCGCCTACTCGGCGCTGTCCGCCTTCGGGGACGGGGTCGGCCACGTCATCAGCCCGTCGAAGGCGGCGCGTGACGTTCCGGAGCTGCGTACGGACGACCTCAAGGCCGTCGCCGTGTACGGCGACGACCAGATGAACGACTCGCGCATGGCCCTGATGACGGTCCGGGCCGCCGCCCAGTCGGGCGCGACCGTCCTCAACCACGCCGAGGTCACCGGCCTGCGCTTCACCCGCGGCCGGGTCACAGGCGCGGAGCTCAAGGACCGGCTGGACGGTTCGGAGTTCGGCGTCAACGCCCGTCTGGTGCTCAACGCCACCGGCCCGTGGGTCGACCACCTGCGCACACTGGAGAACCCGGACGCGGCCCCCTCCATCCGGCTCTCCAAGGGCGCGCACCTGGTCCTCAGGCGCACCGCCCCCTGGCGGGCCGCGCTGGCCACGCCGATCGACAAGTACCGCATCACCTTCGCGCTGCCGTGGGAGGACCAGCTCCTGCTCGGCACGACCGACGAGGAGTACGAGGGCGACCCGGGGGACGTCGCCGTCAACGAGAAGGACATCGCCCAGATCCTGGACGAGGCCGCCTTCTCGATCCGCGACCAGCAGCTGTCCCGCGACCTGATCACGTACTCCTTCGCGGGCCTGCGGGTGCTGCCGGGCGGTCCCGGTGACACCTCGAAGGCGAAGCGCGAGACGGTCGTCACCGAGGGCCGCGGCGGCATGCTGTCGGTCGCGGGCGGCAAGTGGACGACGTTCCGTCACATCGGCCGCACCGTCATGAACAAGCTCGCCGCCCTCCCCGGCCACCCGCTGGGCGAGGACATGGAGCCGATCTCGCGCCTGCCCAGGAAGCTGCCGCTGCCGGGCATCTCCAACCCGAACGCGGTAGCCCACCGGCTGCTCGTCGACGGCGGTACGCCGGGCCCCCGGATGTCCGCCGACACCGCCCGTCACCTGGCCACGCACTACGGCTCGCTGTCCTTCGACATCGCGCGCCTGGCCAACGAGGATGCGGCGCTGGCCGAGCGCATCCACCCGGACGCGCCGGAGATCTGGGCGCAGGTCGTGTACGCCCGTGACCACGAGTGGGCCGAGACGGCGGACGACGTACTGCGCCGCCGTACGACGCTGACGATCCGGGGCCTGGCCACGGACGAGGTCCGCGCCAAGGTCGAGGACGTACTGGGCAAGAAGGCCTGACCGCGCTCCCTTCCGCAGCGGCGTGGGTAAGGGGCGGCCGTCCTGACGGCCGCCCC